>NZ_CP060084.1:978750-1305000 GCF_014211975.1 Teredinibacter haidensis
AGAACAGGGTGCGGCTGATCGAATTGATGAAGTATTGGAAGAGATTCCACGCGTACGCAAAGATTTGGGTTATATCCCATTGGTAACGCCTACCTCGCAAATAGTGGGTACTCAGGCAGTATTGAATGTTCTCTGTGGTGAGCGTTACGCCAATATCTCTAAAGAAACTCGTGGCATTTTGCGCGGTGAGTACGGTGTGGCGCCAGCTGAAATTAATAAAGAGTTGCAGGCCCGTGTACTGGAAGAGGGTGAGTCACCAATTACGTGTCGCCCCGCTGATCTGTTAAAACCAGAGCTAGAGGCGCTGTCCGCCGAGTTAATAGCAAAAGCCGAAGAACAGGGCGTAAAGTTGCATACCGGTGATCGGCAAATTGATGATGTTTTAATTTACTCGCTGTTTCCTCAGGTTGGTTTGAAGTTCCTGGCTAATCGTGGCAATCCAGATGCTTTCGAGCCCGCACCAACGGGTAAAGAGACTTCAGTGGTCAAAGCGGCAAACGGTGACGAAATATACACCGTCAATGTCGAAGGGAAGGACTACACCGTGACCGTTAGTAATGGGGGCGAGCTGACGGGAATTGTACCTTTGAGTGGTGCTGCTGCGGGCGATGCGGGCGGTAATGCTGCTGCGGCAGCAGCAGTAGCGGGCGGCGATCCGGTGAATGCACCACTGGCTGGAAATATTTTCCGGGTTATGGTTAGCCCTGGTCAGCAAGTAGAGAAAGGCGATACTTTGCTGATTTTGGAAGCCATGAAGATGGAAACACAAGTTAGTGCACCTCAGTCGGGCATTATTGGCTCGGTAACTGTTAAAGACGGTGATGTAGTAGCAGTGGGCGATTCCCTGCTTACTATCGCTTGATAATCATAGGGGTCACTCATGGGGAATTTGTTAGGTCTTTGGCAGGCGACTGGCCTGTATCAGATGCAGTCTGGGCAGCTCATTATGATATTTATCTGTCTGATGTTGCTGTTCCTTGCCATTCGTAAAGGTTTTGAACCATTACTGCTGGTGCCTATCGGTTTTGGCGGAATTCTAGCTAATATACCGGGTGCCGGACTGGCGTTATCTGCGGTTGAGAATGCTATTGTCGGTGGTGATCCGGCAGTATTGGCAGAGCTCGCGAGAGTGTTGGGAGTAGATGCATGGGAGTCTGTGAAGGAGTTAGTTACCGCTTATAGTTCGGCTGGGCCAGCAGCTCATCATGCTGCCGTCCAGATCGCATTGGAGGCTGGTTATACCAACGGTATGCTATATAACTTCTACTCGGTCGCTGTGGCAACTGGCGCTGCACCGCTCATTATCTTTATGGGCGTTGGAGCGATGACTGACTTCGGTCCGCTGCTGGCAAACCCAAAAACCCTGTTTTTAGGGGCTGCGGCACAGTTCGGTATTTTCGCAACTATCATGGGTGCGGTAGGTCTTTCCGCTGCTGGTATTATGGACTTTAGTATCGCAGACGCGGCTGCAATCGGGATTATCGGCGGCGCAGATGGCCCTACAGCTATTTACGTGTCCAGTAAGCTTGCGCCGGAATTGTTAGGTGCGATTGCAGTAGCGGCATACTCCTATATGGCGTTGGTACCATTGATTCAGCCGCCCATTATGAAAGCGCTAACGACTCGAGAAGAGCGTGAGATTGTGATGACTCAGCTGCGAGAGGTAAGTCGTAGAGAGAAAATCACTTTCCCAATATTGCTATTGCTCTTGGTCGCTATCGTGCTTCCGGATGCGGCACCATTACTGGGTATGTTCTGCTTTGGTAACCTGATGCGGGAATGTGGTGTGGTGGATCGTCTGTCTGATACGACTCAGCATGCATTAATTAACATTACCACGATTTTCCTGGGGCTCTCTGTTGGTTCGAAGCTGGCAGCGGATAAGTTCCTGGACCCCAAAACACTAGGTATTTTGGTGTTGGGTATCGTGGCCTTCGCTATCGGTACTGCGATGGGTGTGTTAATGGCTAAGTTGATGAACGTGTTGAGCAAGCAGAAGATCAACCCGCTAATTGGATCCGCGGGGGTTTCTGCTGTACCTATGGCGGCTCGCGTATCCAATAAAGTTGGTTTGGAGGCAAATCCTCACAACTTCTTGTTAATGCATGCAATGGGGCCCAATGTTGCGGGTGTTATTGGTTCTGCGGTTGCCGCAGGTGTTATGATTTCCTTGGTCTCGGGAATGTAACATCTACACGCTACACTACTTGCATTGAAACGGGCGCTTAGCGCCCGTTTTTCATTTCCCCTAAATAAATACGGTAATATTTAGCGTTGATGATGGAATGGACTAGACTAGTTAGCAAGAAGTTACCCATTCTCGGCGAATAATTGCCCGTACTACCATTATTTATTAGAGAACCGATTACAATTGGCGCTCCGCATATAGTAGAATGCGCGCATTTTCCTGTACCTGAATCCCACGGAGTATTATATGTATCGACGTACTAAGATTGTGAGCACCCTTGGCCCGGCTACCGATGAGCCCGGTATCCTTGAGAAATTGATTGTTGCGGGTGTAAACGTTGTACGTATGAATTTTTCACACGGCGTGCCAGAAGATCATACGCGTAGAGCAGAAATGGTGCGTGAACTATCGGTAAAACACAATACTTATGTCGCGATCCTCGGCGATCTACAAGGTCCAAAAATTCGGGTAGCACGCTTCGCAGAAGGCCCAATTCAGCTGGAAATTGGCGATAAATTTGTTCTCGATGCGTCATTGGAGCGTGATGCCGGTAACCAGAAAGAGGTGGGTATAGATTATAAAGATCTTCCTCGAGACGTGAATCCAGGTGATATGTTGTTACTGGATGATGGTCGTGTTGTATTGAAGGTTGAGTCGGTCGATGGTTCTCGTATCCACACCGACGTTATTGTTGGCGGTAAACTTTCTAATAACAAGGGCATTAATCGCCAGGGCGGCGGTTTGTCAGCGCCTGCACTTACGGATAAAGACCGTGAGGACATTAAGACGGCGGTTAAAATCGGTGTTGATTACCTAGCGGTTTCTTTCCCTCGTAATGCTGAAGATATGAACTTGGCGCGTCAGCTCACCCGTGAGGCTGGTGGCGACATGTATTTGGTTGCCAAAATTGAGCGTGCGGAAACTGTTGCCGACGATGAAATTTTAGATGATATTATTCTGGCTTCTGATGTTGTTATGGTTGCTCGTGGTGACTTGGGTGTCGAAATTGGCGATGCTCAATTGATTGCGGTTCAGAAGCATTTGATCGGCCGTGCGCGCGCATTGAACCGTTGTGTTATTACTGCAACTCAGATGATGGAAACTATGATCAGTAGTCCGCTGCCTACTCGAGCGGAAGTTTTTGACGTCGCTAATGCCGTACTTGATGGTACAGATGCAGTGATGTTGTCTGCTGAAACTGCTGCTGGTAAGTATCCAGTGCAAACTGTTGAAGCCATGGTTCGTATTATTCGCGGAGCGGAAAAACATCCTCAAGCAGAGGTTCCACCCGAAAAGCCTGAAGGTGGTTTTACTGCTATTGATCAGGCAATTGCCATGTCAACTATGTACACGGCCCAAGAGCTGCAAAATGTTCAGTGTATTGCGGCTTTGACTGAAACGGGTTCTACACCATTACTTATGTCTCGTTACGGTGCCCGCCTGCCTATTTTTGCATTTTCTCGTCACGAGAAGACTCTGCGTCGTGCAGCCTTGTTCCGTGGCGTTCAGCCCATGCTTTTTGCCAGTGATACTATCCCTTATGCTGAAACGAATGCGCGTGCGCTGGAAATTTTGTGTGAGCAGGAAGGCTTGGAAGATGGTGATTTGGTTCTGATTTCCAAAGGAGATTCGGCCAATATTAGGAGCGGTACTAATACCATGAAAATTCTGCAGGTAGGTACCGAAGTTTCTTAATCTGTAGGAAAATAGAAAGCACAAAAAAGCCGCTAGTTTACTAGCGGCTTTTTTGTGCGCGTCAGTTTAGTCCCCAGGATGTAGTGCCGTTTAAATCTTGGGCTCCTTTGATAAAGAGCAAGGGTCTCAACTCTTTAGGTTGTTAATCGTAGCAAGAGAGCTTTGATTGAGGTAGGGATTTTATACGGGTATGTATGGAGGGTAGTGATTGGGATGAGATAATTTGATGTGGAGTAGACCTAAGGAGTGGGCATTTTGTGCGAAAAAATCTAGACAGGATCCTTCGTATTTTGTATTTTAGTCATGGTTTTATGCATATAGGCGTAATAATCGTCACTTAATGTGCGGCTGGTATCACGCCTTTCTGTGGATTTACGGCGTTTCCGGTGAAAGAGATCCATAGACATATTGCAGCAGGGATCCTCGTCCTGGCGTCTGTCGTCTCCCTTACGTCTATTGACAAAAATGATTTTCTTGTCCTTCATCAGGTCTCCCGACTTAACGTTGTTGCTCACGTGATACCATCCCCTATCGTATAGCCGTGGGCTGCCTCCATTCCAGCATAGCCCCTCGTTAACGCTGTTGCTGGGAAATGGTTAAAACTATGAGGCGCCTGCCATAAGGCTGTTATTTTTTATATCGTCCGGTGTTGAGCTAGTCATGCCTAGCTAAAGCGATGGAGTGAGCGGGTACTTACTAATGAATACCTGTTTATTATTGCTCATACCATTGCCTTATTTATGTAAAGGCTTGCTTAATGCTAGTATCGACAATTGTAGTCAATAATGTGACGCGTGTCACACTATAGTGCGGAGATTAGTCATGGAGCGCCATTATAAAGCTATTGAAAGTAAGTTATATGATGAATGTTCCCCCAGTTTTCTGGAGGTGGTGAACGAGAGTCACCAACACAGTGTCCCAGAAAATTCGGAAACTCATTTTAAAATTACGGTGGTATCGGACGTTTTTAAGGGGCTTTCAGCCGTTAAACGTCATCAGTTGGTATACGTGTTACTGCGGGAGGAGTTAGATGCAGGTGTGCATGCACTTGCTCTTCATTTGTACACACCAGAGCAATGGTCTGAACGAAATATGAATTCACCGGTGTCGCCACCTTGCGCTGGGGGAGGTAAAGCGAGCGAGACAATGGAGTAGTAGGTGCATTCCCCGAGTGCGATAAAACTGGATATTTCCAATAACAGTAATAGCGCGCCAAACAGGTTTGGCGCAGCGGTATGGGAATAATGAAGGTAGCTGACTTCTGAGCGGTTTTAAATGGTCGGGTATCGTCGATTCTAAATGTGTGATGTTTTTTACCGTCGACAGCGCAAGTTGCAAGAGCTCTCTCCGTTAAAGCTGACTGGAAAAGAGTACGGCTTGCTCGCCTTTGTCGAAAAGCGGGTTAAAAATCTGGGGATGACATTGGGCTAAGCGAGGAGCGAATATTATTTTGACTGGCTTTCTTGAGAGGAAAAGCATGTCTATTTGGTTCACGTACGGGAAAAGGAAATTGAATTCACCCGCCACCATATTTTTTAATGAATACCTTCAATTATGAATAAGTTGTTGCGAATGTCGACTTCATATCAACAACTTGCTGCACCCGAAATCTTTGAGTTCGAGGAAAAGCGCAGCCGCTTTATCTGCCATTTATTTCCTGTTGTAAGTCGTGAGCAATCGCTGCAGCACCTGGAAGAGCTTCGCAGTCAGTATCCTGATGCTCGCCACCATTGCTGGGCCTACCTTGTAGGTAATGCTCAGCAGCCGAAAACTCAAGCTTATAGTGATGATGGTGAGCCGAGCGGTACCGCCGGCAAGCCCATATTGAACGTTCTTACGCAGAGACATGCGGGTGACAGCTGTGCGATTGTGGTTCGTTATTTTGGTGGTGTTAAATTGGGTGCAGGTGGTTTAGTCAGAGCTTATAGCGCCGTTGTATCTCAAGCGCTAGACAAGGCGCGATTGATTGCAATGGTGCCAACAGTTGAGTTTGGAGTTGAGGTGGCTTTTCATTTGGAAGCCATTACAAGGCGTATTGTTGCCGAATATGGCGGTGAAATCCTCAATGCAGAATACAATAACCAGGTGCTATTGACGATTCAGTTAGCACTTGAGTGTGAGCAAATGTGTAAAGACAAACTGCAGCATGCGGCAAGTGGTGGTGCGTTATTTAAAAAAGCAGAGAATAAAAAAGCAACCTGCTGAGGCATGCGTTTTTTTCGTTCATTCGAACCAAAAAACACTTTGTCCATGTCTTCAAGTGCTACCGGGGAGTCATGGACTTAACACAGCACCCTGTGTATTAATGGGTTTCAATGTCTCCAAACTCAAAGTTTGCACAAGGCATTCAGACGTTACTTTACCCTGTTTTCACTAATATAGAAGAGAATAACGGGCTATACCAATTACTTAGGGGTAGCAACGCATGCTCTTATCCTCCAGCCAAGATATTTTACAGGCCTTATGCCACTCTTTAGAGCGGGGTGAAGAGGTTTATCTCGCAACGGTCATTAGCACCTGGGGAAGCTCGCCACGGCCACCGGGTGCGATGATGATATGGAGCCGACAAAGCGGGGTGGTCGGATCGGTTTCCGGGGGCTGTGTGGAAGAGGATTTGATTGCCCGCCTGGGCAATGGAAAATTTGATAATCATTTTCCCTGCGAAATTCCTTATGGCGAAACCAATGGAGATGATCAGAGTTTGCAGCTGCCTTGTGGCGGTATTTTGCGTGTGTTGCTCGAAAAACCGGGCAGCAACGACTTGACGTGCTGGCAGGCAGTATTAGATTTATTGTCACAGCGACAGGGAATTAGCCGAGTTGTCGATACGTCTATTGGCCAATGGCAATTTGAGACAAGCCCACCTCATAAGTTGAGATACGAAGACGGATGCCTGAATACCTATCTCGGATCTACCCGTAAACTTCTTATCGTGGGCGCTAATCAAATTAGCTATTACCTCGCTAACTATGCTCAGTCGTTGGATTTCGATGTAAGTATTTGTGACCCGGGAGAGGCGTTGAGTAGCCAGTGGCAGGCGGATGATTTTGAGTTTCTTCAGTGCTATCCCGATGGTTTGATCGAAAAACGTTTTGCTGATTATAACTCTGCTGTTGTGGCTGTATCCCACGACCCTCGCCTGGATGATATGGCCATTTTGGAAGCGCTGCCTTCAAATGCCTTTTACGTTGGTGTAATGGGGTCTCTAAAAACCACCGAGGCGCGCTTGCAGCGACTAAGGCAGCTGGAAATGCCCGAGGCATTGTTACAAAAGTTAAAGGCCCCGGTCGGCCTGTCAATTGGAAGTAAAACACCTGCAGAAATCGCAATGAGTATTGCGGCTCATCTGGTTGAGCAGTATGCAAAAGACACTCCCTAAGCCTGGATTTCTGGTGATGGCTGCGGGCCAGTCGCGGCGCTTTGGCGAGACCTGTAAGCTGAGTGCAAGAGTGGATTCTGGCTGTAGCCTGCTAGAGCAAACAGTAAAAACCATTCAGCAGGTTTCATCCCGAATCTGTATTGTGGCATCTGCCAGTAATGAAGGAGTCGCTGTTATCGGTCATCGTTTGGGTGTGGAGTTGGCACTTTATCCTAACCAGTCACCTGGCTTGGGCGACTCCATTACTTACGGTGTAAAGGCTACATCGGGTTGGGGGGGGTGGATTATTTGTTTGGCTGATATGCCCAGAATAAATTCCGGCATTTACCAACAAGTTTTGGCGTTAAGCGCTGGTTATCCTTTGGTATCACCACAATTTGATGGGCGGAGAGGGCACCCGGTTTATTTCTCTTCACGCTATTATAAGCAGCTCATTCAGTTAAAAGGCGACAGGGGGGCAGGAAGTATTCTGAAACAAAATGGTGCTGATCTTAAGCTGTTTGATTGTGGATGCCCCGGTGTTCTACAGGATGTTGATACTCCTCAGCAACTCGCTGAACTACCTCCTGGCTGATGTTAGTTGAATCAACTAAATATTGGTTAATTTGGGGTTAAATTGGCTCTATTCACTATTGTTGATTTCTGCTCGATTACATGTCTTCTAAAATATTTTAATAAAAACAATGAGTTAGTGAGTTTTTCTTGATTGGCACGAAATCTGTAATAGTTATCACAAACCATGCTAATCAATTAACCAAGTCCGTTAAAATATTTCAATCCAGCGGCGCCTAGGAGGCATACAGATGGGCATTTTTTCCCGATTCTCAGACATTATTAACTCGAATATAAATTCTTTGCTGGATAAGGCCGAAGATCCTGAAAAAATGGTACGGCTGATTATTCAGGAGATGGAAGAAACTCTAGTAGAGGTCCGAACTGTATCGGCCAAAGCCATTGCCGATAAGAAGGAGTTGTTGCGTCGCAAGCAGTGGCTCGCTGATCAGGCGGAATCCTGGGAGCAGAAAGCCGAACTGGCCATTCAAAAGGGCCGTGAAGATCTTGCCAAGGGAGCATTGGCTGAAAAACTGAAGTTTATTAACGAGGGTGTGGATGTTGATGCAGAGCTGGATGCAATTGAAGAAAGCCTGCAATCCCTGGAAGACGAAATTACACAATTACAACAGAAAATTGCCGAAGCCAAGGCGCGCCAGAAATCGCTGGTGACTCGCCAAAAAACCGCGAGTTCGAAGCTAAAAGTACGAATGGTGTTGAAGGGTGGTTCTGTTGAAGAGACACTCTCCAAGCTAGAAGGATACGAACGCAAACTGGACGAACTGGAAGGGCGAGCGGAATCCATGGATTTGGGTAAGAAGTCCCTTGCGGATGAGATCGAGCAATTGGCAAAGAATGATGAGATCGAAGCTCAGTTGGCGGCTTTGAAGGAAAGAGTAAAAACTAAAACTGAAGATCAAGGCTAAGGAGTAAGCGAATGCTGCATCAACTAATTGGCATGCTAGAGGCGCCACTGGTTATTTTTTGTTTGTTTGTGGCCCCGATCTGGGTGTTTATGCACTACAAGCAAAAAGGCCGATCCGCGGCACCAGAGGAGTCTGCGGCGGACAAAAAGAAAATCGAGGAATTGTTGGCGATGGCCGACAAGATGGAGAACCGTATTGAAACACTCGAATCAATCCTCGATAAGCAGGACCCTAACTGGAGGCACGAGGTATGAGTGATTTCAGAAGTGATAAAAAGCTGTATCGCAATCGCAAGAAGGGCGTGATTGGAGGGGTTTGCGCGGGTTTAGCTGACTATTTTGATGTGGATGTGGTACTTGTGCGGATCATTGCAATTACCTGTTTGTTTTTCACTCTTCAGGTTGCCTTTATCGCCTATTGGGTCGCCTACTTTGTCTTACATGATGATCCGAACACGTTAACGAATAAAGAGGGGCATTTGAAGTCGAAGTTTCGCAATGCCTATGAGCGAAAAGCAGTTTTTAGCAGCGTCCGTGATCGTTTTAGCAAGGTGGAGCAACGGTTACGCAAATTGGAAGCCTATGTGACCTCGTCTCGCTTCAAGTTGAGTGATGAGATAGATAAGTTGTAGTCTTGCCCCTCAGCCATACTGGAAGGACGGCAGTAGCTATGAATATTGAGTGCGACAATTGCGGCGGATCATTTAACAGTCATTATTCGTTACTACATTGGTGGCGGGTTGGTGCCGGATCTATACGCTGTCCCGAATGTAATCATTATGTTCAACAGGATTTGCATAAGGTAAAGCGCTTACTCTTCATCTCCATCACGATCGCGACAGCTGTGTCAGTGGTGCTGCCTATCTTGTTTGTTCTAGTGGCGTCTCTTTTGTCTGGTCATGTGAGTATCACAAAAGGGGCCTATTTTGTGCTGACTAAAGGCGAGTCGTTTGGCAGCATTATCTTATTACTCAATTTTATCGTAGTATTTTTGGGTTTGAGTGTACCGGGTATCGTTAAAGGTAGTGGTACGGGCAAATATAAATCCTAAACGCTGTCGAACTATATATATCCAGATTGATAACTTTTTTTATATTTCTAATTACTCCATACCCTGTCGCTTTAGGGGCGTAAGCTAAGCTTCTGAACCTACCAGAAATTCCATGGAGGTTGGTGTGACTCCTGGGTGCAAAGCGTTACTCCTCGATTTAAGCGGTGTTCTCTACGACGGGAATATTGCTATTGAAGGTGCAGCCGATATTGTGGCCAAGGCGCGCAGGTTGGGTCTGGTTATCCGTTTTGTGACCAATACGGCCAGTAAATCTTCGGCAGAAATTATTACCGGATTACAGCGGATGGGTATTGTTGTGCCGGAAGATGAATTATTTACTGCGCCTTTAGCTGCCAAACGTTATGTCGTCGAAGAACAATTGCGCCCCTATATCCTCCTCCATTCTTCGGTGATATCGGAATTTTCTGATGTGCCGCAGAGCGAACCTAATTGTGTTGTACTCGGGGATGCGCGTTCAGATTTAAATTACGAAAATCTTAATAGAGCCTTCCAGTTGTGCCACGCAGGAGCGCCGCTTATTGCGGTGGGCATGAATAAATTTTTTCAAACAGAAAGTGGTTTACAACTGGATGCTGGCGGTTTTGTTCATGCGATTGAGTGGGCGGCGGGGTGTGATGTGATTGTAATGGGCAAGCCCAGCATAGAATTTTTTAAGCAGGTAGTCGCTTCTACAGGATTTGCTGCAGGTGAGTGTTTAATGGTGGGGGATGATGTTGACAGTGATGTTCTTGGTGCACTTGCCGCTGGGTTACAGGCTTGCCTGGTTAAAACCGGAAAATATCAACAAGGGGATGAGGAGCTATTACCTAAGGGCGCGAGGGTAGTGGATTCTATCGACGATTTGTTTAATTGAAATAAAAAGCCTGCAGTATCAAAAAGGATTCTGCAGGCTTGTTTTTTTAGCCCATTATTGCGACAACGGTATTCTTGTCTCCGCAAATGTCTGGGTTAATGGTATTTCCCTCAATGGTTTCTCCATTCACTACTAGTGACTGAATACCTTTTTCAATACCTTTGGGGTTTTCCACGGTAATGTTAAAGGTTTTGCCTCGGAATACTCGGGTTGCGGTAAAGCCTTTCCAGTCTGCAGGAATACAAGGGTCGATCATTAAACCGTCGTACTCTGGTCTAATGCCCAGCATATACTGCGAGGTGGCATGGTAGGCCCAGGTGGCTGCTCCGGTTAACCACGGCAAACGGGAAGCTCCGTAGCGCGGGCTGTATTTACTGTGGGTGCTTTGGCAGAAAACGTAGGGCTCGCTTTCACGCACTTCGGCTTTTTCGTTAAAGGCCGCTGGCATAAACGTGCGCAGGTATTCGTAGGCACGATTGCCGTTGCCCAGTTTGGATTCAGCCATGACGACCCAGCCCTGGGTGTGGCAGAAGACAGCGCCGTTTTCTTTCATGCCAGGGTTGAATAGGCGGGCGCGCATAATACTGGGGTCCAGCTTGGTTACCGGTGGATCCAGTACCATTAAGCCCGCATCGGTTGCCAGATGCTCGTTTACGCTATCCATCGCGAGTTTCGCTTTCTCTTCTGACGCGTGACCGCTGAGTACCGACCATGTTTGCGGATTGAGGAAAATGGAGGCTTCTTCACTTTCTTTTGAGCCAAAAACAAATCCGTCAGCACGTAAGGCGCGGCGATACCACTCACCGTCCCAGGTGTGCTCGTCCAGGTTTTTGTCCAACGTATCCAAATGGCCTTGAGCCCAGCTGATTTCACTTTCTAGCTCGCCTTTCATGGTACAGATTTCAATATAGGTTGCCAGTGCGAAGCGTAATTGCATGGCAACAAACACGGTTTCTCCGTCTTGCCCCAATTCTAGGCAATCGTTCCAGTCGGCCAGTAGGCCGCAAGGTAGACCGTGCTTACCGAGGCGGTTTAAACTGAATTCGATGGCGCGCCTCAGGTGTCCAAGTACCGTGTCTTCGCCTTTGTCACCATAGGGCAGTATCTTGTCGTAAAAACTAAGATTACCGGTTTCTTTTATCAATGCCGGGACGGTGTTGAACAACCACATACAGTCGTCGGAGCGATACTCGGTTTCTTTCGGGCAATCTTCAGCCCCGGGAGTGTGGGCGTAGGGCTTGACTACTGGCATTGCTCCACCGGTGGAGACCTGGCCTGTAATCATCAGCTCCAAACGCTCCTGAGCTTCGGTGGGGATGGAGTGTAAGGTACCGAGCATATCCTGTACGGTATCGCGGTAGCCGAGACCGTCGCGCTCCCCGTTGTATACTAGGCTGGCTGCGCGGGACCAGGCGAAGGTGATCAGACAGTTGTAGGGGTTCCAGGTGTTGAAGAAACTGTTCAATTCGGCATCGGGTGTTTTGGTGGTGAAGTTGTTCAGGCGCGAATGCCAATAGTCCTTCACGTCGTCCAGAGCTTTTTCAACATTAGCCATATCGCTGAACTGCGCGCGGGCGGCAGCGCCTTCTTCCTCGGCGCGACCAATACCCATAATCACACAGAAAGATTTACTCTCGCCGGGTTGTAGCTCAATGTCTATCTGCACGGTACCACAACCGTTATCGGCAACTGCCAGAGACTGGCTGCACTCGCCTTGCTCGACCACCAGTGGGTTGTGGTAGCTGCGGTAGGGGCCGAGGAATTTTTCGCGATCCGTGTCGTAACCACTAACCTCTGCACCAGCAACAGCCAGGAAGGTGTGGCGACCTTGGTCGGAATCTTGAAAATCGTCCGGGTTCGGATCCATACTTACGTTCGTACCGTGGTCGATAATGCCATCTTTTACCGACATATTAACGATATAGGCTGAGTACTGGAGGTTGAGCAGGTCGTTAACCAGATTCCAATTGGTGGTGTATTCCACAAAGGTAAACAGGCGTAATTTACGAGGCTTATTGCTCTTGTTAGTGAGTGTGGTGTACCACAGCTCGTTGATTTGATTCAGTGGCACAAAATAAGTGGTGCTGCTTTCAATACCTGAGTACTGAGAAGTAATGGTGGAATAGGCTGTACCGTGCCGACATTCGCTTTGGTACTGGTCGAGAGGTTTACCAACTGGCTGCCAGGCGTTAGACCAGTAGTCGCCACTTTCCTGATCGCGAATATAAATATTGCGACCGGGCTGATCCATAGGCACCGCATTCGAGCGATAACGGGTAAAGCGCCCCTGTGCAGCGGACTTATAGAAGCTGTAGCCTCCGGCGTTATTGGTGATAATGGCGCCGTACTCTGTAGAGCCTAGGTAGTTAGTCCATGAGCGCGGAGTGTCGGGTCGGGTCACCACGTATTCGCGGTTTTCATCGTCGAAGTAACCGAATTTCATTGCTTAGTATCTCGTTAGGTTAGAGTCGATAGTTTTATAGTGATTGTTTGGTCGGGCATTATAAATAACACGCGTGAGCTTGTCGTGACCTGTTGTGGCCAGCTTGTCGTGTGAGTGGACATTGTACAAGTGGGCTTATACTATCCATCAACTATAGTTAAGGAAGTAACGATTGAGTCAAAATTTGTACTGGTCTTGATCAGAGTTCCTTAACAACAATTCACACAGTAGCCAGCGTTGTCAGGCTAGGCAGGTATTTTGTTGAAAACCCGTTTATGTAATTTTTTGCAGTTTGTTGTTGTCGTTATTATCTCTATTGGGAGTTGTGCTCTTTTTGCCCAGGAACCGGTCGCACAGCCTGGTCGGGCAGAGCAGGCGTTTGCGACGTTTGGCCCCTCGATTTATCAGGTTCGCATCATTAATTTGAAATCACAGAATCTAAACAGCTCTGGGAGCGGTTTTTACGTTGCAGACGGTTCACTGTTTGCCACCAATTACCATGTGGTCTCGTCAGTGGTGCTAGAACCAGAAGAATACAAAATAGTGATCGAAAAGGGGGAGGATGAGTACGAGTTGGAGGTGGTGGCGATTGATATCGTAAACGACTTGGCCGTACTCAGTACACCGAATAGCGGTAAGCCATTATTGCTTCGGGAGCAGTCGCCAGCAAAAGGCGAAAAAATGTACTCCATAGGAAACCCTCATAATATCGGTATGACCATTGTTGAGGGGAATTACAATGGCTTGGCCGATGATTATGTCTTTGATCGCATTCATTTCTCTGGGGCGCTCAACCCTGGAATGAGCGGTGGGCCAACCATTGATGCCGCTGGTCGAGTGGTCGGTGTTAACGTTCAAACGGCAGGTAACCAAGTGGGTTTTTTAGTCCCAGTGGAGAAGCTGGCAATATTGTTGGGCTCCCTTGCTAACGAGCCGGGTTCTTCAGAAGAAAATTTTGACGTACGACTGGTCAATACCGATGCTTATAGCGTTGCGAAAACTGATAATTATAAAAAGCTGCAGAAAAATATTGGTGAGCAGATATTAAAAGCAACTAGTGCACTTATTGATGGAATAAATTCGAGCGAATGGCCATTGGAAGAGTTGGCCGGAGCAACGGTGGTGGGTGAAATCCACCCTGGATTCCATTGCTGGGGGCAAAGTGATACGGATGAAAAGAAAAAAATTCTCACCGTTGTAAAAGGCTGTAACAGTCGCCAATCGATTTATGTTTCCCGTGAGTTAAATTCGGGCTATTTCGAATACGAATTTCGATATCTCGAAGGAGATGAGTGGCCATCCAGTGCATTTTATCGGCACGCTACGCAGGAGTTCTCCCAGGGGCGGCCTTCTAATCGTGCAGGTGAAGATGACGTTGATAACTTCACTTGTGTGAATGATGTTGTTGAGCAGGACGAAAACGGTATTCGCAAGCGAGCAGCTTTTTGCGCAAGGCCCTATAAAAAATTTGCGGGTTTGTACGATACCTTCTATATGGCCGTTACTGTAGATAAAAAAAATCGAGCGTTAATGGAGCATTTTTGCTTGTCCGGTGTTGATAAAAACAAAAGTAACGAATTTTTATCCCGGTTTATAAAACAGGTGGTTTGGCAATGATTGTAGAAATTGTAACTAAATCAGGCCGGGTAATGGAAGTTCACTCTTTCCAAAAGGATCAGATTACGATCGGCCGTGGTTATGGTAATGATTTGATTTTGCAAGATCCTTATATGGAGGCGAACCATTTGGCGGCCAGTTACGATAGTGAAATCGGTCAGATTTCAGTTCGCGACCTGGGTTCGCTCAATGGAACGAAAATTCACGGTTTATTAACAACGCTTGAAGGGCATGTTTCCACGCAACTGCAGGCGAGGCAAATTCTAACGCTAGGAAAAACCAATATTCGAATTTTGGATAGGGAGCATTCGATTCCTTCAGCTCTGAAACTTTCGTCTTTCGAACCGTTGTTTGCGTATCTCGGATCTTGGTGGGTAAGTTTATTGGCCATAGTGGCAGCAGTTGTTTTAACCTTGGTCAGCGCTTACTTGGAAAATCCATTTTCGGACAAGTTGGTGAAGGAGCTTAATGCGGTTGTTATGTATGTCGTTGTTGCCATTTGCTACGGAGGCCTCTGGGTAATGCTGGCGCGACTGCAAAGGATAGAAGGACGTTTCCTGCTGAACATGAATATGTTATTGCTGATACTGGTGATGGATGAATTGGTGCAGTTGTCGTTATCCGTATATGATTTTAATTTAGGTTGGTTACTTTCGACGGGGTTCTTTTCTATATCCATCAGTTTTGGTTTGGTGTATATGGCAGTGTCTGTTTCCTGTTCTCAAACCATGCATTTAAGAAAGTGGATGACGGCCGCAGTTGCTTCAACGATTGGGTTTTTACCGATAATGTCTGAAGTGAGCGCGGTAGTGTTTCCGCCCGACTTTACCAGTAATCCTGGTTACAATATGACACTGGTGGCCCCAGCATACCAGGTACGTGGGGCTTCAAGTGAGGAAGAATTCTTGCGGTTGGTGAACGATGCCTACCAGTCGAATGAAAAAGATGAGGTGTTGTAAGTAAAAAAGCCTGCTTTAAAAACAGGCTTTTTTTGTGATTATGCAGATTCGAGAGATTGTTGTACTTCATCCATTTTTTGGTCTGATAATTGATAAGCCATCATTGCCAATGCAGCGACTACCGATAAGACTGCAGGGATAAAGGTAAACATTATTCGAATACCCATAATGGTTTCTTCTGGTTGTGCAACGTTAGGCTCGTAGTTAAAGAAGGCAAGTAAAAACCCACCTGCGGCGCCGCCAACGGTCCAACCCATTTTTTGTGAGAAGGATGCACCAGAGAAAATTAAACCATCCACTCGTCGTCCCTTTGCCGATTCGGTATAGTCGGCGATATCTGCATACATAGAAAAGACAATTACGGTTATCGGGCCAGCGAGAAGTCCGTTTGCAAAGTGAAGCGCACCGAACAAAATCATATTCTCTGGGCTTACCCAATATACCAATCCAATTGTTACCGAATTTAGCAGCATCAGCAGGATGTAGACCATTTTTTTGTCGCGTCCTTTGCATACCCACTGGGTTAGTGCAGCACCGGCAATATTACAAATGGTGAAACCCGCCATAAACCATTTGGCCTGATCTTCTATTCCCAGATAGTACTTGAAGTAGTACATGATGGAAGCGCCGCGAATGGAAACCCAGCTGAGCGTAAAAATACCAACAAAAAAGAGTACATAGAAAGGTACGTTGGTGAGCAGAGCTAAAGCGTCAGCTCTGAGCGAGTGATCTTTTTTAATGGGTTTTACGCGTTCTTTGGTCCAGCTAAACGTTAAGAACAGCAATACGGCGAAAATGATGGAGTAAAGCCCCATCGTCATTTGAAAACCGAGTTTGTCATCGCCTTCGCCAAACCAGCCTACGAGATCGAGCGTCGCAAATTGTACTACTAAACCAGCACAGTAAGCGCCGACTAAGCGAGCGGAAGATAAACCGTTGCGCTCATTTCGGTCGGAGGTCATCACCGGTAACATGGAAGAGTAGGGGATATTAATTGCGGTGTAGACCATGCCTACCAGAAAGTAGGTGACGTAAGCGTAAATAACTTTGCTTTGGTCTGAAATATCCGGTGTTGTAAAACAAAGTGTTGCCACAATACCTAAAGGCGCTGCACCAAAAAGTAGGTAAGGGCGAAATTTCCCCCAACGGCTTTCAGTTCTGTCGGCAAGCATGCCCATTACAGGGTCGTTAACGGTATCCCACAAGCGGGTAAATAAAAATAGTGAGCCCACTGTGAGAGCGGAAACTCCAAATACATCTGTATAAAAATAAGTTCCAAAATAAATAAACGTCATCCAAACAAAATTGAATGCGGCATCCCCCATGCCGTAGCCAATTTTCTCTTTAATGCCAATTTTGGCGAAGTCGGAAGCCATAGGTTTCTCCGTAGGTCAGTGGGTTTTGCCCGTATGGTTATTGTTATGTTGTCAGCGCAAACAAAAAGTGCGCCAAAAACATCGAAGAGTATACCGGGGATATTATCGAATAGGTATCAGCGAATTGGTGGGGGGATTGATATGGCTCACTAGCCATTAGTTCTATTTGTTTTTAAAAAATAAAAAAACGCCCAACTAAAAGTCGGGCGTTTTTCATTAGGACAGTATTGGAGGCTTACTTAGTTCTGTGCATAGCGAAGAACAACTTGATAGCCTTTGCGTAGCTGGTCGATGGAGTTAGCGGCAACAGCGCCAGTAACGGTTACGTTATTGCCGAACCTTACTTCTATAACGTCTTTCGAATCCAGACGAATGCGGGCAGTGTTGGTTTTATGGTTCAGAGAAACGATTTCACCTTCAATCGATTCAGTAACAGGCGTGTAAGTCTTATGTTTAATGCTTACAGTGCTGCCTTCTTCCAGGCTCTGGAGTGACGATTGCTCGCCGTCCATAACGAATTTAGCTTCTGAAGAGAGTGTCAATGTTTCAGTTTTACCAGTATTTTTTTCGATCACAATGGTGTTCTTCTCCGCATTGACTTCGGCAACAGTACCTTTGATGTAGTCAGTGGATACGACGGAGAAGGCTGAGGCGAATGGTGCAGAGATAGAAAGAGCTAGGATTGATACGGCAATAGCTTTGTTCAACATGGTTGACTCCTGTTAGCAAATAGATAAGCGAGGCGAGCTGCTCAAGGTACGTGGTAATTGTACACAGTTAAGGGGTGCGCATGTTACCCAAAGTTACGTATTTTCAGATTAGTTTGTTATTGATTCGCTGAGTGAGAACCTTTTTTATATATAACGGATATATCAGAGGCGCCATATAGACATAAAATATTCCAAAAAGAAATATGACGCGCTAATAATACTTTTGGCGTTACGATTTGTATCGTGTCGTGAAAGAAGTGTTTGCGTTGGTTGAGGTTTGTGGGGGGCGAGGGAATTAAAAAAGCCCCGATCAAAGATCGAGGCCATATTTGGATATCGTTGTTAGTTTAGTTAGCCCAGTACGACTTCTACCTTGACCGCAGAGCCTTCGGCCTGCAGGGGAATAACGGTTCCCTCAATGGATTCGCCGTCTACTGTCAGTGAGGTAACGCCTTTACTGACATGATTGGGGTTCTTTACTTCGATATTGTAGGTGGCGCCACGGAATTTACGGGTAACCTTAAAGCCGTTCCAGTCTTTTGGAATGGAAGGGTCAACAGAAAGGCCGCTGTAGTCTGGTTTTACTCCTAAAATGTATTGCGTAATGGCGACAAAGTTCCAGGACGCAGTACCGGTTAACCAGGAGTTTTTACCTTCGCCGGGGGTGAAGGCATCTTTACCTGCAACCATCTGGCAGTATGCGTAAGGCTCTACTTTATGAAGATCGCTGATGTCTTCCAGGTAGGACGGAGCAATTTTACGGTAGTATTCGAACGCGCGATCGCCATTGCCGATTTGAGCTTCGGCAATAACAATCCAGGGGTTGTTGTGGCAGAAGATGCCCGCATTCTCTTTATAGCCCGCTGGATATGTAGAAATTTCTCCGTACTCTATTACGTATTTTGTGAAAGCAGGTTGCTGCAGAACGATACCGTACTCACTATCCAGGTGCTCTTTAACCGAGTCCATAGACTTGTGAACCATGCCGTCTTCCAGGCCGATACCGGCCATACCGCAGAAGCCCTGGGATTCGATAAAAATTTTGCCTTCCTCGTTCTCGTTGCTACCGACTTTCTTGCCGTAGTAGTCGTAGGCTCGCAGGTACCAGTCGCCATCCCAGCCGTCTTTCTTAACCGCTTCGATCATGGTGTCAACATGCTTTTGAGCTTCGGCGGCTTCGTCGTCTTTACCAATCACTTTACATAGTTTGATGAATTCTTTGCCGTAGAGCACGAAGGAGCCAGCGATCATCAAAGATTCGGCGGTAAAGCCTTTTTTGTTGCCGGTGGTCTGGAAAGATTCGTTAGGGTCTTCCGAGAAGCAGTTCAGGTTTAGGCAGTCATTCCAGTCTGCGCGGCCGATTAATGGCAGGCCGTGTGGGCCGAGGTTATTAACCGTGAAGTAGAAGGAGCGCTTCAGGTGTTCGAAGTGGCTTGTTGCCTTGCTTTCGTCGTTGTCATAGGGCACTTGCACATCGAGAATACCCATGTCACCAGACTCTTTAATGTAGTCGGTGGTGGAAAGGATTAGCCACAGGGGGTCATCGTTAAAGCCGCCGCCAAGGGTGTGATTACCGCGCTTGGTGAGGGGCTGATACTGGTGGTACGCAGAACCATCTTCAAATTGGGTTGAGGCAATATCAATGATACGCTCGCGCGCACGCTCGGGTACTTGGTGCACGAATCCAATCAAATCCTGACTGGAGTCTCGGAAGCCCATTCCTCGGCCAATACCGGTTTCGAAGAAAGATGCGCTGCGGGACATATTGAATGTCACCATGCACTGGTACTGGTTCCAAATGTTGACCATGCGATCAAGCTTCTCGTCGCCACTGTCCAGCTCGTAGGTAGATAGCAAATCTTCCCAGTAAACACGCAGTTTTTCCAATTCGGCATCAACTTTTTCAACGCTATCAAAACGTGCAATCAAGTCTTTTGCCGGAGTTTTGTTGATAACGTTTTTACTTTCCCACTTATTGTCTTTGTCAATTTCGATGTAGCCGAGTACAAAAACGAAGTCTTTTTCTTCTCCGGGAGCCAGTTCCACTTCGATAAAGTGAGACGCGCAAGGCGACCAGCCGTGAGCTTCAGAGTTGCGTGGTTTACCTTCAAATACGGCATCGGGTTTATCGAAATCGTTGTAGAGGCCTTTCCATGTGTCTCGGTCGGTATCAAAGCCTTGTATCGGTGCGTTTACCGAGTAGAAGGCGTAGTGGTTGCGGCGCTCTTTGAATTCGGTCTTGTGATAGATGACAGAATCTTCTATTTCAACTTCACCGGTAGACAGGTTGCGCTGCAGGTTTTGCATATCGTCTTCGGCGTTCCACAGACACCATTCGGCGAAAGAGAAGAATTTCAGTTTTTTGGTTTCACCGGACGTATTTTTTAGCTTAACTTTCTGAACTTCCGCCCAGGTGCTTAATGGTACGAAGTAGGTCACCTCTGCCTGTACACCGTTGCGCTCACCGGTAATCCGGGTGTAGCTCATACCGTGTGCACAGCTGTAGTTGTCCAGTTCGGCTTTTACGGGTTTCCAGCCTGGGGACCATACATCACCGCCGTCGTTGATATAAAAGTACTTGCCGCCATTATCGACCGGTACATTATTGTAGCGGTAGCGGGTCAAACGACGGAATTTGGCATCTTTGTAAAAAGTGTAGCCGCCAGCAGTGTTGGAAATCAGGCTGAAGAAATCTTCATTACCCAGGTAGTTGATCCATGGGTAAGGTGTTTTAGGGTTCGTGATGACGTACTCTCTGGCGTCATCATCAAAATGACCAAATTTCATTTTGTGTTTACCTTAGCTAGTTGTGGTTAGGATGTTTAAATACGTAGGGAGCATCGAACGTTACCGCACGATACTCCCCAATTTATCTGTTCTTATTATTATTAAAATTAATTGCCGCTTTCTTGGCTAATTTCTTCTTCTGGCCAATCACACAGTTTGTTGAACCAAGTTTTCCATAGGATCAACGAGGTAACTCCTGCAATAACCGCTGTAATGGCTGTGCCAGAGAAATCTTTGATGACAAAAAATATGGGTAACGCTACCAGCGACGTCTGTAAAACGATACCCAAGGCGATATTGCCCATGTCACGCTTGAAGTTTGGATTCGCGGTGAAACCTGGGTGTTCTGCTTCAACGAGGTCGTGTACAGGACCCCAGAAGCCCCATGGGCGAACTTTTAAGTAAAAATCTTTCAAACGTTCTGGGCTCTCTTGTTCTGTATAAATACTACCTAGCACTGCGGAAATACCCGAAACCACAATAATCAGCGGGAACGAGTATAAAGGCGCAATGGCTGGAGAAATATTC
Organism: Teredinibacter haidensis; assembly: GCF_014211975.1. Lineage (NCBI taxonomy): Bacteria > Pseudomonadati > Pseudomonadota > Gammaproteobacteria > Cellvibrionales > Cellvibrionaceae > Teredinibacter > Teredinibacter haidensis. Next base: position 999,835 of record NZ_CP060084.1, read on the forward strand.
GGGAACATGACGCCAACAACTACCGGCATTATAAACGCCGCAAGTATGCCTGAAATCATACCCCAAAAATAACCCATACCGTTAAATCGCCACCAGTACCACTTAAGTACATTGGAAACGGTGTAGCCGCCGTACAGGCCAGAAACGATCCATTGCATGATGGAGTTAACCTGAGTTACATAAAACCCAATAACTGTACTGAGGGCTACAACGGCAATAGAGACGACATAACTCATGCGAACCAGACGTTTTGCAGGTGCTTCCGGGTTGATATAACGCTTGTAAATGTCGTTGACAAGATAGGCCGGCGCGGAGTTAACCGTTGAGGCAAATGTTGACATAAAGGCGGCCAGCAGGCCAGCGAGTATCAATCCAAGGAAGCCGACAGGAACAAATTGCTTAATTGCAGCGGGCAGAATATTTTCGAAGTCCAGTGCTGATGCGTTACCGGCCACGGTCAAATCCAGTTCTTTATAGAAGACCAGGGCGAGTACTGCGAAGCCAGCAACCATCAGATAGCGAATAGGCATCAGTACAACGGAAACAAAACCGCTCATCTTGGCCGCTTCTCTTGGCGATTTGGTGGCAAGGATTTTCTGCATATCATAGTTAGGGGCCGGTCCGGCGGCACTGATTAGTATTCCTTTAAAGAAATACATCATAACTAGGGCACCAAACAAGCCGAAACCGTCAGATTCGATTTTTGCTAACACCTGAGGAATTTTACTACCCCAGTCCATGTCAAGATTCCAGCTGAAGAACGGGTTGGCCCAGCCGCTTGGTAGCGCTGCCTGCAGGGCTTCTGGAGATACTTGAGTCATGGCGATAACGGCAATCACAACAGCGGAAACCGTCATAATGGTGAACTGCAGTAAGTCAGCCCATACAATACTGAGCATGCCGCCCAGCATTACGTAAAAAGTAGCGATAGAGGTAAAGACGATACCGTATAGCTGAGGGACTCGTTCGGGAGCAACATCGAAAGGAACGTAGGGCGCTATGACTTCCCAGGGAATGAAGATTTCCATAAATTTACCGATGCCCACGAAGCCGTATACCAGGAAGCCAATAACGCCAATCAACGCAAAGACAACGATAACGCCGTGGGAGAGTCGGCCACCCAGGTCGTCCCCAAAACGGGTGCGAATCCACTCTGCGCCGGTTAGCACGTTGGAGCGACGCAACCACAGAGATAGAAAAACCATCAAGAAAACCTGGTTAAAGACAGGCCATGCCCAGGGAATCCAGATACTTTTTAAACCGTAAACGAATAGCCAGGTCACCAACAGGATGGTGCCGGAGATATCGAACATGCCAGATGCGTTGGAGAGGCTGAGCATGTACCAGGGGAGGGTTTTACCCCCGAGGAAGTATGAGTCGAGATTTTTGGATGCCTGTCTTTTTAGAACCAGGCCAATGACGATGGTACTGGCCAGATACAGGCCGATAATGGAAAGATCCAGTAATGTTAAATGCATGAAACTGACGCCTTAAAGCTGATGTCGTTGTTTTTTTAGGATTTCGTTGGTTTGCTCCATGCTTTGGGACAATTTTACAGCGTTAGGCCAATAGTTGGCCGTAACAAAGCAAATCGCGCCTATAACCGGCACCAAAAAAGGCTGCTGATTCCAACAGAGGTTCCTTAGGTTAGTTTTCTTTAGCCTTGTTCGCGGTGTTCTACTACGACGCTAGGGGTATTTTGACCATAGTCAATAATTCCTCGTTGAGCTAGCAGTAACCGCGACTACCCCGCGGCAGGTTCTGGTATTGCGAGCAATATAAGCCACGGCAGCAAAAAAGATCCCCCCCAATCATAAAGGTTCAGCAGGCGCTACTAACAGCCACCAGAGTACAGGCGGCCAGTATTTTATGAGAATTTCAAGCGATTGACAGCTGTTTGCTCAAAAAAACTGTTATTCGTTGAGAATTTGTTAAGAAAAATGGGCTGAACTGGCAAATTGGAGGGTATTTGCTTGCTACCGCTTTCTGAGAGCAAGAGCTTCAATTGACTTGTTTCGGTGTCAAATTGTTGCTTGCATTACACTAATTGAGTGATATTCGTATCGGTAGGGGCCCATTGAGGGGGAGTTAATTGTCTTTATTCTCGCAGCCGTGTTATAAAACGATTGAATGGTGCTGATTACTGGGTGGCACTTTTCGGGCAAACGCAATAATAAATAACAATAAATAGACATCGCCCCCTTTGCTCCAACGGTTCGCACTAGTATTGGTAACCTCTATTGCTGACTCCTCAAGTGAGCCTGGACAGGTGCTGTGCGCAAGGAGTTTCCATGGATAGCGAGATAGCTGCTCTGGAGTTGCTGTCGTCAGGCAGGAAAATATCAATCAACCGTTTAGGGGGAAGGATTCAGTCGTTCTCTTTGAACTCAAAAAATGTCCTTATGTCGTCGGGAGTGCAAACCGGCTCTACCTTCTGGCCCTCTCCGCAATCGCTCTGGGGCTGGCCACCGCCAAAAGTTATAGATCAAGCTCTCTACGATATAGTCAAACGCTCCAGCCAGTGTATTTCGTTGCGCAGCGTTGTTGATGAGCAGCACGGGGTTCGGGTGGTTAAGCGTATAACGCCAATTAAAAATGGCGTTACCATTGAATACTCGATTATTAATGAATCCAGTGAGATCATCACCATGGCCCCGTGGGAAATTAGCCGGGTGGCGGGGGGCTTAACCTTTTACAGTGCAGATTCCGGTCCGGAGCCGCAATCTACTTGTCCTATCGATTACGCCGCAGATCACTACTGGTATAAATACGACGCGAAAGAACTGCAGGGTATACCGAAAATATTTGCCAATAACACCGATGGTTGGTTGGCGAACGTCAATGATGGGCTGTTGTTTCTTAAGCTGTTTCCCTGTGTGGATCCGGCAGAAATTGCGCCATCAGAAGCCGAAGTGGAAATTTATGCACATGCTGATGCTAAGCAGCCTTATATTGAATTGGAGCAACAGGGGCCGTTCAAGGCGATAATGCCCGGCATGAAAACCAACTGGTCGGTCGACTGGCTGCTGTTTGACGTGCCCGACAATATCCCCGTGAAGATTGGCAGTTTCGAATTGCTTGATTTTGTGGAAGAGGCTTTTCGTGTTTCCGAGAATGTTGTGACGTAGATTACTGGGTAATCGGTGAAGCACTGGAGAACACAGGCTATGCTCAAATGAAGTTGAGTGATAGTTTTGGTGTGTTATTGCTTGCGGGGAGTACAATTAACGGATTGCTTTAAGAGGAGGGATGGCCATGGTCACGGTTGCTCACAGCACATTACCTACTGCGCTAGTCACTGGCGCGGGTAGCGGCATAGGTGCCGCGTTGGCTCAGGCACTGGCCCCGCAGCATGAGGTGATTGTATCGGACCTCAATATGGAAGCGGCTACCGCCGTTTCGGAGCAGATTCTATCGCAAGGGTTTCGTGCGCGGGCACTGTCTTTGGATGTATCGAGTCAAGCGAGCATTGATACCGCTGCGCAAAGCGCGGGTACTGTCGATATTCTTGTAAACAACGCAGGCATACAATACGTGGCCAAGCTGGAAGCCTTCCCCCCGGAAAAATGGCGTCAATTGAACGAGATCTTGTTAGTTGGTCCAGCCATGCTAACGCGCGCCTTGTTGCCTTCGATGAAAGCGAAAAACTTTGGGCGCATTATCAATATTGGTTCTATTCATGCCTTGGTTGCGTCGCCATTTAAAAGCGCCTATGTAGCAGCCAAGCACGGGATTTTAGGTTTTTCCAAAGTTGTTGCTCTGGAAACTGCAGAGTTTGATATCACCATCAACACAGTATGTCCCTCTTATGTCAAAACACCGTTGGTTGAAAAGCAAATTGTTCAGCAGGCTCAGGAGCATTGTATGTCCGAAGCTGATGTAATAAGCAAAATAATGCTTGAGCCCATGCCCAAAAAAGCCTTTATTGAAATGGATGAGCTCGCTGGTACGGTGCAATATCTAATCTCACGCGCAGCAAAAAATATAACAGGCCAATCCATAGTGCTTGATGGTGGCTGGACGGTTAGATGAATTTCGGGGTGTTTAGCTTATGATTGAGCAGGAGCGTACAGAGGTTCTGCATTATTTGAACAAATTCAGCGGTGTCTTTAACGACATGATGCAGGAGGTGATTAAGCGCATTATTCGTAGCCAATTCGACGGTGAATTTCAATCGGCCTGCTTTAGTAGTGAAGAGCATTGTCCTGCACCCAAAATCCCAAATGTGAAAGTAAATGCTGAACAATTTGTAAAGCAGCAAATGCAATTTTTGGAAAAGCAGCAGGAGCTGTGGCAAAGCGCGACGCGAGCCATGATGGGGGAAAAGGTTGAACCGGTAATTAAGGAAGAAAAGGGCGATACACGTTTTGAGGACAAGGATTGGAGTGGAAATCCAATGTTTAGTTACATCAAACAAGCCTATTTGCTTAATGCTGAATATATGCACCAAATGGTTAACACTCTGGAGTTTGATGATAAAAAATTGGAGGAACAGGTACGTTTTTACACTCGACAATTTATCAGTTCTGTGGCTCCCAGTAACTATGTGTTGACCAATCCAGAGGTGTGTCGGGAAATCTTATCGACGGAGGGGGAAAACCTAGCTAAAGGCATAGATAATTTTATGCGGGATTTGGAAAACAGCCCCAGTGAAGCGTTTAAAATTACACAGGTCAATTTGGATGCCTTTACACTAGGAGTGAATTTGGCTTATACGCCGGGTAAAGTCATCTTTCAAAACCGTTTAATAGAGCTTATTCAATACAGTCCAACTACCGATAATGTGTTCACCAACCCTCTATTGATTATTCCGCCTTTCATCAATAAATATTATATTCTTGATCTTGACGATCAAAAGTCATTGGTGCGCTGGCTGGTTGGGCAAGGCTATACCGTGTTTATGGTGTCGTGGGTTAATCCAGGTGAAGATCTGGAGGGCTTAACCTACGATAGTTATATAGAGGAGGGGGTGGTCGCGGCTTTGGATGTGGTGGAATCCATATCCCAAAGTGATAATGTTAATGTTGTCGGCTATTGTGTAGGTGGTACCCTGCTTGGCATGGCACAAGCGTATTTGTTGTCGAAGGGAGATCGGAGGATTCAATCGCTAACTTTCTTGACCACGCTGTTCGATTTTTCGGAACCGGGAGAGGTTGGCAATTATATTTCTGAGCAGATGTATCCGCTTATTGAGAAAATGGTGCAGACCAACGGATATTTTGATGGGCGAATACTAGGTTTAAGTTTTAGCTTGTTGAGGGAAAACAACCTGTTCTGGTCCTTCTTTATTGAAAACTACCTAAAGGGCAAGGATCCAACACCCTTCGACATCCTTTACTGGAACTCCGACTCGACCAACATCCCCGGTCCAGCGTATTTATACTATCTTCGGGTAATGTACTTGGAGAATAAATTGATTCAGGCCGATGGTTTAGAGGTCAAAGGTGTTCCTATTGATCTTGGTAAAATAAAGACCCCTAGCTATTGCTTGGCGGCTATGGCAGATCATATAGTGCTTTGGCCCGCCGCGTACCGCAGCGCCAAATGCCTGGGCGGAAAAAAGCGCTTTGTGCTGACCGAATCTGGCCATGTTGCCGGAGTCGTCAATCCGGCGGCGATAGGTAAATACCCTCATTGGGTAAACGATAGAATGCCCAAAGATCACCAGCAGTGGCTGGCCGGGGCGAAGCAGCAGCAGGGTTCTTGGTGGAATGATTGGCACCGCTGGTTACAACAATTCGCTGGAGAACAGCGCGATTTAATTGATATGGGAAGCGTACGCTACCCGGTTATTGGCGACGCGCCGGGTTGTTATGTAAAGGTGAGATTGGAGAAAGTAGAGTCTGACGTTGCAGATGTGTCGTTATAATCCATAAAAAACACTATGAGAAAAATCTTGTGATAATTATTAAAAAATACCCTAATCGACGCTTATACGATACGTCCAAAAGCCAATACGTTAATTTGGAGACAATCAAAGAATTGGTTATACAGCATCAAGATTTTAAAGTAATTGACTCTAAAACAGAGGACGATCTTACTAAAAGCATTTTGTTACAGATCATTACCGAGCAGGAAGGTAGTGATCAGCAGGCAGTTCTCACTCAGACAGTGCTCAAGCAATTAATACGTTTTTACGGTAGCGATATGCAGGTATTTATGCGTCAGTATCTGGAACAGAGTATCGCCACCTTTATGGAGAGGCAGGATACTTTCCAGGGGGTGATGCAAGAATTTATGGATACAACGTCTCCCGCCTCTGTATTCAATCAAATGATGGAGAAGAATATGTCTATTTGGCAGAGTTTTACTGGAGCGGCAACCCAAAAGGATTCTGGGCATAGCCCCTTCGGAGATGCGCCAGATGAGCCCTCCAAAGAAGGCGACAAGCCCGAGTAACGTCCTAGCTAGGCCCAAGGGGCTCTCTACAGAACCCCTTCCCCCGTCACCGCTCACCGTAAAATATTCCCGCAGGTTTTAACCGTAATAGCGTCTAGCTTTAATTCAGTCTAACAGTTGTTGTTGCGCTGCAGCAGAATCGCTTGACCAACGCTTAGATGATGCTTAAACTACGTTTAAATATTGCAGTGCAGCAACCCTACAATGGAGGATCGGCCATGTTAGATAAAATGTTTGAACAATCTCAAAACGCTTTTAAACCCATGAACGAATTGCTGTCTTTAAACACCAAGGTACTGGAAGAGTTAGCGGAAAAGCAAAAAACTCTGGTAACCGATATGGTTAATGACAGCATGGCATTTGCCAAAGAAATAGGCTCTCAGAAAGACTTCTCCGGTGTGTTCCAAACGCAGAAATCTTATGTAGAAGGAGTCCAGGATAAGTGGGTTTCAGCTTCTACCGAAATGTATGAACTCTTTACTTCCACCCAGGAAAAGGCCGGGGAAGTCATTAAGAGTGCGGCCGTTGTTCAATAGTCTGTTTGTGCGTACGACCGGCTTCTCTGTTATACGGTCATAGCACTAGTTATACATAGGCCCGGAAAGTTACCGGGCTTTTTTGTGCGTGGGATTGTTCGGCGGTTTGATCCTGTTGTGAAAGAGAGAGGGCGCGCCAAAAAGGCTTACCTGAGCGCGAAGGGTTGCTTCTAGCGTCGGAATGCTGCGATGCAAAATAGAGGCGTTGACCATTACTCCTGGGTATCGTAAGCTTGCCGACAATATTGCACTGCAATAGGTTGCGGACATTTATGAGTCTCGAGCTCGCGTGTCTTCGGTTCTAAATTTTCGGCAGAATCACATAAGGAGCGTTGTTATGTACGAAAAAATGTATCAACAAGCGGAATCCTTGCTTAAACCTTTCGGCGACATCATGAGTCTAAATTTTGAAGTGATGGACGCTATCCGTGAAAAACAAGCGGATTTTTTAAGTGGCATGCTGTTGGATTCAATTGAGCACGTGAAGGATTTGTCGGGCCAGACAAGCCTAGAGCTGATTTGTGAAGTCCAAAAAAAATATTGGGAGTCTGTGCAGGAAAAAGTGTCCGCCAATACCCAGGACTCTTATACTCTGTTGAGTGATTCGCAGGAAAAATTGGGTGAAGTGATTCAGGGGGTAGTGAGTTGGCCAGAAATGCCAAGTTGGAGCGATATCATTTCGCCGGACGCTGTAAAAGCACCGGCTAAAAAGCCTGCATCACCTAGAAAGTCTGCGGCGAAAAAGAAGTCTCCTGCGAGTAAGGCCGTTGCCCCGGCAAGTTCAGACGTCGAATCAAAGCCAGCAGAAGCTGTTGGCGAGTAGGGAGTGAAGCAGTCGCCGCTATCAGGAAAATGGTGCTGATAGCGGCTTTTTGCTGTCAATACATATGCTGCCCGCCATTAATAGACATGGTGGAACCGGTAATAAACCCCGCTTCGTCTGCAACAAGGAATGCAACACCTCTTGCTATTTCCTCGGGTTGACCTAATCTGCCAATGGGTATACCCGCGACAATTTTAGCCAGTACTTTTGGGGGAACAGCTCTTACCATATCCGTTTCGATATAACCTGGCGCAATAGCATTTACTGTGATGTTATGTCGCGCTCCCTCTTGAGCCAAGGCTTTGGTAAAACCGTGAATACCAGACTTGGCTGCTGCATAGTTTACCTGTCCGTACTGTCCGGCCTGCCCATTAATTGAGCCAATATTCACAATTCGCCCAAAATTATTTGTACGCATTGTTTCAATAACGTTGCGACTTAGGTTAAAACAGGAGCCCAAATCGGTCTCCATTACTTTGTGCCAGCATTCTGGTGTCATATTGTGAATGGTGTTATCGCGAGTGATGCCAGCGTTATTGACCAAAATATCAATATCGTGACCGAAGTCTGAACGTATTTGTTCGATGGCTGCTTTGCAGGCGTCAAAATCCGAAACATCGAATTTATAGATGGGAATATCATGTTCTTTATTAAAAGCTTTGGCTTTCTCGTCATTGCTTCCGTAATTTGCCGCAACTATATAACCGGCATCTTTTAGTCTTGTTGAGATGGCTTCACCGATACCGCGTGTGCCTCCAGTAACGAGGGCGAGTCTACTCATGGGCTGTTCTCCTTGAAGCTAATGAGTGTTAGTAGGGCATGGTTGTTCTGGACACAGCTCGAGCCCAGGTTTTGTTCGGGTAGGCAATTGAAACTTGAGCTTTAGTATCCATATAAGACAAAACCCGTAAATAAAGGGATGTTCGCGCCAACCTGAGAGGAATGACTGTGTCCGAGCACATTGTAGAAATTAACGAGTCAAATGCACAGGCCCAACTGATAGATGAATCCTTTAAACGCCCAGTGCTTATCGATTTTTGGGCGGATTGGTGCAGTCCCTGCAAAGCATTGATGCCGATGATGGAGAAATTGGCTGACGAGTATCAGGGAGCTTTTTTGTTGGCGAAGGTTAATGCCGATGAGCAGCAAATGATTGCAGGTCAATTTGGTGTTCGCTCTTTGCCTACTGTGATGTTGATAAAAGATGGTCAGCCGGTTGATGGTTTTACTGGTGCTCAGGCGGAGCCACAGATTCGAGAATTCCTAAGCAAGCACTTGCCAAAGTCTTGGGATCTTCAGCTAAGGCAGGCCGGGGGGTTGATGGAGCAGGGCGAGTATGCCGAAGCTTTGCCTCTATTGCTGCAGGCCTGTAAAGATTCTGGTGAGCAAGCAGATATAGCTATAATGCTGGCAAAAGTCCTGCTTGAATTGAATCGCTTAGGTGATGCCGAGGCGATTTTGGCAAAAATCAAAATGGCAGATCAGAATCAAGAATATCAAAACCTTATGTCCAGGCTGGAGCTGGCTCGGCAGGCGGGTAAGGCTCCGGAAGTGGAAGCTTTGGAAGCGCAGTACCGGGAGAATCCGGAAGATCGGGAAATTGCTTTTCTTCTAGCGGTTCAATACAGTCAGAACAACTATTATGAGGAGGCGCTTTCCTTGTTGTACGACATTCTTCGGTTAAACCTCAACTTCAAAGACGGAAAGGCAAAAAAAACCTATACCGACGTGTTGGCCGTTCTAGGTAAGGGAGATCCGCTTGCTGTCGAGTATCAAAGGAAAATGTACACGCTGCTGTACTAATGCGTGCCAAGGGTTGATCCTGTTCAATTGCAGGTGCTTTCGTATGGTGTCAGAGCCTGGGATTACTAGGCGTCCAGCAGCAAAAATGGCATAATGCGCCCCATTTAAGGGCGAATCATTTATAAACCCGCAACCGCGCCTGTCGTTTGTCGCAATCTCTTTTCCAGGCACCCTGCTTCATTACTGGCGACGACAGACAAATGTTATCCAAGCGCAAGCACTCAAAACCCCGGAAGGGGTTTTGACCGTTATCTAGAGGACTAAAATGCAACCGCAAACTAAACCAAATAACCCCAACTTTTCATCTGGCCCCTGTAGTAAACGCCCAGGTTACAGCGTAAGTGAATTGGACGTTGCCACTTTAGGGCGCTCTCATCGTTCGGCTCTGGGTAAGAAAACCATGGCTCGTGTATGTGAGCAAACAGCTAAAGTTCTGGGCTTACCTGAGGGCTACCGCGTTGGAGTGGTTCCCGGTTCTGATACCGGTGCGGTAGAAATGGCCATGTGGTCTTTATTGGGGGAGAGAGCTGTTGATGTGCTGGCGTGGGAATCCTTCGGCAGTGGTTGGGTAACCGACATAACCAAACAGCTTAAGCTCGACGATGTGAGTATTCATGAAGCAGACTACGGCCAGTTGCCTGACCTGTCGGCAGTGGATTTCACTAAAGATGTCGTCTTTACCTGGAATGGCACAACTTCAGGGGTAAAAGTGCCGAATGGTGACTGGATTGCTGATGACCGTGAAGGTTTAACTATTTGTGATGCGACCTCTGCCGTATTTGCCATGAATATGCCTTGGGAAAAACTGGATGTTGTTACTTACAGTTGGCAGAAAGTGTTGGGTGGCGAAGGTGCTCACGGTATGCTGATCCTCAGTCCTCGCGCTGTTGAGCGTCTCGAGAGCTATACCCCTGCTTGGCCGATGCCTAAAATTTTCCGTATGACCAAAGGCGGGAAGTTGATAGAGGGTATTTTCCGTGGCGAAACCATCAATACACCATCGATGCTGTGCGTGGCTGATTACCTGGATGCGCTCGACTGGGTAGAAAGCCTGGGTGGTCTCTCTGGAGCTGTCGCTAAATCGGAGGCAAATCTTGCCGTTGTTGAAAAATTTGTTAACGACAATGATTGGGTTAATTTCCTGGCTGATAAGCCTGAAACTCTTTCCAATACCAGTGTTTGCTTAACCTTAAAAGCTGAGCCAGATCAGGTGAAAGCCATGATTAAATTGTTGGCAGATGAAGGCGTGGCTTACGACATTGGCGCTTATCGTGATGCGCCAGCGGGTCTGCGCATCTGGGCGGGAGCTACGGTTGAGGCCTCTGATCTAGAGTTACTTATGCCTTGGTTGGCCTGGGCCTACGAGCAAGTTACCCAATAGAGTCGCAAGACTCCCTGTTTCGCGCATATAAAATGGCCCTGGAAGCCAGGGCCGAATCGAAGAAACAAGGTTTTACCTCGCTGAAAACCGCCCAGAGGGCCTTTTAAAGCTTGGTTCTTATTGTTTAGCAATAATGGGGCCACAAATTAAGTCCAGTTAAAACAAGGGCTTACAAATTAGGGCGTGCCTTAATGTTAAGTATACTGACAAGTACGTGTGACCCTATTCACATTTTTATTCCGATTTTTCATTTCAAACTAAGGTGCAAATAGCATGTATCAAGTTCGTACATACAACAAAATCTCGGACAAGGGCTTAAGCCGTTTTCCTGAGTCACAATACCGTGTGGGCGAAGACCTTGCGGATGCCGATGCCGTTCTGTTGCGCAGCCAAAAGCTGCATAACGAAACACTGGCAGAATCGGTGTTGGCTGTCGCCCGTGCCGGTGCTGGTGTCAATAACGTGCCCGTTGAGGCCTACACCAAAAAAGGGATTGTTGTTTTTAACACGCCTGGCGCTAACGCTAACGCGGTAAAAGAGCTGGTTTTGGCAGGTATGCTGCTTAGTTCTCGTGGCATTTTGCAAGGTAGGGACTTCGTATCTTCGTTGGGTGATATGACCGACGCCGGCGAAATGTCCAAATTGCTGGAAGCCGAGAAAAAGCGTTTTGCCGGCAGCGAGCTGTCCGGGAAGACTCTAGGTATTGTCGGTCTTGGTGCCATTGGTTCTAGCGTCGCGGAAGCTGCACTTGCACTGGGCATGAAAGTTATTGGTTATGACCCGGCCCTGTCTGTTGACGCCGCATGGAAACTGCCAAGCGAAGTTGGCCGTAAAGAAAGCCTGCAGGCCCTGCTGAGTGAACTGGATTACCTGTCTTTGCATGTGCCTGCTATTGAGCCAACAAAAGGCATGATCAATGCTGAAGCGCTGGCTTTAATGAAGCCTACGGCTGCCATTATGAATTTCGCTCGCGATGCTATTGTGGTTGCGGAAGATATAGTTGCTGCACTGAACGCTGGTAAGTTGCGTCAGTATGTTTGTGACTTTCCGGAGCCTTGTTTGATCGGTCACGAAAAAGTCATTGCAGTTCCGCATATTGGTGCCAGTACGGCAGAAGCGGAAGAAAACTGCGCCGTTATGGCCGTGGACCAGATGCGTGATTATCTCGAAAATGGCAACATCAAAAATTCCGTAAACTTCCCGGAAACCAATATGGGGTTGATCGCCTCTGGTTGTCGTATTACCTTTACCAACGAAAATGTGTCGGGTGTACTGGGTAATGTATTGTCCATTTTTGCCAAGAACGACGTAAATGTGATCGATATGGTCAACAAAAGTCGTAACGACGTGGCCTATACGATTCTCGATTTTGAATCTCGCCCAAGTGACGCCGTTATTGACGCCATTCAGCAGGTTGAGCATGTGATCTCGTTACGCGTAATCAGTAAATAAATCTTTCCTTCGGTGTTGCATTGTCCGGCCAAAACCGGATAATGCGCATCCCTTGGGTTGTGTTCTAGCGGCCCAATATGTAATGGTGGCTCAATCTGGTCCCCTCGCAACAATTCGCTGTAAACTCCGCCAGGCCCGGAAGGGAGCAACGGTAGCAGTATAATTGTGTGCCGGGGTGTGGCTGGGTTGAGTCCCCTCCAGTCCCTTGTTACTCAACAAAACTCTCCCCGCTCAGACATAAACCGAATCCGCAGGTATAATGGCTCTTTTTTATCATTAAGAGACTCATCCCTAATGAGCTATCAGGTTCTCGCCCGCAAGTGGCGGCCCGCAAACTTTCGTGAAATGGTGGGGCAGGAGCACGTGCTGAAGGCGCTGATCAACGCGCTGGATCACAACCGACTGCACCATGCCTATTTGTTCACCGGTACCCGTGGTGTGGGTAAAACCACCATCGCCCGTATCCTCGCCAAGTGTTTGAACTGTGAAGCAGGCGTAACATCCACACCCTGTGGCGAATGTAGTTCTTGTGTTGAAATCAGTGAAGGTCGCTTTATTGACCTGATTGAAGTGGATGCCGCTTCGCGCACCAAGGTTGAGGATACCCGCGAGCTGCTCGACAATGTTCAGTACGCGCCCACCCGGGGTCGTTATAAGATCTACCTCATCGATGAGGTACACATGCTCTCCAACCACAGCTTCAATGCACTGCTGAAAACTCTGGAGGAGCCTCCGGAGCATGTGAAATTCTTACTGGCGACTACCGACCCACAAAAGTTACCAGTTACGGTGCTCTCCCGCTGTTTACAGTTCAATCTTAAAAATATGAGCCCTGAGCGTATTGTGGGCCACTTGCAGCATGTCCTGGCAAACGAAGCCGTGCCATTTGACGAAGCCGCGTTATGGTTGCTGGCTCGTGGAGCCGATGGCAGTATGCGCGATGCACTCAGCCTCACCGATCAGGCCATCGCCTATGGTAGCGGTCAAATTGGTGAGTCCGATGTGGCGCTGATGTTGGGAACCATTGACCACCAACTTATTCAGAACTTAATGACCGGATTGATGACCTCGGATGGCAAGCAGCTGCTGGAATCCGTGGCCAAGTTTGCCGAGCACGCCCCGGATTTTAATGCGGCTCTGGCCGATCTATTAACACTGCTACATCGAATTGCGATTGCTCAGGCGTTACCGGAAGCGTTGGACAACAGCTTTGGTGATCGCAAGCAGATATTGGAATTCGCCTCCCGAATGCCAGCAGAAGATGTACAGCTGTTCTATCAGACAGCGCTTATTGGTCGGCGAGATTTACATTTGGCATCCGACCCTCGCAGCGGCTTTGAAATGACGCTACTGCGAATGCTGGCCTTCAAACCACAGGGCGTTGTCGACATACCTGGAAAGCCATTGGTAGTGCCGTCTGCAGTAGATAGCCTACCTGCGGTCGAGGAGGATTCTGCCAGCGTAAAAAAGCCCCAGCCTGAAATCGCGCCAACCACTGAACAAGCAGTGGAATTCGTTGCTACAGCGGTTTCAGTGTCTGAATTCCCCGCGACAGTAGTTTCTGAGCTAGAACCCCTAGATCCAGTAGAAACCATCTTGAAGGAAACGCCGGAGGCATCGACAGCGGCTGCGCTGGCCAATATTCTTGATACTGTAGACAAAAACACAAATAAAGCCGATATCAATGCGCAACTGAAAGCGCAGGTGAAGGCCATTACCGGCAAAGAGGGGATTGCAGAGAAAAGGGTGGCTTCTGTTCTGGAGCCAAAAACGCCGGAAAGTCCGGTTGTTTCTGGTAGCCTGACTTTGGAGCAATTATTGCCAGTCAATTGGGTGGAATTGTTTCGGCAATTAAATATCAAAGGCATACTGCAAAGCACTGCGGCAAATTGTGTATTGTTGGGACGAGAAGGTGCGCAGTTATATTTTGGCCTGGATGAAAACAAAGGCAGCCTGTTCGATAGCTCCCACAGCCAGCGTTTGGCCGGTATACTCAGTGACTATTTCCAGCAGCCGGTAAAAGTCGATATACACTTACAGACATTGCCTGAAGGCACAGAAACTCCCGCTCAATGTTTTGAGCGGGAAAAAGCAGAGCAGCATCAACAGGCATTGCAAACACTAGCGGGGGATCCGGTGGTGCAAACTCTGGAACAGGAGTTTGGTGCAGTGTTAGATTCACAAACGGTTCATTACGATTGAGGTGACTATGAAAGGCTTGGGCGATTTAATGAAACAAGCTCAGGAAATGCAGGCAAAAATGCAGCAGATGCAAGACGATATTGCCAATACGGAAGTGGAAGGGCAGGCCGGGGCTGGTTTGGTAAAAGTTACCATGACCGGTCGTCACGATATTAAAAACGTGAATATCGATTCCAGCTTAATGCAAGAAGATAAAGAAATGTTGGAAGACTTGCTGGCCGCTGCGGTTAACGATGCCGTGCGCCGAATAGAAGAAGAAAACAAAAAATGTATGGGTGATTTAACCGGCGGAATGCAAATGCCACCCGGGTTTAAAATGCCGTTTTAACGTAAGCTCTTCCCTGGTATCAAGCTAAGGTTGTCTCAGTTGATGATTTTTGTGGTTCGGGGCAATATTTATTTTACGCTGTCATTGAGATAACTAACGAAACACATGTTCTCCCCTTTAATAGACCAATTAATCTCTGCATTACGCGTACTTCCTGGTGTAGGCCCAAAATCCGCTCAACGTATGGCGCTAAATCTGCTTGAACACAATCGTGCGGGAGCCGATCAGTTGGCAAAAGCCTTAGCGGTCGCTATTGAGGCTGTGCAACGCTGTCAGCAGTGTCGAACCTTAACGGAGCAAACGCTTTGTAATATTTGTAGTAATAGCAAGCGGAACCACAAACAGTTGTGTGTGGTTGAAACACCAGCGGATGTTCTGGCGTTGGAGCAAGCGCGTATTTTTTCCGGTGTGTATTTTGTGTTGCTTGGAAAACTATCGCCTATTGACGGTATAGGTCCTAAAGAAATTGGAATGGACGTATTAGGCCAGCGTTTTCAAAATGAAGAAATTGAAGAATTGATCATTGCCACCAATCCAACCATCGAAGGTGAAGCTACGTCACACTATATAGCCGAGCGGGCAAAGGTACACGGTATTAAAGTGTCCCGTATTGCACATGGTGTCCCCATCGGTGGTGAGCTGGAATATATTGATGGCAGTACACTTGCCCACGCATTAAACAGCCGAAGAGAAATATAAATACAAATGATAAAAATGCTTTGTAACCAACCCATTCATTGGGTCGAAGATAAAAAAACGCTGGACGATTTATGTACCCGTTGGCGTGCCTGTAAAATACTGGCTGTAGATACAGAGTTTATGCGTAGTCAGACGTATTATCCCATTGCAGCGCTGTTGCAGGTGAATGATGGTGAAGCCAACTACTTAATTGACCCAACCGTTATTCAGGATTGCTCTGCTTTTGGGGAAATGCTGACCGATATCAATATTGTAAAAATATTGCATTCCTGCTCAGAGGATTTAGACGTTTTCCAACATCTGTTGGGCGTAATTCCCGTTAAATTATTTGATACCCAGATTGCCGCAGCGCTGTGTGGCTATGGTTTTTCTGTCGGTTATGGTAATTTGGTTAAGGCCGTATTAGATAAGGATTTACCGAAATCTGAAACGCGTTCCGACTGGTTACAGCGCCCCTTGAGTACCGCGCAAATTGATTATGCGGCAATTGATGTTGAAGATTTGTTTCAGCTCGCTCAGGTGCTAATTCTAAAGCTGAAAAATTTGGATCGGTTGTTTTGGGCTACGGATGATTGCGAACAAGTGCTCACGGCATTTGGCAATAATCAGGGTGATGCCAACAGTTATCTACGTATTAAGCAGGCTTGGCGTCTCAGCCGTAAAAATCTCACCATACTGAAGGCGTTGGCGCAATGGCGAGAGGGCTGCGCTAAAAATCGGGATGTACCTCGCAACCGCGTGATAAAAGAACATTCGCTAATGGATATAGCCTCCGCAGCGCCTAGCCATATCTCGCAGTTGCGGGCATTTGAAGGCTTAACGGATCGCATGATTCGTACGGATGGTGAAAATTTAATTACGGTGGTGCAGGCAGCCTTGGAGCAGGATGTTGAATCATATCCCGCTCTAATCGAAAAGCCTTTAACGAGTAGTGAAAATAAGTGGGCAAAGAAAATGCGCGCCTGTGTCGGAGTGATTGCGGAGGAGCAGAATGTCGCTCCGGAATTGTTGATGAAAAAGCGTGATTACGAAGCCATTACCCGCCGGTTTTTTCAGCAGGAATCCGATAATCTGGAAAACATATTGGAAGCGCTTAAGTCCCATATTTCCGGGTGGCGTTATGACTTATTAAGTGAACCACTGGCGCAAACCATTTGCGGTGAAATTGAAGAATGATGTTGTTAACCGATATTTATCGATCAAAAAAGAAAGAGGGAATGTACCTTTATGTTCGTAAAGGGTACTCGCTGAAGCAGCTACCGGAAGCTCTCCAAAAACAATTCGGGCAGGCTGAATTGGCAATGTCGCTGTTGCTGACTAAGGAGAAAAAACTCGCGCGAGCCGATGTAGAATCCGTGATCGAAAGTATTGAAAAGCAGGATTTCTACCTCCAGTTGCCGCCATCAATTATCCTTGGTGATAATTATATGCAAAAAATACCCAATGCAAAAATGGGACGCGGCTAGTGTCCCTGTATTGGGAGGAAAAATCCCTTGCTGAGATGGATCAGAGCGAATGGGAGCGGTTGTGTGATGGTTGTGGAAAATGCTGTTTGCACAAGTTGGAAGACGAAGACACTGGTGAGCTACATTTTACGCGTGTCGCCTGCCGTTACCTGGAGGAATCCAGCTGCCGCTGTCGCGAATATGCCGATCGGAAACGTCTGCAACCAGAATGCTTAGTATTAACCGTAAAAGAGCCAGAAACTTTCGACTGGCTACCGGAAACCTGTGCCTACCGTCTGCTGTCTCAGGGCAACCCTTTGCCCAGCTGGCACCCTTTAGTTAGCGGGAATGTAGACAGTGTCGCCGAAGCGGGGATTTCTGTGCGGGGTAAAATCTTATCGGAAGTGTGCGTTCACCCGGATGGGTTGGATGAGCATATTGTCCACTGGGTATAAAAAGAGACTATGACGAAGGAAATTGAAGATTTACAGGCGCGTATCGCCTTTCAAGAAGATACTATTAGTACACTTAATCGACAGGTGACAACCCTCGATGGGGAAGTGCGCGACTTACAAAAGC
The DNA here is from genome assembly GCF_014211975.1 of Teredinibacter haidensis. Taxonomy (NCBI): domain Bacteria; kingdom Pseudomonadati; phylum Pseudomonadota; class Gammaproteobacteria; order Cellvibrionales; family Cellvibrionaceae; genus Teredinibacter; species Teredinibacter haidensis. Next base: position 1,017,482 of record NZ_CP060084.1, read on the forward strand.
AGCTACATCTTTTGTATAAAAAAATGAATGATATGGTGTACCAGTTGGAGCAATCACAAGGCCCTGCAGACAGTTCGCACGATGAGCGCCCACCGCACTATTGAGTATTAATCGAAAAGAGACAATAGCACTATGATGACTGAAACCGAATATCTCTATGCCTGGATATATTACCTTCTAGGGGCCGGTTTGCTCATCGCCTGTTGGTGGTACATTACCCGGCGTGTTCCATGGCCGGAAGTACGCCACTTGGCTCGATTGGTCGTCGCTGTGGCCATAGTTGTGCCCTGGTATACCAATACCCAACAGGGTTACCTGTCTCCGGCTATTTTGATTGCCATTATTGAGGCACTATTTGAAGGTGGCTCTGCTTTTTGGCGCGCAGGTTTACCTCTGCTCAGCGCCATGGCTGTAGCGGTTACCCTTTCCTCCGTTTTCTTTGTCTCCCGTTGGGTGATACGTCTCCGTCTAAAGCCAGAAGCTAGTGGAAACTAGTTGAGAATGGACAAATACCGGGGCTTAAACCGGCATTTTTGATAGTTTACTGCTATAAATAACTAAAGCTTAGGTTGAATTCGCCTGTTATCACCGCGAGTCTCGTTATGACGATTTTTTTGCGCACCCTGTTTGGTGTTCTCTGTTTGCTATGTGCTGGTTTTGTCTCTGCTCAGGAGAATGTCGGTTTAGCTGAAACTGGTGGGAAATTACCGCCAGACGTTCGTCTGGTCATCGATGTATCTGGCAGCATGAAGCGTAACGACCCGAATAACTTACGTCAGCCGGCTATCGAGCTTCTGGTGCAACTGCTGCCTGAAGGCAGCCGTGCGGGTGTTTGGACCTTCGGTAAGTGGATTAACATGCTTGTGCCTCATAAGCCGGTCACAACCGAATGGAGAGATGCCGCACAGAAGAAGTCGGGCGACATTAGCTCCGTTGGTCTCTACACGAATATTGGCGAAGCTCTGGAAAAAGCCTCCTACGATGCGCTAAGCACCAGTAAAAAATACCGTACCTCTATCATTCTACTTACGGATGGTATGGTAGATATCGATAAATCGCCAGACGTAAACAAGCGAGAGTGGCGACGAATTGTGGATGAAGTTCTGCCTAAACTGAAAGAGGCCGGAATCACCATTCATACCATCGCTTTATCGGACAATGCCGATAAAAACCTGATGAATAAATTATCTCTCAGTACCGACGGTTTGGCTGAAGTGGCTCATACGGCCGATGACCTGATGAGGATATTTCTCAAAACCTTCGATGCAGCGGTACCGTCCGAGCAGGTTCCCCTAACCGATAACCAGTTTGTTATCGACTCCAGCGTAGAAGAGTTTACGGCGCTGATTTTCCGTAAAAACCCAGAACAGTTTACCGAACTGGTCGGGCCGGATCAGAACCTCTACTCTGCCAGCTTTAAAGATAATGATGTGAAATGGCATCGTGCAGACAATTACGATTTAATTACCGTTAAGCGGCCATTGGAAGGTGAGTGGGGTGTTAAAGCGGATATGGATCCCGAAAGCCGAATTACCGTGGTCAGTAATTTAAATTTACGGGTAAAGCCTCTGCCCTCGAACGTGTTTAAAGGGCAGAAAGAAGAGTTGAGTTTGTTTCTACAGGAAGATGGCAAAAACATTGCCCGGCCGGAATTCCTATCTCTGATGGATATTGATGCTGCTATGGAGGCTGGCAACGACGAATTCGATATTAAGCAATTCTGGACAAAGACCCTCAGTGAGGGTTCTCCACCAGCTGGTGGCCACTATAGTCAACAACTACCGACCTTCGATAAAGACGGGATCTATCAATTGAGTGTGGTTGTGGATGGTAAAACTTTTGTTCGTCAGTTCAGTCACCAGTTTACGGTACGTCAAACGTTTGGAGCGGAAGTTAAACAGGTTTTCACAGACGGCAAGCTCGAATACGTACTCGTTGCCAACTCCTATAACCAGAATATTGATATCCCGCGTACGCAGGTAGCGGCTACAATTATATCGCCCGAAGGCCGCAAAAAAATACGCCCGCTTATATCAACCGATGTGGACACGTGGAAAGCGACGCTGCTACCCGATGTCGAGGGCGAATACAGCGCTAGAATTAAAGCCAAAGGCTATGACGTTGAGGGTAACCCCTTCGATATTACACTGGAAGACATCAAGTTTAACTATTCGCTGGAAGACGGTTTTGTTGAAGATAAAGAACCCTTTTTCGATGAGTCCGCCGAGTCCGAACCTACCGCCGAGGCGAAGGTTACAGCGGAAGCTGTAACAGAAGAGCAGCCTGTCACAGAGGAAGAGGCTGCTCTCGAACAGGGTATGCCGATGTGGATGCTCTACGCCACGCTTGGTGTTGGCAATGTATTGTTGTTTGGTTTAGCTTTTCTTCTCTACAAAAAAATAATGGGCAAAAATGTAGATATACTGGATCAGTTTTCGGACGAAGCCATAAGCGAAGACCTGTCGGAGGAAGGTGCAGATGATGGGGAATCAGAACCCGAGATGGAAGAAGAGCCGCCCATGGAGGATTTGGATCCGATAATGGATGAGTTGGGGCAAAACGAAGAAGAGGATCTGGATCCCGCCCTCGAGCCAGAGATGACTGAGGCTGAAGGCGAACAGGATTTAGAGCCAAAGATGGAGTCTGAGCCTGACATGGAAATGCCCATTGATGATCTGGAATCAATGGCGGAGACCCAACCAGAGGGTGGCGAGGAAGACGACGATATGGTGGCCGAAATGCTTAAAGCTCAGGGCCTGGATTTAGCTGAAGACGAGTTAGATGAAGCCATTTCAACGTTAATCGATGATCTTGATGCAGATGATCTGGATGAAGACGAAGATAAAAAAGAATAGAATAGAAAACAACACATATTATCTGTGCTCTCGGCACTCTAACCGTGCCGAGTTATCGCGGGTTGGCCACTACTGAACTTTAAGTTCTATAGCCGGAAAGGCCGTTTTTCTTTTATCGACTGTCGGAGCGCAAAGCAACAGTCGGTTAGATTCCACTCCTTGTTCTACCGCGGCACGTTTAAAGTTGCTGCCACGTGTTTTTGCTAGGTCAATCAGTTTTTGCTGTGTATCTTCTGGCGTTGCGTTTATTTCTGTTGTCGGTGTATATTCCGCCGGAATGGCTCTTGGGCATACATGAACCGTCAGCTTCTTGTCGTCTTGCATCAGCGCGACAAACTGTTGTAAATATTCTTTCTGGCTTTCGTTAATTTCAACTGCTCCTATTTCGTAGGGCAAATCTTCCAAGCGCACTTTTAGTGTATGGCTGCCTGCAACCATCGCTACTGAAACGACCTTTGCGTAGGGAACAAAGGTTGCCATTAAATAATTTTTAGCCTGCATCATGACTGCTTTTTTTACAATCAGGCCAATTATATGCTGTACCCCGAAATCGGGATCGTTGACATTGCCGGATAGGGGGATCTTCAGTTTGATATTGCCATTTTTATCTTTTAGTAGGCCAAGGGCAACATTAAGTGGGACTGATGATTGATCCAGAATACTGGTAGCGCTAACCGTATCGCTGGAGGAAAATTTGACAGCATTAATATAGATGACGGTTTCGCCCTTAATATTCGAGTCGACAACGTCCACTTTAATGTTGCTATTGAGTTGGCCGCGTTTTACTCCGAAGCCGAGTAATTTGGAGGTGTAGCCCGTTGCCTCAGGCAAAGCGAATTCGTTGATCTTGGTTTGCATAGAAAGATTAACCCCTTCGCCAAAGGGTCTGGCTTTACCGTGAACATTGAAGCTTAGGAACTCGCTGTCTTTGCCGGAAAGGGTAAAGTTCAGAGTTTCGCTGGTATCAGCGCTATTGAGGTTGGTGATTTCAGCTTGTTGTAATGTGATGAATTTGTTGAAGGAGGGCACAATACTTCGGTCGATGATATGGATATTGCCCTCGGATTCCAGTTTGATTTTGTCAATAGCGACGGTATATTTAGGTTCTACTGCTTTCGTATCTTCTGTATTGTCCTGCTCTGAAGGCGTCGATTTTTCTGCGGGTTTTTGTTCGGTTGTTTCGTTTGTAGAGGTGAGCAGGTTTTCGATATTGCCCTCGGGGTCGATATGCAGCTGTAGTTTGGGCGATTGAATGAGAAGCTCGGCAATCTGTGCGTGCTTATCGTTGGCGGTGAGTTTATTAATATGTAGCTTGGCCAGCGTTAGTAGTGGTTCGGGCTGTTTTTTCTGTTCCTTAGCGACAGGCAGGGAAGTGAGTATATCGCTGGCCATGATAGATAAAATTTTAACATCGTTATTCTGGTTCTGTTGACTGGCCTGTATTTTGTGAAAGCTAAGTGAGGCCAGTTGCACAAGCGTATCCTGGTTTTTTGGGTTGGTTGCGGAGATGTTTTTGAGGTCAAGGTCCAGCTCGGTGGATACAGATTCAAGAACGGCGCCTTTCAGTTCTGCGCTCGCTCTGCTTAACGATAGGTGAACATTTCCTCCCGATGCTGCAATGGCATCGTCCGCGTAGCGAATATTCTCCAGGGTTAACGTGCTGTCTTGCAGTTCGGCGGATAACTGGTTGCCGTTAAGGGTTCCCTTGAATTTCAGTTGAAGCGATGCAAAGCCGGAATAATTTTGTGGATCGGGTAAAAAAATATGGGTATCGCGCAAGTTAAACTTATTGAGAGTCATATCTCCCACAACCGATATCTTCTCTCCAGCCCTGCTTAGGGATAGGTTCGCATTGAGTTGTGAATCGTTGATGCCAAGTCGAATGCTAGTTTCGGCATTTAAGGCGTCGCTCGTAAGGTGAATATTGGAAAGTGTGATGCTGTTTAGGTATAGATTGTTGTTGGCATTCTCGTAGTTAATAAGGATGTGAGATTCCGCAATGCTTAGCTTGGGAATGGTTATCGCGAAGGCAGTCGGTTTCTCGGTAATAGATGGGGCGGGCGCTTTTTCTACATCTTTGGAGCTGGCTATCGAGAATCCGGCTACCGACAGTAAACTACCGACTTTGGTGAGCTGCGTGTCCAACCCGCTTAGTGTTAATTGCTCGACTTTAATGTGTTTTTTTAACAGAGGCCAGAAGGCCAGATCGGCAACCGCCTTGGGGATTTTCAGTACGGTTTTATCGCTAGTGAACATCTTTAGCTCAGTAACCGTTATCTTTAAGAGAAAAATATTAATTCTTACACGGCTTTCTTCATCCAACTGCAAGTTGTGTTCGGCCAAAAAATCGGCAGCGGCCCATCGGGTGATGGTTGGGCTGAGCATCCATATTAAGGCCCACGTGGCGACCACAAGGGCGGTAAGGTACAAGCTGAGGTTTCTAAAAAGTCGCATAAACAATGAGGCGTAGAATGCGCCATCTCCCTGTTGTGTTTTGAAAGAGGATTATAGGAGGTTTTTGTATCGCAACCTACAGGTAGCGTTTTCGTTGCGTAGATATGGATTATTGGGTCGATCCTTTTCCCATACTTCGTGGTGTCCTAAAGAATAGTGGCCTGCTTTGCGAGCGTTAAGCCCTATTGGGCGTTAGAAGAAAAAACATTCCTGAAGCGAAACCATGACAATGGAATTCTTTCCAATAAAGGGTTGACCCGTCTATTGCTTAAGGGTTCAAACTGCGCGCTCGATCAACAGTGGAGGGCAATATGCTAACCGTTACTCAGGTGGCGAATCGATACGGTATCTCTCGCTCGACCATTCTCTACTACGAGAAGGCGGGGCTGCTACAGCCTGCCTGCCGCTCGGATAATGGTTACCGCTGGTATGGAGAGAGCGAGATGGAAAAGCTTAAAGCGATCTTATCGTATCGTTCACTTGGGCTGCCAGTGCAGAAATTGTCCGAGATGGTGAATCGAAACAGTGAAGCCGCACAAGAGTACGCCTTGCGTGAGCAATTTATGGCCCTCGAGACCGAGATAGCCAATTTGCGAATGCAGCAGCAGGCAATTGTGCAGTTACTTAACGCACATGAAATTCTGGAGGACAAAATGATTACTAAAGAACGTTGGGTGGAAATTATGACCGCCGCAGGTTTGGGTGATGAGGAGATGCGTAACTGGCATAAGAAGTTTGAACAAATGGAGCCTGACGCGCATCAGGAATTTTTAGAATCACTGCAAATTGATGAGGAAGAGATAAAACAAATTCGCACTTGGTCTGCGGGTTAAATTATCGGGCACAGGGATGTGCCCGTCACCCCTATATTTTTAGCCTGCCTCAACACTTTGAACCCTGACTGCCTGTGCCTGCCAGTTTTTTCGATATGGCCACCATCGACGACCAGCGATCGCCACACCAATCGGGCGCCAGTAAAACGGGGGGGCGTCCTTTGGCGGTAACGCGGTGGTAAATAATATCTTTTGGCGTGTGCTGAATAATGTCGACCGCAGCTTGAGTATACTCTTCTTCAGCCATTATCCGTAAACGCCCAGCTCGCCAGGTGCGCGCCATAGCGCTGCCTTCAACAATATGTAATGGGTGTAGTTTTAAGCCCTGTACGCCGGTTTCCAATACTTGTGCTAACGTTTTCCGGTATTCAGCCGTCCCTTCTCCTGGTAAGCCCAATATAAGATGGCAACAAATATTGATGTTATAGCTTTTCGCTTTGGCAACGGCTTGCTGGTAGCAGGTGAAGTCATGGCCGCGATTAATGCGTCTTAAGGTGTGGTCGTGAGCTGTTTGTAATCCCAGTTCCAACCACACTTCTTTCCCTTGCTCTTGGTAGTCCGCCAGTAGTGCTAATACTTCATCGCTGAGACAGTCGGGCCGTGTGCCGACACAAATCCCTACAATATCGGGCTCCTGCAAAGCCTGTTGGTACATCTTTTTTAGGTGCTGAATTTCACCATAGGTACTGCTATAGGCTTGAAAATAGGCAAGGTATTTGATGTTACTGTGTTTGAGTTCCTGCTTGCGTAATGCTAGCTGGTCTGCCACCGGTAGCAAGTGTTGCTCTGGCTTAACGAAGGAATCCATATTGCAGAAAGTACAGCCGCCCCGGCCGATAGAGCCATCGCGGTTTGGACAAGAAAAGCTGCCATCTACCGTGAGCTTGCGAACACGCTCGCCAAAGCGTTCTTTAAGGTGATTACTGATGGTGTTGACGTAGAGATTGAGTTGCACTGGTTTTGTTGATCCGTATGGGGTAATAGTATGTTTCGTACCCCTATCCGGCGGTGTTGCCGACGGTCTAGCGTTTTATACGGTTAACCGAAATCTTCAACCGTTTCTTTCAGTAGTTTGTGGGGCACAATATTTAGGAATAATTCGGCGTTTTGTGTTTGGAAAAAACCGTCGTAACCGCCGAAGTCTCCTTGTTGCTGGCTTTGGTCAGGCAGCCAGGATGCTGCTGAAAACTCTTTAATATCACTGATCTGCTCAAGCTCCAGGGCGAAGATTTTACCACCATCCTCCAGCACCAGAACAACCGGTTTGGTCAAATCTTTAAGACGTGCGGTGGCTTGGTCAAACAGTTCCAGCAGATGGTGCAGGGTGGTATCCCGGGTTTTGTTCAGGATCTCAATGGCGTCCTCGATTCGATGATCATCGTGAGCCATGGAGAGTAGTCGGTCTGCAATGGAATGTATGAGCTTATGGGGTTTGTCAAAAAGGGACAAAATGGATTCCATTTCGCTGTCTTCTGGTTTGTACTGGTCGTACCAAATGCCGAAGGCACATTGATGGGAGTCTCTAGCCTTGTCGAAATGAGCGCCAGTGCGAATACTGTGCTCCAATGCATTTATCCAGTCGATGTGGTCCTGCCGTCTTGTCTCCAGTAGTTTAATCAGTTCAACACTCTCGTTGGTCTTTTCCTCTGCGCCAACAATCTTATTCAGCGGGTAGAGACCTATGGCTTTACCGTCAAAGTCAAAAACCGAGTTTGCCGCGCCATTATGGCCTGGGACTGTACGAGTACTGAGAGAGGACAACGCAGCGATGTAACGCACATGGTGCACGGAGAGAGCGAAATGCATATCGCCAGCCTTGAACGTTAGGTACGAACCAGCGTTATGAGTGTCGGTAGTAACCGCTTGCTGCTCCATCTTACCTCTCTAGCGTGTTATTAGATGATTGAAATCTATCTCTTTAATGTAGTACAAATCCTTGTGTTGGCTAGGGGGTAAGTCTTGGCTGAAGGATGAACCGGTATTGTTATTACTGGGTTTATTGCAGTTGAGCGTCAGTATTGTGTCGGTTTTATTTCGGAGTTGTTACGGTTATTGTGGATCAATAGAAAAGCGGGATCGATTTCACCTTTGTCATCCTTTTGTCATCTAGTTCTCGTAGATATACGCGCTTCATACAATTTAGAAAGGGCGACCGGGTTATGGGAAAAACACAATTACTGAAAATACTGGCAGTTACAGCCGCATTGGGCTTATCGGCCTGTTCGGGGGATGACGGTAAAGATGGCGCGTCTGGCACGCAGGGTCCTCAAGGTATCGCAGGGCTTGATGGCACCAATGGCGTAAATGCGTCCGATGGTGCGAATGGCGTGAGCGGGTTAAACAGCTTGGTTAACTTTGTCGATCTGCCTGCGGGCAATGCGATGTGCTTTAAAGGCGGAGTTAAGATTGAGAGTGGTTTAGATGCTGATGCTGATGGCGTTCTTAGCTCGAGCGAAGTGACAGACGAGCGTTATACGTGTGCGCCTTCTTTGGTGAATTCGGAAAAGAATTTTAATCGTATTGCCAGCTTCCCCATTTGTACGCAAATTGACCCGACGTGTAATACCGATACCGAAACGGCGGCCGAGATTATTGCGGTTTCTGAGGATGGGAATAGCTTAATCTATTCCGATAGTCCTGGTGAAAGTGTGGGCTTTGTCGATATTTCTGATCCTGCAGCCCCAAAGGCTGATGGAATTTTGGCGCTTTCTGGCGAGCCTACTTCTGTAGCGGTAAAAGGGGGCTATGCCCTGGTGGGCGTTAACACCTCCGCAGACTATGTGGAGGTTTCAGGCTCTCTGGCTGTTGTGAATATTACTACCAAAGCATTGGCTGCCAGCATTGACTTAGGTGGTCAGCCAGATTCCATTGCGGTCAGCCCGGACGGACAATACGCGGCTGTAGTGATTGAGAACGAGCGCGACGAAGATTTGGGGGATGGCAATCCACCACAATTGCCTGCCGGTACTTTAATTATCGTTAATACATCTTCCACCGATCCCAGTAATTGGACCACGTCAGTCGTTGATCTTACCGGTGTCGCCGATCTTTTCCCTAGCGACCCAGAACCAGAATACGTAGACATTAACTCGGATAATATTGCCGTTGTAACCCTTCAGGAAAATAATCACCTCATTCTGGTCGATTTATCTGACGGCAGTATTTTGAATGATTTCTCTGCGGGTTCTGTAAACCTAGCAAACATCGATACCGAAGAGGAAGATTCGGCAATAATCAGTCAAACCGAATCGGAAGATGCCGTTGTTCGGGAGCCGGATGGTGTTGCCTGGATTACCAACGAATACTTTGCTACCGCTGATGAAGGTGATATGGATGGCGGCAGTCGTGGTTTTACCATCTTCAATACGGCTGGGGATGTTGTATGGAACTCCGGTGCATCGCTGGATCATATGGCGGCTAGATTTGGTCATTATCCAGATGGTCGTTCCGGTAACAAAGGTAACGAGCCGGAAAACGTGGAAATGGGTGTGTTTGGTGAAGACCGTTACCTATTTGTCAATTCCGAGCGTTCCAGCCTGGTATTTGTTTACGATGTAGCCAATCCAGAAAAGCCTGTATTCAAACAGGTTTTACCCGCTGGATCGGGTCCAGAAGGTGGCTTGGCCATTCCTTCACGTAACCTCTTAGCGGTTGCCAGTGAAGTTGATGATCGGGGCGATAAAATTCGTTCGGTAATCAACCTTTACCAATACAACACTCTGCCTGCGAGTTATCCAACCCTTCAGTCGGTCAATCGTATAAGTGGTACTCCCATTCCCTGGAGCGCGATGTCTGGTCTGTCTGCCGATCCGTTGAACGATTCGGTTCTCTACGCAGTGGAAGACAGCTTTTATGGTTCTAATCGTATCTTTACTCTGGATGTTAGCGCCACACCGGCGGTTGTGACTGCCGAGACGAAACTGATAGACAGTAAGGATGTGTTCGCCGCTATTACAACCTCTGGTGCTACGGATGATGATGCGAGCTTTGACGCTGTAGATTTGGCAGCATTAATTAATGCCAATGCAACGGTAAATATCGACCCGGAAGGTATCGCTAAGGCGTCTGATGGTGGGTTCTGGGTGGCTTCCGAAGGTGCGGGAACTATCACGGACACCGACGAGCGCCCTATAAAATCTCTTAACTTCGTTTTTAAAACTGATGCCAATGGCGTAATTGAAAAGGTTATTACGCTGCCTGACGCCGTTAATGCCATGCAGGTACGCTTTGGCTTTGAAGGTGTTGCTGAGTACAACGGCAAGCTCTATGTCATTGTGCAGCGAGCTTGGGGCGGTGAGGCCAATCCCCGTATCGGTATCTACGACATCGCCGGTGAAAGCTGGGAATTCGTCTACTATCCTCTGGATGCTGCGGAATCTCAAGACGGTGGTTGGGTAGGTCTTTCGGATATCACGTCTTTGAGCAACGGCAAATTTCTGATTGTTGAGCGCGATAATAAAGCGGGTCCGGATGCGGCTATCAAGCGGCTTTACAGTATTGATCTTACTGCTCACACAGCTGGCGAAACAGTGACCAAGGCCTTGGTACGTGATTTAATCAGCGCGGGTGACTTGGCCGCGACGGGCGCATTGACCTACGAGAAAATTGAGGGTTCTGCCGTTATGGCCAATGGAGATGTGTATATCATCAATGATAATGACGGTGTGGACGATAACAGTGGTGAGACTCAGCTGATCAATCTGGGCAATATACTCAAATAAACGAAACTTATAGATCCTTAAATGAAGCCGGTGAGTTATGACACTGGCTTTTTTTGAACGAATTTTATGACCAACAAACTAGAGGAATTAATTTGGGCTCTTCTTATCGAGAGAGATTCAATAACCTTCGCTTTGTCGAGCCATTCAAAAACTTCATTTCTTGAGATGCGGCTTGGTATGGAAGCTCCAGAAAGGCAGCCGCTGCATCGTCTCTGGGAGTCCAGCTTCAGGGCAGGTTATGGCCATCAAGCCATTCGATCTTTGTGCCTTTTCGCTCCATTCGTCTAAACCATTTTTCCTGTTGTTTACAAAAGGTGTGAATGGCGGAATTGAGCTTCTGGTACATGTCGTTGCGATTAATTTCTCCCTTTAAGTACGCAGCCACAAAACGGTATTCCAGGCCATAAAAATGCAAGGTTTCCCAGCTGACGCCTTGTTCGTGAAGCTGCGCGACTTCTTCGATTAACCCTTGCTCAAGTCGCTGTTTGAGGCGGAGGGTAATACGCTGCCTTAATTCCTCTCGGCTCCATTTAATACCGAAGATAATGGGATTTATCTTCGGAAGAGCTTTGGTGGGGGAGGGCGCGTTCCTTTCAGCATCTGCGATTTCTATTGCACGCACTACGCGCGCGCGCTCAATTAGATCTGTTGTGTTATGAGGCGTTGGATTCAGTTCGATCAAATACTGAACAAGTTGCTCGTGGGTTTTGTCGGCCAGCGTTTTTCTGAGCACCTCATTTATAGGTGCATGAGTGAACTGATACTGCTCGATAATTGATTCAAGGTATAACCCGGTACCACCGACGAGAAATGGCAGCCGGTTGTTCTGGTGTATGGCGTTAAATGCCGCGCAAAAAGCTTGTTGAAACTCAAAGACATTAAATTCGTATCCCGGGTCGACAATATCAATCAAATGGTAAGGGGTATCACCATATTCGTCCAGGTCCTTACCACTGCCGATATCCATACCTCGATACACTTGCCGTGAGTCTGCCGAAATTATTTCGCCATTGTTTTCCCGCGCTAGCCGCACGCCGAGTGCCGTTTTGCCCGAAGCGGTTGGGCCGAGTACAACGACCAGGTTAGTGTTCGGTGGTATATAAATAGCCATTTATCAATATTTAGTTGGTTTATAGTTTTGTGTAGCTAGCGTCTTGGAGCGGTTAAAAGTCACTATTCTCAGCAAAGCTTCTACCTATGCTGTGTTTCTGAGGCTTCCTCCCTAGGGGATAGGGGAGTGACCTGCTTGTACATGCGGGCCCTAGCGCTGGTAGCCCGATATTGTCGACGGGAACAGCTCAAAAGTCTACACCCGTGGCAGTATTGAGGCTGACAGGAGATGTCGATGACAAATTTGAAGGTTGTCGAGAAACCTTTACGAAAACCTTTCTTTCGCATTATTCCTAACTTTTAAATAGATGGATAACAGCATTATTGATAATGATGCGCGCAGATTTGTATGTGTCGACGATATCTGAATCTTTAGGTGGTGCTGGACGCAAGCAATAAGTGCACTGCAGAATTATAGAAAGTACTGGTCCATAAATTTGTACGCAGTGGTGGTGTCGACATGTTTTCCAGTGTAAAAAAATATCGATTTTTTTACACGGTGGTATGTCCAAATACGATCGGGGAAAATATAGTCATATAAAGTAGATTCGATCGGATCGTTTTAGATGGGTGTTTAATAATTGAAGTGCTTTAATCCACCTACAAAAACTTTGTTTACAAGCTAAATAATAGCTTGAGTTACCGCGTTGCACTTCGTTTTTGATTACAGTCAAGCGCTAGACTTACTCGCTTCACACTTTTACATCTGATCACAGATTACGTTCTTTCATTATTTTAATCTCTGCAAAATCGTTTCTTTCTACGAAACTAATCTTGTGTGAAGACAAGATTGGATTTTTACCAATTTTTACATTTAAGGGGTAGACAATGTTTTCGGCCTTCACTAATGGCGGAATTTTTATGTATGTCATTCTTTTTACATCGGTTGGAGCCCTAGCACTATTTTGTGAGCGAGCGTTCCATTTATATCTTCGTCTTGGCTTGAATATAGATAAGGCGTTTAAACGTGTCCAAGTTCGTTTGGACAGCGATAACTATCAACAGGCTTTTGAAGAGGTTAATAGGTTTTCAAAGCATCCTCTTGGTAGAACATTAAAAACGGGATTACTCAAGGCTGGAAAACGTGATAAGGAAATCGAGCAGGCACTACAGGAGAGCATCCTTAAAGAAATCCCTATGATTAAGGCGCGAATAAATTATCTTAGTATGTTTGCCAATATAGCGACGCTTCTCGGTTTGTTGGGTACCATTGTGGGGCTTATTACGGCTTTCTCTGGCGTTAGTGAGGCAGCAGCAGCAGACAAACAGCAAATTCTTGCTTCCGGTATTTCCGTAGCAATGTTCACAACGGCGTTTGGTTTGATTGTTTCTATACCGTGTCTAGTTGGGTTCTATCTCCTGAATAATCGCTGTGACTATATTATCGATAAACTCGATGAAAAGGCTCTGGGCTTATTTAATATTCTGTCTAATATGAAGCGGAAGAGCGCGTAGTTATGTCTGCGCTAGGTTCAAGACGAAAACGAACTGACCCAGATGTAGAAATCAATATGGTGCCTATTATGAATATGTTTTTGGTGCTGATCCCGTTTCTACTTATGTCGTCTAGTTTTTTAAACTTGAAAGCGATTGATGCTTCAGTTCCGGTACGCTCCGAATCCAGTGTTAGTCAGGATAAAACTAAAGAAAGTGATATTGTGGTAACGGCTGTTATTAAGTTGAACTATAAGGAAATTCGAATTTCAGTGACATCGGATGAGCTTACAGAAATACAACTCAGTGAGCTGGATAAGAAAATTGAATGGAAGAAAGAGCGTGACGATAAGATGGTGATACGTCTTTCATCAGCTCTACAAAATATAAAAGCGAAGTACCCGAAAAGTAATACGATTATTCTTTCTCCCGGCGACGATGTTGTTTATGAGGATATAGTCAATGTTATGGATGTGGCGAGAACGCTCGGTGACCAGTCGCTATTTCCGATAGTTGTTGTTTCTGGAGAGGTCTCTTCCGGTTAAAAGGAAGTTTGCGAAAAAAATTGAGGTGTACTAAATGTCCTTAGGTAACACATTACGAAATAGGGATGAGTTTGTTCCGCCGAAACTGCAGATTACTGCGATGATGGATATGTTTACAATCATCGTATTTTTTCTATTGTTTTCGTATGCAGAAAGGCCGGATGAGGTTGAGTTGACCTCTGATATTAATCTGCCTGTATCAAATACCCAGCGAGACTACGATAACACCATAAAAGTATTTCTGTCCGTTGGGGAGTTGAAAATAGACGATGAAGTTGTTGCCAGTATAGTGGAAGAAAAAATATCTGGATATGATCCCGAGCATCCACGCAATAACAATATTTACAGGGTGCTGGAAAAAATACGCAATGACAGGCTTAAGCTACAGAAAGAGATGGTAGTAGAAGAAATCGGTGAAGAGCTTGCCGTGAATGCGGTAGCGAAGAGCGCACAAAAGTCTCAAGTCTTGTTTTTTTGTGATAAATCGGTTCCGTTTAGAGTTATTAACACAGTAATGAAAACAATTGGGATGGCAGGATATCCGAATATGCAGTTTGCCGTTACGGGAGAACGCTAGCGCTGCGTAATGAACTGTTTGTAAAACAGTGGTTGGAAGTTCTGCGTGAAGAAAACTATTGGGTCTATTTGTAGGGAAAGGGATTGTTGGGTTAACCGTTCAGAATGATAGGTTTTTTATACATAATTTAATGACTAATGTAATGAATGGGATAAATGTAGGGTTGTAACCGCCCCAATTATCTATGGTGCTAGAGCTTTTTGTTTAGAAAGTATCAGGATCGATGATTATTTTACACGAGTGACCGACACGGTGCAGTGTCTGGACGATCCAATACCTTTAGTAAAGGGTGAATCAATGTCTGTAGGAAAGCGTGAAAGGCTATTATGCCTATTTGTGATGATGCTGCTTATTCCGGTAGGAGGCGTCGTTGCACAGGAAGAAGACAAGAGTCAAGAGAGCCGCATAGATTTTGGCAATGCCTATATCAAGGGCCAGTCTATAACGTCGGGCGCGGTTTATTTAACCAATCGAAGAAAGAGCGCGATAAAAAGTCTATTGAAAACTCGGGAAAGTTATCGTTATGAAATCGTCAAGGATTTTTACGGTGGTGAAGTTGAGATAGTAGAATCAGAAATAAAACCCGAAGTAGAACCCGATCGTAAATCAGACAAATGACCGATCGAATAGGATTGATGTAATGCCTGCAAGAGATAATACCGCGTCAGATATTCCTGTAATTACAGATTCGATGCTATGTAGCGTCGATATTGATAGCGACACTGTGCTGAGTGGGTCAGAGGTGAAGGATAAGGACCAAATAATTCGCGAGCTGGTTGCGCAGGTAAAAAAGCAGCATCGTATTATTCACCGTCTTAATGAAAAACTACAGCCTGATAATAAGGAAAAAGGTCGTCGTAGTAATAAGATTTCAGGATCTGATCGAAACGACATAGATTCGAAATATCTTGAGTCAACAATAAAAGATAAACTAATCAATCGCATACATGAAAATGTAGAGAAAAAGCAAGTTAAATTGAAGAAAAGATTTGGCAAGTTGTCATCTCTATTATCTGGAGCGACAAAAAAAGATGATGCGTCTCTTGATAAAACGTTTGTAGATGTAAGTGAATTCCCTGGAGAGCTGCGAAGAACTTTGGATGAGCAGTTTAAAGATGAGGTCGTCAGACAAATTAAAGATGATTTGCGAAAGGAGCTGATGGCTGAATTAAAAAAAAATGACAACCTTAGGCGTAATCAGAAAGATGTCTTTTCTAGGAGTGAAGATTTAAGTGAAAATAAGAAAAAAGAGGTGTTGCGTAAAACGAGGAAAACAGAACTAAGGTCCGCTGAGAAAACGGGTTTATCCGGTATAAAAAAAGAGGCGTTGAAATCTCCAGGAAATCTAGATTCTGAAGGGGTTGTAGCGGTCGGTGGCGACAAAAAAAGTCATAGAGATTCTGTTAAAGGGGAGACTCGTAATAAAGATAAAGAAATGTCCGGTTGTTTTGTGAGCTCGACGGAAAAGATGGTATCGAAATATGAAGCAGAAAAGAAGGGAAAAACCACATTAAATATCAAGGATATATCATCAAAAAATTCAACTGCTGCGGGAATCCTTGAAGCCTCAATCGAGTCACCGCATGCAGTCACGCCAGTTTGTAAAGACTTCGTAGTCGCGGCGCAGCCTAGATCAGAAAAGGCTGCTAGCTTACCTTCTTTCCCTTTTGTCGATAGGCTCGTTGATGCTGAGGATGTCGATGACGAGGATGATGAAGTCGATAGCGAGCGTCTTTTCTCCCTTACCAAAATATTAGACTCGAGCCCCTACAAAGGTCGCAAGGACGGCAATGCTCCGGCTATGATCGAAGTTGCTCGAATTCATCGGGGGGAGATAAAAGATCTACAACATATAGCATTAGGTAGCAGTTATTCGGCGTGTGTTGGCGGCAAAGAGCTAAAAATCGCTCGTAATGGTAGAGATAACCGTTGCCAGATATTTTATTCCCAACGCCACTTTCGTGGTTCTGTCGGTGATTACGATAGTAAAAATAGTGGAGGAGCAGATGCCAAGTCGCTACCATCGAGTAATTCAAAAAAACAGATACGATATACGCTTCCAACGAATAAGGTAGTATTTTTGAAAGCCGGGAACGATGAATATCGTATGCGGATCGTTCCTACAAGTATTTCCTGTAACATTCCCGATGAAAGTCCGCCCTCAGGAAAGCGCTTTAAGCATTTTCTACAATATTCTGCATTATTCCATGTGTTTGTAATAATTATTGTAAGTCTAGTGTATTCGCTAACTAACAAAGAAATAGAGCTCAAAGAAGAGCCGAGATTTACGCAGGTCAGCTTACAAGATTTTAATAAAGTGTCGCCGACACCGAAGCCGAAAGCCAAGCCCCCTGCTGATTTAAAAAACGTGAAGCAAGATAAAGTTGAAAAGCCAAAACCAGCTAAGGGAAAAAATGTAAAAGTTACAAAAAAACCAGAAAGTCATTCCCCCAAACCAAAAAATGCAGGTGGCGGTAGTAAGAATGGAGGAAATATCAAAAAACGCGATGTAAAAAGCTCTGGATTATTGGCGGCTCTAGGTACCAAGAAAGGAAGGCAGCCAGGTAAAATCCAGGCGCTTGCCACTATAAGTAGCATTGACGCAGTTTCAACGTTGGATAGCGAGTCCGCAGTACTAAAAGTTGGAGGCCTTGCGGCCAAGGTAAAAGGAGCGCGTATTGAAGTTGCGACTGGGGGGCTAATCAATACGAGTGGCTCTACCAAGGTGCTACGTAGCGGAGGTGCAGAGGGCGACGGCAGTATTGCAGCGCTTGAAACAGGCGTTACGGGTAGTCGAGATGTGCGTGGTAAAGTTTCTGCAACGTTGACACGTAAGGTGAATATAAGCGGTGGTTTAAGTCGGAACGAAGTTAAGCGTGTCATCGACGCCCATATGGATGAAGTTGTCTATTGCTATGAAAAGACATTGCTAAGTACTCCGGGTTTGGCCGGAAAGGTTGTTTTTGAATGGAAAGTGTTGCTTTCCGGTCGTGTGGGTGCAGTTAACATTAAGTCATCTTCCTTGCGCGCCAATGAAATTCATTCCTGTATAAAGAGTGCTATCAAAAGTTGGCAGTTTCCGCAGCCTACAGGCACGTCTGTATTTGTTTCTTTCCCATTTATTTTTGACTCGGTCGAATTCTAAGGAGCCGGTAAATGCGTTTTATACGAACTGCTGTTTTTTCAATCGTCGTGCTTAGCGGCTCTCCGTGGGCCTTATGCGATGAAAACGATAGGTCGGATGTTCCAGAGGTAACGATTATTCAAGAAAGGATTTTCGACAAAAAGAACGAGGTAGGACTGTCTCTTGGGTATTTGCCTGATGACAACTTTTACGAAGCGTTTCCAGTAACGATAAATTATATCCATCATTTTGACGAGCACTACGCTTGGGAGGTTATCCGAGCAAGCTATATGTTGAATAACGAGCGCGATATTAAGCGGGATCTCGAAGAAAATTTTGGCGTTACTCCATCAACGTTCGACGAATTTGTTAGTCATATAGAAACCAGCTTTATCGTTAAGCCAACTTACGGGAAGGATTCTTTGTGGAATAAATTAATTCTTAATCATGAGGGGTACTTTTCTTTTGGGGCGGGTGTGGCTACATACGAAAAAAAGTTTAGCTATGATTCTCCGCAGCAAGAATCGGCACTTACGGTGAGCGTTGGCATTGGGAGGAAATATTTTTTTAATAGATCAGTCAATATTAGTTTAGATCTTAAGGAGATTGTTGTTTTTAAGGAAGATACAACGGAAAGCTCTGTCTATATGGGTGTAGGGTTCAATTATAGATTCGACCTATTTGGATCGATGAGGAAAATTGATGAAGAAAGCTCTTCCATTTATAAGTATTTGAACTGATGACTATGTTTTCAATCGATCGTTTTACCGTTAGTGTATTGTTAGTATTAGCTATTTCCTCTCCGGTAAAATCCCAGAGTATAGGGCCTGTCGGTACCCCGCTTTTGGAGACTACTGTAGAGCTATCGATCGATGAGCAAGAACAGCTGGATGAAGAAAAGAAGCGTCTATTCAAAACGGGTCAAGACAAATTTAACAACAGAAAATATATGGATGCTCTAATAGCTTTCTATCTGTATATGAAAGCGGCTAATTCTAGCGATGAGAATTATGAATGGGCGTATTTTTTCTATGGCGTATCACTCGAAAAGCTGGGATTTTCGCATGCGGCAGTAGATACATTTACCGATATCGTTACCGAAAAACCAAACACAAAAATCGTAATTTATATTCTTAGTTACTTTGATATGATTTCACGGAAGCAACCATTTGATCAGGAGTTGTTGATTGCGCAGGCGCTTAATAGCACTGATTACGGATTTATCGAAGACGATCTGTCGGCTTTAGTGCACTATCACCAGGGCGTATACGATGCGCGTTCTGGATTGGCGGATTGGTCTAACAGCCATTTTGAAAAAATCCCAGCGGGCTCGGTTTACTTCGGGCACTACCTCTACCATAAAGCCGTTGAAGCGATTATTCGGGACGAAATTGGTGTTGCAGAGAAGACCTTAGATCAACTATTGGCGCTCCCAGGATTGGATTCAAAGCTTAAGGATACCGCTCATTGGTCTAGTGCGAGATTGTTGTTTGAGCATAGGGAATACAAAAAGGCAATTGAGCACTACAAAGCGATTAAAACACCAGTAAACGAACAAGCTTCTTTTTTGCTTGAGAGGGCATGGAATCAATATGGGCTGCAAAATCCACAGCGAGCAATGGGTTTGCTTTACGCATTTGACGCCCCGAATTTCGAGCGTTATTTTACCCCTGAGATGTTTATTTTGAAATCGCTAATTTATAAGAGCTTGTGCAATTACGAGTCCACGTTGTCGACTGTAGATGAATTTTACACGCGTTATCAGAAAGCACTCGACGCGGTTTATGACCGTAAAGCTGCCGCTGACCCGGAATCTGAAACGCTTTTATTACTTGTTTTGAATGATGAGGTGATCAAGCGCCAATGGAGATTCGTTAGGCTACTAGAAAATGAAATTGAGCTGTTAAAGGAGGTTGACGATCGAGGTCTACGTGAGCATCTGAAAAATATCTATCAGTTGAAGGTTGAAAAAGTTGCAAAAAAAATTCGCATTAACGTCGATGCGGAGTACGAGAGGCTTGCAAATAATTTGCTGGAGTATGAAGAAAATATCAACCTAGTTCGTTATGAGGCTGGAGTTGACAGGTACCAAAGCGCGACACTGCTACGTTATAGAGGACATGAAAATATACGAGCTGGAGCCGAAACTGATCGCAGTAAAGTAATTTACCCCTTTCAGGGTGAATTTTGGAATGATGAATTTGATGACTATAAGGTTCATATAGCAGACGAATGCAACAACGAGCAGGAATGGGAGGTGTTTTTTGAATGAACAATAATATCTTAACGAGAGTTATTGGCTTCTTAAAGTGCCTAGGTTTTTTATCCTTGTTGTTGAGTGTTTTTTCCTGCTCGTCGCATTCATTCTTCAGGCTCGCCGGGGAAGAGTCTCCCGAGCTTGAATTGGAGTTGAAACGGGACGATACCGAAACAAGTAAATACGGTTTTCAAAAGGAAGACCAAACCGTTGAAGAACATACGCTTATAAAACGCTTTGAGCTGGATAAAAGCAATTTAGATCATGCCATTACAAATACTAAAGATCTAATATCTAAGTCTTATGACCGGCCATTTCTTCCTGAACTATATATTCGCTTGGCGGAACTCTATACTGAGAAATCCCGTGTCGTATTTTTTTTGCGCCGTCTGGAAATGGGGGAGCGTGGAAAAACACGTGAAATTAGCAGTTTGGAAGCGACAGGTTTAAAAGAAAAAGCGATTGAAACCTATCTTCAAATTGCCAGTCATTATCCCGAGTTTGAAGAACTCGATAAGGTCCATTTCTATTTGGCTCACGAGTTTCGTGAATTAGGTAAATATTCTGAAATGGTTGATCAGTACGAATCCATTTTGAAAGAGTTTCCCTTTAGCGAATTTGTTCCAGAGTCGCTCCTTCTTTTGGGTGATCACGCCTACGAAGAAAAAAATATTGACCAGGCTCTCGGATACTATCTTAACGTACTGCAGTATCCGAAAAGCTCTGCTGTGGTTATAGCGCGTTACAAACTTGCTTGGGTACATATTAACAAACGAAACTATAGCCAGGCTTTGGATCTGTTTGAGCAATCAGTTAAAAATAGGATCTCGCCTTCTACCGTAGATGTTGATACTTATAATCGTGTCGATATTCGTCTTGAGGCATTGGCAGATATGGCTTACACCTATAGCCAAGTCTATAAAGAGACTAAGCCAGGGGATGATTCAAAATATTTTAAGGATATCGCTTGGTCACGTAGGTCTTATATTATGGTAATGGAAAAGCTTTCGAAACGGTACATGATTAAGCATAAATGGGACAATGCAGCATATATATATCGCGAATTGTCTGAGATTCAATTCGATGGTGATAAGCTACTCCAGTACACAGAAAATCTATATACCTGTGTACTGGAGTCTAAGAATTTCAATAACTCCGACAAAGATGTAGCGCTTATAGTCAAAGCATTAGAACAAAACGTGTACTCGGTACATGTTGATGAAAAACATAAATTGTTGACCGATTATGAAGTTTATGCACGTGATGTGGCGACACGTTTACATGAAAAAGCTAAACGTACTAGGAGTCTAGACGATTACTTATTAGCGGCGTCCGTATATGAGGAATTTCTCAATTTCTTTGATGCGAGCCCAAAATATTCAGAGATGAAAATAAATTATGCAGAAAGTTTATTTGCCGGCGGTGATTTTACTCGCGCAGGTAAAGTGTATGAGTCTATTGCCCTACATACTGATGATATAAAAAGCAAACACGATCCTTTATATAGCGCTGCGGTGGCTTATTACACCGCACTCGACGACAAGGAAAACCTTAATTATTACGAAATTGCCTTTTCTCAAGATGGACTTCGAGATGTGGGGCAGGCCTATGCATCCCTTTATCCCGAGTCCAGTAAAGTCCAGGATATTCTGTTTAACATTGCGCGTATTCAGTACGACAAAGGTGAGTTCGATGATGCTATTCAGGAGTTTTCCTCCTTTGTAAAACGCTACCCTAATGGTGACAATGCCAACGCAGCTGTTGAACTCATTATGGATGCGTTAAACCTGACGGAGAACTACGGAGGGCTGGTCGATTTGCAACAAGAGTTGGCAGGGATCCCAAAACTAGATTCGAGTGTAAAGCAGAAATTAGTAAAAATAGGGAAATCTGCTCAGGCAAAAATAATTCAGGAGATGGTTGTTGAGTCCATAAACGACTGGGATTCAGGAAAGGATAAGTTACTCAGCTTCGTCGACAATAGTAAAACCGCAGGGATGGGTATTCAAGCGCTTAATGCATTGTTTGTCTCGAGCGAAGAGCATGGCGATATCGAAACCATGCATATAGCGGGGCAAAATATTATAAGCCGATTTCCCCGAACAGAGAATGCGGAGAATGCCCTTAAAGCACTTATTGATCTGTCTTTGACAACGGCTCAGTATCGTGTCCTGGCAGATTACCTCGAGCAATATGTCCAGCAATTTCCGAAGTCAGAAAACGCCAGTGACTTTTTATTTCAAGCAGGCCAGATACGCGGAAATCTGAAGCAGACATCCCTGGCAATAAATATCTATAGAAAACTACTCGATGGTTACCGTCTTGATAAGGAATATCGTGAGAAAGTGGTTCTAGCTCTAATCACGGAACACAATGCAAACGGAGAAAAAGAATCTGCTTACAGAGTGATGGATCGTTACAAAAGTTCAATTAACTCAAAGACTTTGAACGCGGTTGGTGCTGAGCTTTCATACTATACAAATCGTACAGGTTCAACACAGAGCTATATGCGTAAAGCTCGAAGAAATATTTCGCAAGGAGAAATTTCTAACGACTATTTCGAACCTCTTGGTAGAACTGCCTATGGCCTCGCTAATCGTTCTTACGACCGGTTTATGAAATTGAAGTTAGGCACAGAGATCGACAACAGTGTGGTTACGGAAAAAACCAAACTGCAGGAACAGCTACAGAGCGAGTATATATCCGCCATTAATTTTAAGTCTCCACGCTGGTCCATTTTGTCTTGTTACAGGCTTTACGAGATAAATAGTGAATATGCACTTTTTTTGGAGACTGCACCAGATCCCGAGGGGTTTTCAGCTGAAGAGATAACACAGTATAAGCAGATAATCTACGAAAAATCGCTAGAGTATAAAAATGAAGCCGTACAATACTTAAATACCGGGCAGGAGCTTGCAAAGCGGATTAGACCATTTGACAGGCAAATAGCACTTTACAATCCAGATGTTGGTTCGACGGACGTACGAAATAAGACGTTTTTAACAAGATCTAAACAGAAGCAAATAGGCCTGGAATCTCTTAAAGAAAATAGAATTAGGGCGGTTTATGATTCTCTATACCGAAATCCGGACGATGTAGATGCGCTTCTATCTCTGGCAAATATCTATAAACAGCGTGGTGATTTTGGCCAGGCAATTGTGGTTGCGAAAAAATTGTTGGCAGAGCAGCTGAAGCTAGGTAGGCATCGTCGTGCGGAGGTGTATGCGTTAATGGGCGTGGTGTATATCCATTTTGGTGAAGATGTACTTGCGAGCGAAGCCTTGCAAAAATCGTTGGATATTGACAGCGCCAATTATTCAGCCGCGGTAAATCTCGCGGGCCTATATTATCACTATGGTTATGAGGGTTATGCGAATAGTGTTTACAGCAAGAGGGTAGGACTGAAAAGTAAGGGCGATGAAGCGCTAATCCTCGCTCGAGCGGAGGGGTTTTTCAATGCTCCAGATTAATTGGCCTGTGCTTGCTTTTATTGTCGAACTTCTCGGTTTATTAATGATGGTTTCTTGTGGTGGCGGTTCTAGTCGTGACAAAACTGAAGTGCAGCCTGAAATTGTTCAAAGCCCGTGGTTAAAAACTGCGATTATGCGCGTTACTGATGGCGGCTTGTTAAGTGCTAATGTGGCGGCTGTTCCAGACCACCTATACGAAAGTTTGATCCACTTTGTCTATATAGTCGATGCTGATGATGGCAGTGAAGCAGAGTCTCCCCCCCCGAATGAATATACCCTGCGACATTTGGTTTGGGACACTAGCGCAAGTGATGGGAAGAATATTGTATCTACTGATGACATCGTTACTCTGGATAACACTCTGGAGTTTGATCTAGAGATTGATGAAAGTAACACGCTTTATGCCGCATACAGAGGAGGGAATAAAGCTCACTGTAATACTAAGCAATCTGACACCATGGTGGCGGTAAAAGCTGTAGGTGATGACCAATGGCACGAATATGTTGGCGCTATCGGTTATTCCGGGTCTCGTAACCCTGCGTACACCGATGGTGACGCAGGAGACTACCCGAGTTTGGCAATTGATAATCTTGGTAACGTGCATATCGCATTTCAATTTTTTTGGGAAGGCTGTGATTCGAATAACGCTCTGCACCCAGACATATTGTATGTCCTAAAGCCTGCTGGTTCTTTTGATAGTTTTAGCATTTCCGATGAAGAACCAGTTGAAGGTAATGATTATGAGGAAACAAATTATCAAAATGCTGTTGGCTATCACAATAGTCTAATTTTGGATGCGGAAGAAAATCCGGCCATTTTTTATGGCGCTCGTGAAGTCAATTATAATGAACATGGTCTACGCCTAGCTCGACGTAATAATGGGACTTGGTCCACCGAATGGGTGGATCGTGGTTGTTTCATCGGCGATGTGTCCGCCGCAATTTCTCACGAGGGTAACTTGGCTGTTGCGTATTATGTTGACGAGTGTACCGAACACCTCAGCTACACGGAAGATGATGCTCATGCGTTACGATTTGCTGTTTACGTTGATAATGAATGGCAAGTGCATACGGTTGATGAAGCTACCAAAGCTGGAACCCATACCCAATTAACCTTCGATCGATTGGGGGCTCCCGCAATTGTTTATTACGAGACAGAATCCTACGGAATAGGCTCTCAACGTGATCTCTATAATTTAAAACTCGCTCGATTTGAATCCGATAGTAATAGTTGGTTTAAACAGCGTGTGTCCGAAGCCGGGGATATTGGAGTGTTTAATTCTCTTTGGTTTGATGCTGACAATAATACTTATATTAGCAGTTTTTCAAAAACGGATAGTACAATTTATCTCTTTACAGAAATAGAACTTACCGACAGTTAATGAGAGTGGAATTTCTGTATCGTTTATGGGTGTGTAAATTGTCAAAATGTTAAGAAAATATGTCAATTTTTTAGATTTAGATTCCAGTTGTTGGGAAAGAGGTGAAACGGAAGGTACTGTTTGCATAATATTCGTAGTACGTATTTTGGCTGGCAGGTAATAAAAATATTGGGTTACTGGAGGTTAGAGTGAATAAGTTTATAAAGTCACGTTTATTGGTCGGATTCGCTTCCGCCATTATATCAATTTCCGCTATAGCGGGTGTCTACACGGATGAAGGTTATCTTGATGATAGTGGTGTGCTTTGGGTGCGTTACGTCGACCAGAGCGGAAACGTTTTTTATCGGGATATTGACGGGCGCATTCTTGAATGTGGATCTGACTGCGGTGCGCCTCCAACGGGTGGCGTTGGTGGCGGTGGCGGCGGCGCGTTGGTGTTGGTTGCCTTAACCATTGGCCCGATACAGCAAGCTGATGACGATTTTGATGATGACGGTTGGAATGATCCTCAGGATAACTGTCCGCACGACGCGAATTTAGATCAGGATAATTCCGATGGTGACCGTCATGGAGATGCTTGTGATAACTGTTCTGGGATTGCCAACTTTTATCAGGAGGATGTCGATAATGATGATATTGGTGATGTCTGTGACAGTGATATCGATGGTGATGGAGTCGAGGGTTCCGGTGTGACTGACAATTGTTCCTATATCGCTAACATAGATCAGACGGATCGTGATGGCGACGGCTTAGGGGATTTGTGTGATGACGACGATGATGCCGATAGCATTCCAGATGCGATAGACAACTGTCCCGGAGTGGCGAATACCGAGCAAGCGAATACTGATTTCTATCTCGTCGGCGATGTGCACGGCGATGCGTGCGATAACGACTTCGATAACGACGGGTTTAATCTGTCCGTCGACCTCTGTCCTAATGCTCGCTCGGACCAAAATAACGATTCCGATGAGGATGGTATAGGGAACGTATGCGATAACTGTCCGTCAACTGCGAATGCGGACCAACTTGATAGGGATAATGACGGCCATGGCGATGCCTGTTAGGTGTGGCGATGAATAGCCTGATTTTTTAAGAGGGAAAAATATTTACGGCCTGTCTACGGGTAACTGTGGATAAGACAACATAACGTGATCGATGTGTATAAGGTGATACGTGTGAAACAGTTTTCCAGATTTTACTATTTTTTTATTTTTTCTCTGGTGGCGCTGGTCGGTTGTAAAGATCATGCTCCGTTGGAGCGCACAACAGAAAGTCAAGTCGCTACATTAAAAGGAACATTCCGTACTGAAAATCCGGATGAAATTAATTTTCCAGTAAAAGTACTGTTTGCAATTGATGCATCTGCCAGTATGGGTTTTGTTATGCCTGATGGGAGTGGTGCTGGTGCTGATCCCTACGGTTTGAGGTTGGATGCTGCGCGTGCGTTTATTGACCGATACAACAGTGAGTTCAGTGATGTATCGTTCGAGGTGATGATCTGGAACTCTGCCGTCACTGCTGTAACGCAGAATGCAGATGGGCAGAACGACTTTACCAAAGACCCCGACGAACTTAACGATATTCTCAGCTTTAACGCGAATGATACTACCACCAACTATTTGGGCACATTGAATACAATTTATACCGATCTTCAGAGAGATATCACAGATTCTGAAAATAAAGATAATTTATCGCGTACTAAATATATTGTTATTTTCCTCAGTGATGGCCAGCCTGATTCGGGTACGGGGATCGACTCTCTGAAAAAGATAACAGATAGTGTGAAAGATATTGTCGATATGGTTGAGAACTGGGGAGTAGGATCTTTCAACTTCCATACTTTCCTACTCGAGGATCCGACGCTGGATGAAGGTGAACTTGCTGAAGCCGGTCAGATTCTGGAAGCGATGGCGGAAGCTGGACAAGGACAATTTCGACGATTTGAAAATGCTGATTCCGTCGATTTCAATATTGTCGATTTGCGTCTGACGGTTGAATATATCGTTAAATATATTGTTGCTTACAATTTTAATGTGAAACCCGGCGTGGACAACCTGATGGTGGATACTGATGCGGATGGCCTTACCGACGCCGAAGAATTGATTTACGGCTCGGATCCTGGTTCTCGTGATACCGATAACGATGGGATGAGCGATTTTTTTGAAAAACTGCTCAGCTCTCCCGGCAACGAACGTGATCCGTTGGTATTTGACAGCCCTTGTGATTTGGGCGCTGAAGAGGCCTGGCCCGATACTGATACTGATGGTCTGACCGATTGCGAAGAATATATTCAGGGTACTAAGCGAAAAATAGCCGATACCGACTACGATGGAATTCCTGATTATATTGAGCATCTCTCGGGTACAAGTCCCATAGAAGTTCAAGATACTGATGATACGGATTTTGACGGCAGTGTCGACTGGTTAGAGGTTCATCATCACACGAATGTTAAATCAGCTGACCCGATTATTCAGCAGAGATACGCCTACCAATACGATATCGTGGATTCTGGTTTGGTACAGATGAACCAAGGTACTGACTCAGAATCGTATGTTCGTGAATTTCAATTTACAGTGTCCAATATTCATTTGTTAGACACTGAGTACCGTAACGACAAGGAAGGGCACCTGCTAGGTGACAACATGATTCAACTTTATGTTGCCCAAGTTCCCAGTGACCAACCTGATTCAACACCATTATTTCGACGCGTAACTGTAACTGTCAATATCAATGATAGCGATAAGGTTATTGAAATTACGCCTGACAATTTTGAATTAGTTCCTTAATTGGGTAAAGTTATGAAAACTATATTGGCACAACTTAGCTTATGTTTATTTACGGCATTTTTATTATCCGGGTGCGGTGGTAATAAGGAAAAAGGTTCAGATAGCGATGACGAGAAAGGAATTCGTGCACTTGAACAGCAGACGAATCTTGATGGTATTATCAATCCGGTTACTGATGTTGATTGGTACACCATCAATATTACTGAACCTGGTATCGTTGCCCTAAATGTATACAACGATACGCAGCGTTATAATGTTGACATTCTGGCAACGATTTATGAAGAAGACAGTAATGGAACACGGAAGCGGATCGCAGCCGATCATTTTCCTGAAGAGAGTGCTACAGATTCTTCGTTAAGCATTAATGTTAATATTACTGAGCCAAAAAAACTGTTTATTGCTATCCGTGATTTGGATGACAACGAAGCCTCGGAAACGGAAACATATAGTGTCTCTTACGATGTGGCTGCGCCGGAAGATGGTAATGGTACTTTTGATAGCGCTACCAATCTTGCTCTCAACGGCAGTTGTTCTACCGATAGTATAGGGACTGTGGGTGATACAGATGTTATGAGATTTAATCTGTCTGAGAGTGGCGTTTATAAAATTTCTACAGATTTTAACGCCTTTTCCGGTGGCACCTCTGTTACGCTAAAAGTGAGTTTGTTTGATAGCGAGGGTACCCTCGTACGCAGTGTGGCACAATCGGTGGATAGCGTTTACAGAATGGTCGAAAGTTTACGGGCAGGTAGCTACTATTTGTTGGTTAATGATCACGGTAAAGACAATTTTGATACGTCATCCTCCTTTACAACCTGTTTGACGGGGGTCGCCACCGAGGAAATATCGGAAAACGATCGCCAGGAAAACGCCACCACGATTAGCGGTAGTGGTCATTTTGAAATTAGTGGCTCTCTTGACTATGCCGGAGACCAGGACTGGAGCAGTATTCAATCTGGCGCGGCACCAATATCCATTCAGGTCCTGCAATTTGAATTCGATCCGACTGCTAGCAATGGTTGTGACTCCTGGTTTCTAGTTGAAATTACGGATGCAAACGGAGTTGTTTTGTTCTCAAAGGAATATTCCACTGAAACGGGTTCCCGTATTGCACATGTGAAAGTTGAAAACAGTGGTGAACACTTCATTGCAGTAAGTGCGATTGACGAGAAGGTATGTAGTTTCGGTGATAAGGATGGTATGCGCTACCAGGTAAGTGTCGATGTGATAGATGTACTAGATGATATAGAAATGGGTGAGGGCAACAACACCATTAATCATGCGACAGAGCTGGATGAAACCAGTGACGTATCGATAGAGGCGAAGTTATCCTACGTGGGTGACGTAGACTGGTATCGAATTACCGTACCTGCAGATGCGTACCAGGATCGCATTGTAGAGATATTTATCGAATCAGAGAGTGCGACGCCACTGGAATACTATGTCAGTGTATTTCAGGCTGATGAAATTCTGGATACATTCACGGGTTGGGAAAATAACGAATATCCTGTATCTTTTAAAACCAGCTACATTATTTCGAGAACTTTGGGGAACACGGACACGGACTATTTTGTAAAAATTGTAGATATGCAATCTGATGAGGCAGATATCGATAACAATTACACCATTCGCGCGAATATTATTCCGGTGCAAACTCAGCTTGCTGCTGTCAACGACGCGAAGATCATAAACGCTGTATTCTTTTCCGAAGCCGAAGAGCAAGCACAGCTAGCTATCGACAATAATGTAGTTGAGCTAGTTGTATCTGCCAGCGATCACCGAAATTTCAACTATAATGCGGCAAGCTTTGTAATAACTCCCGAGCTAAAGGACAGCCTTGTCACGAGTAGTCCCGTAGCCGATACCCTAGAGGTAACTTTCCCCTGGCAATCTGGATATATTGATTACTACAAGGATCGCGATTGGTTCCAATTGGATCTTTCAGAAATCTATGTTTCTGCAGGTGGCCTTGCAGACATATGGTACTGTGAAATTAAAATTGAACTCTATTCACCAGCGCCTGGTTCTGCAGTTGAATATGCATGGGGTCTATACCGCGACAGTAGTAATAACTATAGTGTGGATGACTGGCAAGGTGAGGATGGCCTTTACGCGAGTAACGGCGACGTTTCCGCTGGAGTGGCGGTGTTAGATATCATTACCCCGGCGGCTGATGCCAGCGGCCCTATGTGGGTAAACAATGAAACTGCATCAGATAGATTTTATCTGGCCGTGGCGGACATTCTTAATCAATCCACGAATATTGCAGACAACGACTGGGGATATGATCAGCCTTACTTTGTAAGGATAGCGTTAGTATACCGTTCGAATTTGTCAAAACCGGAAAATTAATCGACACTTTCTGTGAATAAAAGTGGGGATCGGTATTGTGACTGTCGTATTATTTTACAGTTTTGCGAGCGTTTGACTACGCCTGTACGCCGCAGCTTGAGCTATTCAAATAAAAGGGGTTCACTTAAAATTCGTTCAATTAATTTTAGGTTCTGTCGTTTCCTGCATGGCTGTTGGGAGGCGGCGGGAATTTGGATGAAGGCGTAGAGAAGCTTGCTCATCGAGCAAGGGTCGCTAATGTGAGCAGTAATCAATTTTGATGATTTTTTTTCATAGTGTGTATTTATCTCCCAAACCAGAGTAGGGTCACGAATTTGTCCTTATAGGCTGCGTCGATGATGTTAATTCGGTGATTTTTTATCGTCAGCAGAATACTGGGTTATCTTCTCTCAAGCGCGGAAGTTAAGTGTTGCGGGTCGTGTATGTATAAACACGCTGCTGGATTGGGGTATGTCGATCTGCCCGCGATCTCGTAACGTACTTATAAAAACCGGCTTGAGTGAAATCAAAAATATCGTTTAATTGCGTCTAGATCAAGATAAAGACGGGTTTTTGTGTGTTAGCGATGAAGGGTGTTTCCACTCCACCCCGCGTACAAAGTGGAAAGGTAGTAACTGGATGGGGCTTTCTACGGGTCTTCGCCTGCTCTTTAGTGGTTTTCGTGATTCATTTTTGGGCCTTTAGTAACTGTTATGTGGTTCTTGGTTGAGAGGTTCATGAGCAACGATCAACAAGCGGTAATATCACTCCTTAGAAGAAAATTTCCTGTTTAAACAGGGTAGGTGTCGCAGTTATTTAGACATTGAATTGGTCTCATTATTAAAAAGTAAGCAGAGAGTATGCATGCACGAGAGCAGGTGCTAAGCAAGACGTTTGATGACTTGGGCGAAGGTATTTTGGTTTGTCGGAATATGCTTTGCGGTGGTTCACAAACTGAAGGTTATGACGTTGTTTGAGCTGCCTAATTTAGTTACCATCGTCACGCATACGAATTTTGCGGTCTTGGAAAGAAAAGAAAAACCGAAATAAAGTATGGGAATTAGAAAGTCAAACCAACTACTTAGTGTAACTCGCAGGGTTGGGTTTCTCATTAACGCTGTTTGTAAAAAGAACCCCGATTGAGATGTGCTAGCGTGTTTTCAGTTAAACAATAGGAGAATGATAGATGGCAATTTATCTGGAGTGGGAAGGAATAGAAGGAAATGTTACCGCGGATGGCTATGATAAGCATCTCTCAGTAGATTCTTTTCAATTCGGCGTTGCCCGCGGAATTACAATGGAAGCTGGTAATTGTTCGAATCGTGAAGCGAGTCGTCCTAGCTTTAGCGAAGTTCATGTAACGAAGCCTGCAGATAATTCTTGTACAGCAATCTTTACCGAAGGCGCTTACGGCTCAGCAGGTAAAACCATTAAGGTTAAATTCGTTCAAACTGGATCCGATAAGGTAACAGAGTATATGACCTATACTCTGGAAAACTGCTTGGTAAGTAGTTATTCTGTATCTGCGGATTCTGAAGGCGATCCCATCGAAGCGATTAGTATTAGTTACACTGCAATTGAAGTGAACTATGCCGACTACGATATGACCAACAAGCAGGCTAGCCCACAGCGCGTCGGCTATGATCTTGCGAAAGCTGCCAAAAAGTAACGGATTTACCTATCTAAGGGTAGTAACGTGCAACAGGGGTGGCTAGTGCTGCCTCTGTTCATCGTTGCAGTGGAATTATTATACGGAATGTATGGAGTTGATATTGCATGAGTCAGAGTCCCCTTACTCAGGATAATCGGCTTATTTCCATTAGTGATTTTTCTCTAGGGAAAGATACCTTTCTTCTCACCGCCTTCGAAGGCAGTGAATCTATATCCGGTTTGTTTGAATTTCAGATAGATGTTTTATCAGAAGATCTTGATATATCACCCGACAAAATCGTAGGTAGAAGTGGAACTGTTACCGTTCATAACGAGATTGAGCGTGTTTTTCATGGATGTATTAAGCAGTTTACTTTTGGTGAAATAAGTACTGCTAATCTTCGTCAATACCGCATGACCATGGTTCCCTGGTTATGGTTTCTATCTAAAGCGAATAATCATCGTATTTTTCAAGAAATGAATACCAAGGATATTGTCTCCGAGGTGTTTGGCGATCATGGGTTTACCGATTTCGATTTTCGAGCCGAAGGTGGCTCTACACGGGAATATTGTGTCCAACACAATGAAAGTGATTTAGAATTCGTTTCTAGGCTGCTTGAGGAAGACGGCATTGCTTACTTCTTTAAGCATGAAAAGAAAAAACATCAGTTGGTATTGGTGGACAAAAAAAACGCATACGATGAATTTGAAGAAACCAGTCTGGAATACTCTAAGGGCAGTAATCCCAACGCAGAGATAAAGCGCTGGCAGCATTTGTATGAATTTAAAAAAGGCGCGTGGTCACTAAATGACTACAATTTTGAAGAGCCCAAAAAAGATTTGTTTGCGACAACCAAGACAAATAGTAAGTTTTCCGGAAACGATAAGTTTGAACACTACGAATATCCCGGTTTGTACGACACTACGATGGGGAGGGATCTCGTAGAGATTCGCTTGGATGCCGAAGAATCTAACAAAAACACCGTGCGTGCGGCGAGTGGTTGTTGCAGTTTTTATGCTGGCGGTCGCTTCAATATGGCGAAGCATACTACCAAGGCTGAAACGGGCGACTATATCGTTGTCAGTATTTTCCATCGTGCATACGAAACCAGTTATTCCTCGGGAAGCCAGTCTAGCGCGGATTACAGTAATGATTTCGTTTGTATCCCGGCCGATGTTCATTTTCGACCAATCCCCGTTCATCAGAGGCCAGTGATGAAGGGCCCCCAATCGGCGCTAGTTGTCGGGCCAGACGGTGAAGAAATTCATGTTGATGCGCATGGTCGTATAAAAGTCCAGTTTATTTGGGATAGAAAAGGGAAAAAAGACGAAAATAGCAGTTGCTGGATTAGGGTTATGCAATCCTGGGCAGGAAACCAGTGGGGTGCTTCCTTTATTCCTCGAATCGGTCATGAGGTTATTGTTAACTTTTTGGATGGAGACCCAGACAGGCCGTTGGTAGTTGGTTCCGTATATAATGGTTGGAACAAACCTCCTTTTGAATCGAAAACTCAAAGTGGTATACGAACACGTTCTACGCTTGATGGTTCGCCGCAAAATTTTAATGAGTTTAGGTTTGATGATAAGAAAGGAGCAGAGCAGGTTTATATTCACGCAGAGAAAAACTTTGACGCTGTTGTGGAGAACGATGAATCCCTAAGTGTGGGTAATGACGAAACTATTGATATTGGTAATGATAGAAGTAAAAGCATTGGTAATAATGAAAATTCTAATATTGGCAATGACCGAAATAAATCGGTAGGGAATAACCAGTCAGAGTCTATTTCTAAAAATAAGTCGATAGATGTTGGTGAGAATCACACGGAAAATATTGGAAAAAACGTTTCTATATCGGTAGGCGCTGATCATACAGAATCTATTAGTAAGAATATGACAATTTCCATTGATAAGGATTTGTCTGAGTCGGTTGGCGGTAAATATACGGAATCCGTAACGAAGGAGTATGGTTTACAAGCAAAAACCATAACGATGCAGGCGTCAGATAAGATCACTTTGAAAACAGGATCTGCCCAAATTGTAATGAAGAAGAATGGCGATATTACCATTAGCGGAAAAAACATTAATATTAAGGGCTCCGGAAACGTCGTATTAAAAGGCAGTAAGGTCACTGCGAACTAGGATTTTGAATGACAAGCAAAAAAATGGTTAATGGGCTTGATGAAGCTGTGTTCGACGAGGATTCTGCTACCATTGCCAGTCAGCAGACTGTTCCTACAGGTGAAATTATTATATCCACATTGGTGGGTTTGAATGATACTAGACAGCCCATTGTTAAATTCGAAGCATTTGGTCATCATGATCCGGTCGTTGCTTCAACGACTTTATCCATAGGGCCGGAACATGTCGGTCGGCAGGCGGCGTTACTTTTTCTGAATGGGAATATGAGCACTCCGGTAATTGTTGGATTTATCCATAGTCCTCTGCACGCGCTTCTGGAAAGTTACGATAATGCCGAGCTGGAACCTGTATTCAGTGAGCCCAGCGTTATGACAAATTCTTTACTGGAAAAAACTGATAGTAACTCGGTATCGAAGACACTTGTAATTGATGGGAAAAAAGTACACATAGAGGGTGAGGAAGAAATCGTTCTAAAGTGTGGTGACGCTAGTATTACTCTGACCCATACGGGAAAAATACTGATCCGCGGTAAATATATAGTCAACCGATCCAGTGGTGTCAATCGTATCTTGGGCGGTTCTGTCCAGGTTAACTAGTCTCGGCGCCTAACTATGCTTCAGCTAAACAACAATACGCCTTTCGCTGCGGAAATTGCGCTTTTCCCAAACGCGGATGGGGTCGATACGCTTTTTGTTATGGTAAAGGCAGGGTTTAAGCTCGGTAGCAGGTGGACGCTACTGAATGAACAAATGTCACCCCAGGCTGAAGACGAATACTATGGTGAGCCGGCTAAATCTAGCTTGAAACGAGCCTCTGATTTTCACCCAGGAAAGCCGAATACGGACATTATTATGTCGGGTTCGGCTTGTGCACCCGAGCAAAAAACTGTCGAACAGCTAGATGTGAGTTTGTCCGTTGGTAATACTCGAAAAACAGTGCGTGTATTTGGAGATAGGCAGTGGCGAAATGGGACTATTACTAAGCCTGTCCCTTTTACTACGATGCCGTTAGTGTATGAAAACGCTTTCGGTGGGCTCCAGACTATTAGTGGTAAAATACATAGAGCAGAGGAACGTAACCCGGTAGGGAAGGGGTATCGCGGAAGCTGCAAGCGCGCTGATATGGAGTCGCAAAATCTACCAAATCTCGAAGATCCTGGCGGGTTGATACAGGATATTGATGATACCCCTGTACCGGCTTGCTTCGCACCGGTAGCCCCTAATTGGCAACCTCGAGTAGCTTATGCGGGCACCTATGATGAAAAGTGGGAAGCCGTTAGAGCGCCCTATTTACCTGGGGATTACGATGCGCGCTTTATGAACTCGGCACATCCTGACTTGGTTTATCCGGGATACTTACAGGGGGGCGAGCCTCTGATCATTACAGGCATGCACCCCGGCGGCTCTATGCAGCTATCTTTGCCGGTACTGAGATTTAACTGTAAGGTTAGGATGGCTGTAGCGCAGCATGCCATTAAATTGAATATGGAAAGCTTATTGCTGGAACCAAACCAACTGAAGCTTTATATGGTCTGGCGGGCGGCACTGGTGGTTGATAAAGATGCGTTGAATGTAGAAGAAGTTTTTATTAGCCTTTCACGAGCCTGAGGCACGGTAAAAAATATACTAGAGGTTAAAATGGGTCAAACAACATTTGTAAATTCCAGAGGCATTGCCCATAAAGGTAGTGGCGGCCAAAGTATTGTTTTTCCTGACGTCTGCAAGACTCCGGTGGGTCCGTCCGTCGTACCAATACCTTATCCTAATATTGGTATGTCTTCGGATACAGACAAAGGGCCGAAATCAGTAAAAGTCGATAAAAAAATGCCTATGGTTAAGGGTGCGATATACAGTAAGAGTACTGGTGACGAAGCGGGTGTTCAGAAGGGTGTTGTTAGTGGTAAGACTAAAGGTGAGTGTGAATTTATGATGTACTCTTTTGATGTTAAATTCGAAGGGAAGAATGTGTGCCGGATGGGAGATCCACTTTTTCACAACAAAAAAAATATAATGGGCTAAAGGCTAACATTTACGAGAGTAGAAATAGTTGATCTCAAAACTGCACCCTTTTAAAAGTATCTACGAACAGTACGTTGAGGACGCGTCGTTTATGTGGGTGCTGCGCTCAATAGCGGTGACTCAGCCGCACTATACCAGCGCAGATATTGCAGAACTGGAAGGCCGCTTGGAGAAGTACCTCGATGGCATACAAACCGCTCCTGAACTCGGTTGGGAGCTGTGTCTGGAAGCGGCAGAATTCGAGCAGGGTGGTGAGGCCTTTTGTACAGCGGTAACTGCTTTTAGAAGCCTTGAAATTGAAAAGATACGGGTCGCTGTCGAGATTGGCTTTAAAAATGCCGAGACGTTTAAGGGGTTAGTATCTGCATTTGGGTGGCTACCGGGAAAACTGATCCAGCCCTGGATTAAAAAATTCTTTACGAGTAAGGATGTTCGGCATAAAAGACTGGCGGTTGCGGCTTGCAGTGTACGCAGGGAGAACCCACTAGAATATTTAACCAGAATTTTTGCAAGGGAAGACTGTATTGAGAATAGAGCCCTCCATATTCGTTCTCTTAGATTGGTTGGCGAGCTCAAGCGGCATGACTTAATCCCATCTTTGGAATATGCAAGAGCATCGGATGATGATGAAATTCGGTTTTGGGCTCTTTGGTCCTCGATCCTGTTAGGCAATAGAGCGTTGGCGCCCGAGCTCGAGCCTTTTGTGATCTGCCCCAATGTTAACCAGCAGCGAGCTATACAGTTGGCTTTTCGGTGCCTGGCAATAAGTAAGGCAAGGGATTGGATTACTAAATTATCTGCCGATGAAAGCCAAGTTAGAAATGTGTTAAAGGCCTCTGGGGTGCTCGGTGATCCGCAAGCGATTGGGTGGTTAATCACTCACATGCGTAATCCTAAACTGGCGCGCTTGGCTGGTGAAGCGTTTTCTTTAATTACGGGTATTGATCTTGAGGCTAATCAGCTTGTTATCGAAATTCCAGATTTAGACGAGCAGTTGCCGGACGACGAGCCTGGTGACGATAATGTTGAAATGGATGAAGATGAAAATCTTCCCTGGCCCGATGCCGATGCACTGACGATAACCTGGCAAAAATATGGGAATAAATTTGTCTGTGGTAACCGTTATTTTATGGGTAAAGCCATTGGGCAGGAGCCGCTAGTCACGCAATTGGGGAATATGACTCAGCGACAGTTGCATGAAGCGGCTATAGAGGCCGCTCTAATGAACCCATCCTTGGTGTTATCGAACACTTATAAAAGGGTTTTGGATCATTAAAATGAGATACATCCTTGATTGCGTCGGGGATGGATAGTCCGAGAGGTAGGGGGGAGTGTTAATTTCTAGGGTCGAACTGGCATCGCGACCGGAGATTTTAGCCACCGTTATGATATGTTTGTAGTGTCCACTGTAGTAGCCGCTGTTATTAACTTCGCCTTCGAAGCCCTCAAAAAAATTCAGATACATCGGTCATCGTAATAGGCTCTTCGTTTCGCGTGTTAAAACCTACTTTAAACGATGCATTTGCCACATCCGGCATCTGCGTCTATGTGTATAAAGGTTCCTATACCAGTGATATAGAGGTTTTTTGTTGTCCTCATTGCTGCGTGGTGCCGCTGAGTCTGTTCCCAGTTGGCTCCATCGGAGATATAGGATCAAATAAATCACCAAATAAGCTGTGCAAAACCAGCTTTTGCTGTTTACCCTCACGGTCTTGAGCATCTTTCCAAGGAACGACATACAATATTTTAGGCAATTCAGTATTGCCTTTAATTGTTGTTGTCTCAAGATCAATACGATCTTCTACAGAGAAACTAACATCTGAGAGCCCGAATAGGGCCAGTGCCAATAGCAATATAAGCAGCTTCATAATGATATTCCAAATATTTACCGGTCGTTCTTGTTTAAACCTGTTGAGATTTTTCTCTACTTATCAGAAAGACATTGTACCCTTGCCCTAGTACATATGGGTAGTTCACCAATCAACTTTCTCGGTCCAGAGAATATTTTAATTGTTCCACCCAATCGCTGGTTTCTTTATCTTTAAAATCGATCAGTTCTAGGTAACGTTTGTAATGTATATATGCAGCGGGGATATCTTGAAAATAGATATCGTATAGAAGTGCAATATTATAGTGGGCGTCGGCGTAGGATTTATTCAGGTTTATAGCGTTTTTGTAGTGCTTATCTGCCAGTGGAAAGCGCCCCAGTTCAACGAAGATTAGTCCGAGAAGGTTATAGATCTCTGCATCTTTAGGGTTTAGCTTATTCGCTCTAAGGGCCGATTTTTCGGCTTGTTCATTGAGGCCTTGCTTAAATTGCGCAATGGCTAGGTTAGCCCAAACACCAGTTACGTTAGGATTGCGCTTGCGTAGTTTTACAAGTGTTTTTTCAGCAAATCTATAATTGCTTTTATCAATGGCTTTCATGGCCTCAA
Organism: Teredinibacter haidensis; assembly: GCF_014211975.1. Taxonomy (NCBI): domain Bacteria; kingdom Pseudomonadati; phylum Pseudomonadota; class Gammaproteobacteria; order Cellvibrionales; family Cellvibrionaceae; genus Teredinibacter; species Teredinibacter haidensis. The sequence continues at coordinate 1,055,602 of NZ_CP060084.1, forward strand.
GGTATTTCTCTGCATCTTGTACTGCAAGCGAAGTCGGTTGGGTGGTGGCAGGAGCTAGGTGCTCTTGAGAATTGATCGGAGGTTTAACGTTGTCAGCGCAGTTTGTCAGCGCGATAGCTATTGTCACGGATAGGAAAAGTCTTAAAGTAGCATTTAAGAGTGGTTTCTTACATAATGCTAAGCATCTTAACGTCATAAAGTACTCGATAATAGATTTACAATTTGGCGATAGGTTTTTGTTCCCTATTGCAGTGTTTCGCCGATATAAGAGCCCAGTTTTCCTTTACGCGCAAATCGTACAGGGAATAGTTCCACTAGCTTGGAGAAGCTTCCAGCGATCCATTCGTTATAGGTTCCCTGTTTCACTCGGCCTAAATTGGTTTCGTAAAATTCAATGGCCTTTTCTTCAAATGGAAACGCCTGATCTTCTAGCAATATTTCATATTGTTCCAACTCTTCTTCATTAAGCCCGTTCGGACGCTCTGAGTTGAGTAGGTTCTGGCTGAATTGCTGGTAAATGTCACCGATGCTAAAGGTCGACTCGGTGGTGATATCGGTTAACCCAAAAGCTGAGGCTTGGCCATACAATTTAATTGAGCTCTGCATAGCGGACTTTTTGAGCTTTAGATTTTTTTCGAGTGGTTCTACTAAAGAGATACGATTAAATTCGCGACGCTCTTCCCTTGCGAGATCCAGTATTGCTGAAGAGGCTATGTAGTTGGTGCGATCATTTTTTATACGTTTGGTTGCTCTGTTATTGGCTGATCGAATTTTTTGCTTCCAGAAATGGGTATTTTCTCGATTTCCAGTTTTTGTATAAAGTTGAGTAAGCTTGAACATAGCCTCCATATGTTGAGGGAAAGGCGTTGGGTAGTTGTGGGCGTATTCGCGGTAGGAACGAATGGCACCTTTATGATCACTTTTGTTTTCATAAAGCTCTGCGGCTTGCCACAGGGCCGCCATTTGGACTTCACGACTGTCATCCGAGCGCGCGATTCGTTCGAACTCTTGAGCAGCTTTATCATTTTGGTTTGAGTTAAGGTAGGCTACGGACAGTTGACGCGAAACTTCTTGCCTGTGTTTGTGATTAGGGTATAGGTCCTCAAACCGCTTAATATAAACAATTGCTTCATTCCAGCGGCTGCTTTGCATCGCGACTGAAATTGCGTCAAATAGCCCCATGGAGGCGATTTTCGAAAGCGGTTTCGCCTCGGAAATTCGGGCGTAATGGAATAGTGCAGAGTCGATATCATCGTTGATTTTTGCGGCTTCGCCTTGTCTATAAATGGAGAGCGAGAGTGTATCGCTGAATCCATCGCGCTGTGCTTTTGTTAGTTGTTTGCTGGATAGAAGTTCCATATAAATGGCTTCTGCGTCGCTATATTGTGCGAGTTCGATGTAAGCCCTAGCTTGAATTGTGTAAAAGTCATAGCGTATATCCGCTGGCGCGTTATCGGATACTTGGTTTGCCAGCTCGAGTGCCTGCTTATATTTTTTATGTAAAAAACTCAATTGTGCGGCGTTTAGAGCAATTTTATTTGTGTGTTTGTCCGCTGGGTAGAGTTGGGCGTAAAGATACGCGTAATTAAGATGTTTGTTTAGCCATGCCTCGCGTTCCTCAGTCGTTTTTGATGATTTGTAGAGGTCATCTGATAGGAGTATCGTTGCATAGGCGGCCTTTTTGCTTAGAATTAGCTGGCCATCGTAAGCTGCAGATTCAAAGTAGCGAATCGCTTGATTGGTGTCGCCAGCTTCTGCTAGTAGCTCAGCGTATAAACTATGTATGTTGTCTTTATTTGCGTAAGCACCATAGTGTTGTAAGTAGCGTTGATACCAGGTTTGGGTTGTTTGTAGATCTTGGGGGCGGCCCTTTTTTTGATATAGGTTGTGATAGTAAGATGATACAAGAACGATATATTCGCGCAGTTTAGTGGTTGCGGTGTTGAAAGTGTCCTCGGCGGTATTGTTTTCCCAGTATTTTGCTTCAGGGTTATAGTCTATATAGAACTGGTTAATTGCTGTATAGAGGTTTTGAGTAAAGCCACCTTCTTGCCATATTTCTATTATTTTTAATTGTGAATGTGGAACTTCCGGTGCGGACGTATGGTTCTGGCTAAATTGAACCAGCGTATTTGCAGCGTCTGAATAACGCTCTTTCTTTAGGTAGATATCAGCGATTACAGCATAGGTGTGATAGAGATATTTAAAATTTGGTTTGTCTGCGAAATATGTTTGCAGGCTTTTTGCACCATCAAGATAGGAGAACGCCAGCCCTATTGCTCGGAAGTATTCTTCGAACCGGTCTTTTTCGGAGGCATTAAAATATTTTTGTTCGTCAAAATTATGGTAGGTTAGTGCGTCAAGGTAGTCGTCTACGGCCTCAAAGTATAGCTGTTGTTTATAGCGAGACCAGCCACGCTTAAATACAGCCTTTTCATAAAAAAGGTCACTGGTTGGGGTTAAAATTACTTCAGTATACGCGTCCTCTGCAGTGATGTAGTCACGGGTAACAAATGCTTCCTCTGCTAATCGAAATTGGGCTTCTGCGTAGTATGGCGATTTTGGATACTTGCGAACCAATTGTTGTAAGGCTGTCATAGCTGCGTGGTGTTGTCCTAACTGGTCGTAGGTTCGTGCCAGTTGGTACAGGCTAAGGTCGTTATCCTTTGCTTCCGGGAAATCATTCAAGGCAGTGGATAGGAGGTCGGCAGTCGTTTGAAGGGTGTTTGTGTAAACACTGTCTTCCAACTCCTCGTTTGTCTGGTTGGATTTACTATCTTTCAATAGCTGATCACTTAATTCTAGCTCCAGTTGTGCCAGTCTATTAATTGCCGTTAGTCGCGAACGATCTGTTTTTTCCGCGTTTTTTATATATGTGTAATAGGCATCCTTGATTTCCTTGTCTGATTTTGGTTTTACAAATACCTGTCCTTGCATAGAGGTATCGTTGTTGATGTCAATATCGGCTAAAGTCGATTTTCTTTGTGTGCCGCCACAAGAATTAAGGATACACAAAGATAGTACTATAAAAAATAATTTTGTCATTGCTTATTGCCCACTATCGTATAGTTTCGCTACACCAAACTGTGCCTGGCTCAAATAACTTTGTAGTAACTTTTCATTTTCGGCAAGAAGGGCTATTCCGTAGCTGGCCAATACTTTGCTGTAGGTATTCTCGAGGCTTTTCAGTTCGTTTGATAGTGCTGTATTTTTAATCAGCGAACTAAACTTGCTAAGCATTGCTAGGTTGTCGGTCGCGTTTGTCGGTATTTTACTTTTAAGCTGTTGGGACACTAGCGCCAAAATATCTTGAATGTCTGTTGAGTTTTTCGACATAGTACGGATTTTTTCTTTGGCTTGATCGTTCTGTGCTATTCGGCTCTGATAATAAGCGATAGCTTCAGTGTAGAGGGCTGAGGCTGTGGTGTTTTGCCCCATTTGCTCATGGCTGAAGGGCACTAGAAGATTGGCTTCGATTATGTATATATCGTAACTTTTATTGGATTTCCCCCTTTTCTTTAAAGTGTTGAAAGCATTGAGTGACCCAACATAGTCTCCCTGATGGAGTGCACACAAGCCAATTCCGAGCAGTGCCTGGTTAACGTGGGGGCTTTCTAAATCGATATTCCGAAACGTTTCTCGTGCATCGCGATAAAATTCGTGCTGAAGTTGTGAGTAACCCAATACAAGATAGAGTCGATTATTGATCGCTTTTTGTTCTTCTGAAATTCCTTTCTCTTGGGTGTTTGTGAGGGCTTTATCAATGGCAATTTGAGCATCTGTCCACCAGCCTTGTCGAATATACGCGACAGCTATGTTTAGCTGAGCGTAGGAGTAGTAACTGGATGAATCTTTTATGCGTTCGTAAAAAGTTATCGATTTACGGTGCAGCCTACTTTTTTGTAAAGTAATGCCAAATATAATGGTTGCATAATCGGCCTCTTCTTGGGTAAGAGCGTTTTCAGCCTCAATAGCGCTTAGGTGTTTTTGAGCCTGAGCCCAATCACCCTTTTTAAAATAATAGTTCGCAAGCAGGTATTGAAATTTTGATTGGGTATAGAGATTGCCATCTAATTTTGCTGCGCTAACTAATGCTTCTGCGGCGTGCCGTTCGTTGTAGGAAAGTGTCTGCGCTAAAAAATATTGTGTTTCGGGCGTATCAATATGAACTCTAATTAACTTGATATTTGTTGTTATTAGTGAAAGGGCAAGGATAGGGTTGTTGTTTGAGAAAGCCGCGTTCACCCGGCTCCTTAGTCGGGATATACTATTTTTTTTAGAGATTTTTGTTTGGTTTTCCTGGGAGTAGTCGTTGAGAAGGCGTGCAGAGAGTGATTGAAATTCTTTATCCAGTTTCTCTAGGCGCTCAAGGTCGGGGTCACTTCTGTCGTTCGCGAAAGCGGTACTGGTGAGCAGGCAAAGCACCGATAGAAACGATAGGGGCATAATCCGCAAAGCGCATTGCTTCAGAAAAAAGTAAGTCATGTTCAATATGTGTCTAATGTATTGTCCGTGGATAGTCGATATTCGTGCATCTCGCCGTGAGATTGCCAGCGAGAGGCACGAATATATGATTAGCTTACCTGATAGGAGAATCCGTCCTCACCAGTAACGCCAATGTGCACATTGTTGATGGGTTCACCATTGGCCATACGTGCAAGACATTCGGAGGCCAGTGCTGGTAGCATGGTGCGGGTTAAAATATTTTCAATATTCCGCGCGCCAGTATCGACTTCCTGGCTGCGGGCAACAATGTGCAACATTACATCTTCATCGTAACTAAACACGGCGTCATAGTGCTCTTTTACGCGTTTATCAATTCGATTCATATTGATCCTACAAATTTTTAGGAGGTTTTCGTCATTTAGGGGGTAGTAGGGGATAACTGTGGTTCTTCCAACAAATGCGGGTTTGAAATACTTGAGTAGTTGCGGACGAAAATTGTCCATCAGCACATCCGGCGCGGGTAATTCTTCTGCGGAGGCACACATGGCACGAATATGTTCTTCTGCGGCATTGGAGGTCATAATGATAACAGTATTGCGAAAATCAATATCCCGGCCTTCACCGTCTTTTATGGTTCCTTTGTCAAATACATTATAAAAAATGTCCTGTACTCCAGGATGAGCTTTCTCCATTTCGTCAAGCAGCACTACACTGTAGGGTTTACGTCTAACCGCTTCTGTAAGTACACCACCTTCTCCATAGCCAACATAACCTGGGGGAGAGCCGAGTAGCATAGAAACTTTGTGTTCTTCTTTAAACTCGGACATATTGATGGTTGTAATATTTTGCTCGCCGCCGTAAAGCATATCGGCCAACGCTAGTGCGGTTTCGGTTTTACCTACTCCACTGGAGCCCACCATAAAAAATACGCCTATGGGTTTTCGGGGGTCGGTTAGTCCTGCGCGGGAAGTTCGAATGCTTTGCGCTATAGCTTCAAGGGCATGATCCTGGCCTATTACGCGTTCGCGTAGTGCTTCCTTTAAGTTCAAGATTGCATTAATTTCATCTGAGACCATTTTTCCAACTGGAATTCCTGTCCAGTTCGCGACTACCTCGGCGATTGCTTGACCGTCTACATTAACCTGTATCATGGGGGAATCGGCCTGGATGTCCGTGAGTACTTCCATTAAACGATGTAATTCTTGTTTAATTTTTTCGCGCTCATCCTCTTCAAGGATTGCGGGAGCATTGTCTTTTTTCTTGTCTTCGTCGTTTAGACGAGCTGCGTGAAAATCGTCTTCGATACGTTTCTGTAAATCGTGAATCGCATCGACTTTTTCTCGTTCTTTATCCCACTGGATTTGCTGAGCGTCTAGATGGCTCCTCAATTCTCCCACTTTATCCTTTAATTGGGATATTCGACCTTCGCAATTCCCAAGCGTCGCGTTTTCGCGCTCTAGGGATATGATATTGGATTCGCTTTGTACAATGAGTCGTCGTGTATCCTCTATTGCTGCGGGCGTTGCACTTTGACTTAATGCCACGCGGGCACATGCAGTATCTAAGAGGCTTACTGATTTGTCGGGTAGTTGGCGAGCTGTAATATAGCGGCTGGATAGGCGAACGGATTCAACAATAGCTTCATCCATAATGCGAACACCGTGGTGACTTTGCAGCATTACGGAGATTGCACGCATCATGTTGATAGCTTTTTCTTCACTGGGTTCTTCTATTTTTACGACCTGAAAACGGCGAGTCAGCGCGGGATCTCGCTCAAAATATTTTTTATATTCCGCCCAGGTTGTTGCTGCGATGGTACGTAATTCGCCTCTAGCTAGTGCTGGCTTTAGTAGGTTTGCTGCATCGCCTTGGCCTTCTTTCCCTCCAGCTCCAATCATGGTATGGGCTTCATCGATAAACATAATGATCGGGTCGGGTGAAGCCTTCACTTCAGAGATAACGGATTTTAAGCGATTTTCGAATTCACCTTTCACGCTCGCACCGGCTTGTAGTAGCCCGAGGTCGAGGCTTCTAATGGTTACGCCTTTTAATGGGGTAGGGACATCCCCAGACGCAATACGAAGTGCAAAGCCTTCTACTACGGCTGTTTTACCAACACCGGCTTCTCCCGTTAGAATTGGATTATTCTGACGGCGACGAATTAAAATATCGATTATCTGGCGAATTTCTTCGTCGCGCCCGAGTACAGCATCAATTTTTCCCTGTTTAGCGGCTTCAGTAAGGTTAACCGTAAATTTATCCAGCGCCGGACACTTACTTGGTGCGCCGGACGCGATGGTGTGTTGGCCACTATCATCTTCACGAATATGTGTGCTGGATTCGGCTGTACTTCCAACGATGCTACGTACAACGTCGCGCAATGATTCCGGGGGTATTTTACTGAGTTCACCAGATGTTATTTCGGTGGAGCGACGAAGGTTATCGTCAAGCATGAGCGCAGCCAATACATGCGCCGATGTTGCCTGGTTGTGGCCGTATTCAATAGATGCCAGCATCCATGCGCTTTTTGCCAGATCGACAATGGTAGGCGATAGTGCCGGTGCGCGTGAATTTCCCGCTTTAATGCGATCCAGCTCTCGATTGATTTCCTGAACCATCTTTCCCGGGTTAATTTCAAATTTTTCCAATATCGCTACGATATCGCTGTCTGAAAGCTCCAGTAACTTTAATAGCCAGTGCTCTATCTCGACGTTATAGTGCGTGCGGGCAAGACAGAGACCGGCAGCGCCTTCTAGTCCATTGCGGCAGTGCTCGTTGAGCTTTCCGACTAATGACTTCAGGTTGATGTTAATCATACAGTTATCCTTATTTTTACCTATGTAACTATTTTAGTTGGTTTGCCGATACGTGGATCCGCATAATTTCGTTATGTTGCGTATGGTCCAGGGGTTTACTGGAAAGCCAGGTGCTCCAGCCGATAATGGGTTGCTTATCCTTACTCAGTGCTATCTTGTTGGGAATGTCCTTTCGGCTTACCTGTATTTCAAAATCAAATTCCCGCTCCAGACCAAGGTAAAGTCGGACAAGCTCGTTAAGGGCTTTCAAATTTCTTGTGCCCGGGGCAAAGCGATAATATTGCTCCTTGTTTAGTGGCCCTAGCGTAATCCTCGTTTTTCCTTGAGAAAACCAACCATTGCTGCCAAGAATAGTGGAACGTCCAAGGATGACATTTTGCCCTTTTTTGTTTGTTCTGGTGGGCAATCGAGTTCGCACTTCATCAATAAGATTGTGCCATTCCCCAATAAACTGTTTAATTTCTATGGGTACATCAAAATAGGCCTGAAGCATCTGCTTTAGACCCGTAGAGGTTTTAACCTGTTGACTTAATAGCCCACTAAAATAGATGAGGGACTCGTCCTGAATAACGTTCCGGTGATTTAAGTGTTTAGTGCCGAGCCCAATCAACGACAACAAAGCTTGGGTGTGTGAATCTCTTGTGGCGTTGCCCTCAAGTTTTGAGTTTTCGTAGGCGAAAGGCAATCGGTACTTTATGGATGCTTGGTAAAACAGTGAGGTGGTTCGATGGTTAAAGATGTTTATAAAATGCAACATTGCAGAATCCTTCTGCTTAATACGCTGCATTAAAAATTCGGTGTAGTGGTAAGGGAGAACTCCCATACTACCCATCAGCCCGATAAGGTTAACCGTGACTTGCCATTGATTATGTGATTCCTTGGGTGTCCTTTGGGCGTTTGGAGTTACTTGTTCAACCTCTGAGTTCGGAAAGCTTAAAGATGGATTTCCGAGAAATCGAATCGCTTCAGAGGCGGGTGGGGAAAATCGACCAACTGGATTGCTAGCCTGCTCTTTCCCAATCGTTCTGGAGCCCAGTTTTTTGTTATAGCTAGCTGCTCTCAGCAGCAGACGAACGACTTGAGAGAATGAATAGTTTTCAGGGTTTTCTGTAAGATCTTTAATTACAGAAGTATTTTTTCGCCAGCGCGGGGAGGGCATTCTTTAAGGTAACCTTCTTTATTTTTTAGTTTAACCAATACGCGTGAAAATGAGTTAACCGAGCAGTAGAGAGCAAAGAAATGTTCTAGTACGCTTGCGTAAAGGAAGCTACTACTCCCGGTCAATTGTGTTTCGTTCAACGTAATAGAAATCTCAATGCCGCGACAAATCGTCACGTGCCCATCAATAGGTAATGGCGCACTGATATTTCGCACATTGACCGATTCAATGGATTCTATTAGCCCGCGCGTAACCGCTGTCTCATTAAAATCGTAAAGCCGCAATATTTCCTTTAGCGCTTCGGTGGGGTTGCCTCCTCCAGTTAGCGACAGATGGTTTAGATTTAAGTGCGAAAGTAACCGCCAGCGGGCATGGTTGCCCAACGGAGGCCTTACGGTGGCGCTGGGTTGTGTGAGACAGCGGATGCGAGAGCAGGGCGGAGCACTATCGATACACTGCAGTTTTGGTTGCTCCATATTAAATGGCAGCTTTGCTGGAAGATCTCGATTGCTACAGGTCATGGATAACGACAGCGTTCTATCTTCAGGAATATTGGGGTTAAACTGGAGGTCTACCAAGCTGAGAAATACATCTGTGCCTTCGTCCCGTTCTTGATAGCCAAGTTTGGCGGTGCGTCTACTGGCGTACCAAAATGCGTGGTTTTCAGAGCTCTGGTGTTGGTGAGAAAGGCCGTAGAAAGGCAGGTAAGGAATGTTTTCTCCAGCGGGGTTAGAGGCAACTGCGGCATCGATAGAATAGACTTCGTACCCTACTGGGCGTCGGGCATCGGGTATGACTTGGTACTCGCTGCAGCTATGGTCGAGCTTGATCGGATCTGCTCTCTGTTCAAACAAGTTGACGATGGGAGTGCAACCCAGCGCAAATGTTTCGGCATTGATGTTGTGTTCCAGTTCAATATTTGAGGATTGTAGGTAGACGTAAAGCTCAAGTGTGGTTCCGGTATTTTCAGGGATTAAACCTGCTAGACCGGAAAAGTCGATAAACATAAATTTGTCTGGGAACGCGAAGTATTCGGTTAGTAGGCGATAGCCAACGAAGGACGCAGGAGGGTAGGGCAATATCCCTTCGTCTACATCGAAACCTACGGGCTTAATAATATCGCTGCTGGCAAAAACAGGTTTACCGTCTGTTGCACTGGTCGAAATGACAACGCTTAGGCACTTATTGAGTAATAGCCGGTAAAGAGGATGAATATGCTGCGACTGACCTTTCAAATAAAAGCGTAATCTATCCGGTTGTAGCTCTGAGAAAGTGATCTCTTCGTTAAAACTTTCCAGTGTAAGTTTTAGAACGCCACCGGCACCATTCACCCGGTCCGCACCGGGCGTGGCGAAAGGGCGGCCCATCAAGCTGGCATGGCTTACTGAAACTGGTAGCAAGTTTACCGGGTACGCGGTTGAAAATCGGCAGTGCTCCCCTTGGAATTGCTCGGTGTCCAAAAGGGTATTTCGGGGGATAGTATATTGGCTATCAAGTTGATCCTTATCCGCAATAAATTGAACAATAGATGTTGAGGGGATAGGCCGCTGGTAGTGAGGAAAAATAACACTAAGCAATGCATCTGATAATTCGGGAAAATCATCATCGAGCTTATGCTGTATACGTGAGTTCAAATAGGCAAAGCCTTCTATCAATCGCGATACGTGGGGGTCTTCAATAGTATCAGAGCTAATCCCAAGGCGGCCGGCAATTTTCGGGTGCTCTTTAGAAAACTCTGCCCCCATTTGGCGTATAAATGCCAATTCTTTTTCGTAGTAGGGGAGTAATTCATCAGTCATGGTGCGACTCTTCCACGTTTACTGTTCGTGATACGGGTTCCAGAATGGAATCGAATATAATAATCTCTGGAGCTGGGTCTGCATAAAGTGTTGCGTCAATTCTAAAGCGCAGGGTCCTATCTGTCCCGTCCTTGTTGTTTTGGTATTTCACCTTCACACTTTTAAATCTGGGTTCGAAGGTGCGCAATATCTTTTCGAGATTTTTGGTGAATTCATTTTTCTTTTCATGATCCACAATATTTACTGTGGCCAAGTCTGGCAGCCCATAGTTTAATACGGATGATTCCAGCTGTGACAGATCGGTATTGGGTTCAATCACGCGGTAACGTGTGTTTAGAAGATTTTCCAAGTCGCGACGTACGCTATTACGTAACTCCTTTATTTGTTGATGTTTGCTTTTGTCAGCCTCTATTTGAATGTGAGGTTCGCTATCAACCAAACGATCTAGAATGGAAGGGCGCAGTTTTTTCTTTTTGTCAATGCGTGCCATAAGTGATTTTTTTAGCTTGTTCGCTTATCCTGATTGTGCCAGCTCTGTGACTAACTCCAGTTCCGATACCATTTGGTCTATTTGGTAGTGTGGAACCATATGAATGACACATAAAAACTGGCCAGGTTTTTCTGGGTGTTCGCGCACTCTTACCGAAGCTTCTCTTAGTGGGTAGCGGGCCTGTTCATCCCATTCCAAATCGTGACGGCCAGTAGTATATTTAAATAGCCATTTATGTAAGTAAGCTTCGCATTCTTCCGCTGAAATAAAAGATCCGACTTTATCGCGAATCATAACTTTGATGTAATGCGCTATACGTGAGCCACAAAGTACATGCTGTAGCATGGATGATAGCTTCGCATTGATATGGCTTGTTTTAGACTCCTGCGAGCTGGGGCGTTGTACTGATTGGTTGCTGTAAAATGCTGCGTAGGGTGTGTCATAGCATTGGCATAAGGGAATGAGGCCCATAGTTCCAATTTCCCTTTCTACCGCATCTGTAATGACAACATCGGTTGCGGGTTTGTAGGTGATACCCTCTGCATCCGTATCAAACGAATCCACCGTAAGGTTAGTAACAAGTCCTCCACCTATTTCGTTGCGTGGTACTCCTCGAATATGCCCGAACCAGCCTACACTGGAAAATTCCCGAATTAGAATTCCGGCAAAGGCATAACAGGCGTTGCTCCATAAATACATATTTTGCTCTTTGGATACGGTTTTCTCGTAAAAAAACAGCCCTTTGTAGCTGCCGGGTGTTTTCCGGTAGAGGTGGCGGCCCAGTACTTTTGGTAAGGTTAGCCCAATAAAACGTGAATCTGATTTGTCGCGAAAGCTTCGCCACTTAATGTATTCGGTTTGAGAAAAAATGGAATGGAAGTTCTGAGGCAGGCCAAGCTTCGAAAAGTCTTCCATCCCAAGTAGTTTACTAGATGCGCCGGCAACAAAAGGAGCGAAAGCTGCGGCGGCAATTTCGGCAATACCTTCAAGCGTCGAAAGATCGTTGTGATGCTGTTGTGTCGATGGCCGATGGCTAATTTCGTAATCACCAATTAAAATACCATAAGGCTCCCCTCCGGGAGAGCCGTATTCGGCACTGTATATTTTTTGAAACAGCTGGCTTTGGTCAAATTCGAGGGCGCGATCTATGTCGCGTACTATTTCTCCCCAGCTAATATCAAGCACCTTAACTTTTAGGTTCTTCACTCCATCTGCCTGAACTGCCAAATACCAAAGTCCTCGCCAAGAGGCTTCAAGTTGTTGGAATCTTGGCGTGTGCAAAATCAGATTAAGCTGGTCGTTTATTAGGTTGTCTATTTCGGAAATGCTTCTCTGAATTGCATTTATAGCGTCTCCCGGCGATTTGAGTGTGCGTGGGTTTTCAAATTCTGTTAACCAATAGAGTAGGGATTTAGAGGTGTTTTTCTCTTTGAGGAAATCTCCTAATGAGGTTAGGTAGGAATCTTGGGTATAGAGAGATTCGGCATCAATCGGTATTGATGATTGATGGTCTCCTGTTGCTTTGTTGGAATTGCTCGTTGGTTGCACGTTATAAATCCGGCATATCGTCCATGCAAAAATAAAGGGGCATACTGCCCCCTGTACCTTTCGTATCTTTAACCTGCTTTCGGAATATTCGCTACCAATCTAAGAGAGGCGGTAAGTTCTTCCATTTGCAACCAGGGCCGCATATAGGCAATTGCGTTAAAGACTCCGGGCTGGCCGGGAACTTCCTTAACTTCTACTCGAGCTTCGGCTAAAGGATATTTCGCTTTCATTTCTGGGCTAGCGCCGGGGCTGCCATTCACGTAAGAGCCAATCCAGCGGTTGAGCCACAGCTCTGCTTCGTCGGCCTCCATAAAGGAGCCAATTTTGTCGCGAGCCATAACTTTAAGGAAATGGGCGATGCGCGAAGTTGCCATAAGATAGGGGAGTCGCGCAGAAATTGCAGCGTTGGAGGTAGCATCTGGATTGTCGAATTTCTTCGGCTTTTGAGTAGATTGTGCGCCAAAAAATACGGCGTAATCTGTGTTTTTATAGTGACACAGCGGCAAAAATCCTAGCTTACTTAGCTCGGCTTCTCGTCGATCTGTAATTCCGATTTCGGTAGGGCATTTTTGGTCTGCATCACCGTCGTCGCTAATAAAAACATGGCTGGGTAAGCCTTCGACTTTTCCACCACCTTCAGCGCCACGAATACTGGTACACCAACCGTACTCGGCGTAGGCCTGGGTTAGGGTGGTAGCCAACGTGTAGGCAGCGTTCATCCAGCAGTATGAGTCGTGCTTAGACTCAATATGTTGGCCGTCAGAACTCTGTGCGGCTTCTTCGTAGTTGAATTCTTCTACTGGTTTGGTAGCTGCGCCGTAGGGTAGGCGGGCCAATACGCGAGGCATGGTTAATGCGACAAAACGGGAATCATCGCTATCGCGGAAGCTGCGCCATTGGATGTACTCAGCTGAGTCGAATATTTTTTCAAGGTCGCGAGGTTTTGAAAGTTCAGTAAACGTATCAAAACCAAACATTTGTGGCGCAGTAGCCGATAGAAACGGGCAAAATCCGGCAGCAGCAACATTAGACATTTTGCCTAGCAATGATACGTCATCAGGGTGGGAAGAAAACTCGTAGTCGCCAATTAGGGCGGCATAGGGCTCGCCACCAGCGGTGCCGAACTCACTTTCGTATATTTTTTTGAATATTTGGCTTTGGTCGAATTCAACAGCTTTCTCTAGGTCGCGGCTCAATTCCTTTTTACTGATGTTCAGCATACGAATTTTGAGCTGGCTTCCTGTTTCTGAATTAGATATCAAATGGTTGAGACCGCGCCACGAGCCTTCCAGTTTCTGAAATTTTTCATGGTGCATAATAGCAGCAAGTTGCTTGGACATTACGGCGTCCAGTGCGGCAATAGCGTTGTTAATTGTTATGGATAGATTTTTATCCCACTTAACAGTGCCTCGAGTTGCTTCTTGAGTGAGGGTTTTCAGTAGCAGCTCGGTTTCGTCTCGCGGTGTTTGCTTGGTAGCGCTTATGGCTTGCTCTAGAAAGCTGACTTCCTGTGCTTCCGCTTCCTGGCTTTCTACTAACTCTTCTTTATTCGCCATCTTTGTCCCCTTCGGTATCGTCTGAGCCGAGTTCACCTGCGAGTGAAGCCAGTGCGTCAGTATTACTTAAAACATCCTCAAGGATGGTTTCTAAATCTTCAGAACGATCCGCTTTTGTTAGCAGGTCGCGCAGTTTGTTACGCGTTTCCATTAATTTTCTTAGTGGTTCAACTTGATTAACCACTTTTTGAGGCTCAAAGTCTTCCATACTTTTAAAGTCGAGATTGACAGACATCTCACTGTTATCACCTTCTAGTGTGTTTTCGACTTTTAGGTTGGCCTGTGGATTTACCTTGCTCATTATGTCGTTGAAATTATCGCGGTCGATTTGTGAAAACTTTCTATCTTTTAATGATTTCTTGCTCTCGGCATTATCGCCGGAATAATCACCCATAACACCCATTACAAAAGGAATTTCCTTTTCAACAACAGATCCACTTGTTTCGAGATCATAAGTAATATGAACTCGGGGTTTTCGCACTCTTTTGAGTTTATCGTGTATGCTTTCAGACATAATCCCTGACCTCCAGGTTATAGATGACTATTGGTTACCACTTCTAATTTTAGCGGGTGAATATTAGTCGTCACTTTGAACTCCTGTGAGTTCACTGTAACGTTCACGTGATGATGAATCGGGTATTAGCTCGGATATTAATTCAATTAGCGACATGTCGCCCCATTTTATTGCCTTCTCCAGAACGTAGGAGATAGGTGAATGGGGTTCCGATTTTCTAAAATATTCGGCAACATGTTGAAGTTGTTTAATAGCAGCTTCTCGAGAGTCTATCGGGCCAACTTTCACGGTGTTAGCTACATTGGTTGTTGAGTTTTCATCCATGCAGACCTTTCCTTCTTCCTCCGTAGCTGCAGCTACGGCGTCAACGGTATCGACAGGAAATTTATTCTTTCCTAAATAATTAACGGCACCGAGACACTCTTCCAAAACTTCTGTTACTGTTCGGGTTGGGGGCGCTTCGTGAATTCCACAGTGCTCGTCAAGCAGTGTGCCAAGCTGTTTGTATTTGTGAATGCTTTCTTCAATATCATTACGCTGGTTAGTGAAAAATATGTCTGTGGAGGCCGCTACAGATTTTTCAACATCATCGAGGCTGTAACCTAGTTTTTCCAGTTTGGATTTTCTGGTGTCGTCATCTGATGATTTGTGGGCTTCTAGCACGCGTTGATACTGCCAGAAGCTAAAAGGCCCTGGGTTTTCGCCGTCGGTAATTTTTATTTTTCGAATAGGTGCAATAATAACGCCTTCAGCGCCTTCACCATTTAGTCCTGCGACGCAGGCAACTCGTGTTTCCATTCCGTACTCATCCGGCATGGGGTAAAGGCCTTCCCAGTACTGATCGATTAGGCCGTGCATAAGACTGAAGGCGTCGCGTAATCCCTGAAACCCGTATATGCGAATCATAGCCTCTGCATACCAGCAGGCGACCTCCAGGTCTTTAGCGTAATGAGTCAATATTTCTGGCGCTAGATCGGCAATTTTTCTCCAGTGGGTATCAGCTTCGCTGGAGTTTTTGTCGTCGATGTTTTGTCTTTCGAGGGCGCGAGCGGAATTCCGCTCGCCTTTAATTGTTTGGTAGATAGAGCTGGGAGAGCTATCGTCTCGAATATCTGTACCAAAGGGTGTTTCGTCACTAATGGCTAACAGCAGACTATCAATATCAACTAAATTCGGTGAAGCCATTTATTATTGTCCCTTGGGGCTGATTTCTAATCCTGAATCAATTGCCACTTAAAAAGTTTGAACTGGTTCACACTTTTTGTCGCGCAACGAAATGTCCATACATTTCGGAAACGTTAGCACAAGTCGCCCTATTATTTAATACCCTAAATCGCTCCTAAGTAAAATCAGCGAATAAAATATCAAATAATTGACGGGGTTCTGGTTATTTGGCGATACAGTCTATGGTTGTGCGATAATATTCGATTAAATAAGAACGCACCACGGATTCTGTTGTTTTATGCGATAAACAACAAAATAAATGGAAAACGGGATAAAGTTTGACCTAATGCGGTTACGAAAGCTTGTTATCTATGAGTGAAAGCAAATTGAGTCATCTTGGGGCGTTTGTCTGTGTTATGTTTGCTTCGTAGTGGTAAAAATAAATGGATATGTAGCGCATTGTTATTGAACAGGGTCTACTTAACACTCTTAATGATTTTCTTAATCGATCCCTGTAACTTGAAAATTAATTGCGGTTGCAAAGATTGAGGTCGTAATAAAGTTGCAGTGTCCGGCATAGCGGCGTTAGCTCGGAACTCCGTTTTCTTAGATAAATAAATTTGTAAGGAGGTTAAGCAGGGAAGGTTAATGCTCAGGTACTAATTTGTTTGGATATGATTCGTTAAAGTACGTCTTGAGTATGGGTTTTGACGAACGAAGATTTTATTAAAATAATGTTGTAGCTGGTCATATCACTTTTTTTTCTGTTACTTTTGTGAAATGTGATTCAATGCGACGTATGTTTGGCGTGTTATAGATCATTATGCTGATCCTGTTAACGTAATTTACGGCGGAAAGCTGCTGTACGATTGCGTTAGTTGTATGCAATAGAGATAATGCCATGGATTGTTTTGGTGGTTTCTTCTGCATAACATCTTGATAATTATATATTTTTGGATTTCGGTGAGTTTAGGAAGACGTACGAATGGCATTGCAGATCACCATTACTCGATCGCCGGATGGAGTAACACTACAGGAAAGTAGTATGGTTTTTCCCGAGCAGGGGGGGGGCCTGGGTAGGGGGGATGGGAACCACTGGGTTTTGTTAGACCCAGATCGTTTTTTGTCGTCCAATCATTGCGAAATTCGGGCGGACGGAGGCCAATATTTTTTAATTGACTTGAGTACTAATGGAACCTTCGTCAACGGATCGCCGGAGCCTATTGGAAAGGGTGGCAGAATCGCCCTTAACGATGGTGATACCTTTGAGCTGGGCGATTATCAATTTTCTTTTTCTAATGCGTCATCGTCTGGTACAGATGAAATGTCGCCATTCTCAAGTGCGAGTTCGCCTTTTGCAGGTATGGACGAGTTTGCACCACAGCAAAGCAGCCAGTTGAAAGATGTTTTTGGGCGTTCGAATGATGGTATTGCACCGTTACCCCTTAATTCTGAGCCGCAAGAAACTGATCCACTTGCTGCTTTGGATAAGGCTTCTTCATCTGCTGGTATGGGCGATCAAGAACTTTTTGGTTGCAGTGATCCGTTTGAAAACGGTATTGATGCTAGTCATTACGATGGCGCCGACGCTATCAATCAAGCTGTTCATTGGCCGGATGCATCCCCGTCAAATGCCATACCTGAAGGCTGGGACGATGATTTGATGGCGCCCGTGCAGCCCGCGCCGGCACCGACCCAGCAGATAGCAACACCTTCTCGTCCGTCCAGACCTCTGCCGAGCGCGCCCGCACCGGGCAATAAATCGGTGCCTTTAACTGACCCACCTGTTTCGCGCGCTTCACAAAAGCCAGCTCCGCAGCCAGCCGGTCAGAAAAGAGGAGCAGATACAGGTCGTGCAGCGGAGATCAAGGCCGCAAAAATAAAGGCGGCCAAAGCGAGAGTTGCTGCAGCAAAAAAAGAAAGTTCTGCAGCCAACGCTTCGCTTGTAGATGCCATGGGGTTGGCTGAGCAATCATTGACGGACGAGCAAAAAAACGACATTGCGAAAACTGTGGGTGAGTTACTGCCGGAGATCATTGAAGGCATGATGCAAATACTGCGCTCGAGGGCGAGTATAAAAAATGAATTTAGAATGAATATTACAACTATCCAGCCTGTAGAGAATAACCCGTTAAAGTTTTCGGTAAGTGCGCAGGAGGCCATCGAAAATATGTTTGTTCGAAATAGTAGCGCTTACAAAAAACCAAGGGATGCATTTCGTGATGGTTTTAGTGGTATAGCCGAGCATCAGGTTGCCATCATTGCTGGAATTCGAGCTGCTTTCAAAAATATGATGGAGCGATTTAACCCGGAAATACTGGAAAATCAGTTCGATAAAAGCCAAAAAGGTGTGCTGCTTCCTGGGATGCAAAAGGCGCGCTACTGGAGCAGTTATACCGATTATTACAGTGATTTTGTCGATAACATGGAGCAGTCATTTCAATTTCTGTTTGGCGATGAGTTTGTTCAGGCCTATGAAGATCAGTTGCGAAGGTTGGCAGCGACTCGGAATAGATCGGTAAAAAATGACGACTAAATACAAAAAAAATAGACGAGTAGGTAGTGATGAAATTATTTCGATCGGGGGCACACTTTTTTTCTGCCGGCATGTGTGTGGCGGTGGCCACAGCTGTAGTACTTCTCTTATTCGGCTGCTCAGCGGGGGGGAGCAAGGTAGGTGGGATGCTAAACCTGGATACGGATTTAAAGCTCGAGTTACAAATATCTTCAGATGTAAACCCCGATGAGCGGGGCAAGCCTTCGCCTCTATTCGTCCGTTTTTATGAGCTTAAATCGCCTAAGTTGTTCAATAAATCGGATTTTATCGATATATTCGAGCGGGACGAGGAAGTTCTGGAGGCGGATCTTATTTCTAAACAGGAACTGAGGCGGGTCACTCCTGGATCTAGTCGAACCGAAAAATTTGTACTCAGCCAAGAGACACGTTATATCGCACTGTTTGCAGAGTTTTATGATTACAAGAATTCAAAATATAAAATAATATTTCCTGTAACCGCGAACAACATTTTTCGCAATACCGTAAAAATAGAAATTACGGGTAATAAAATCATATTGGTTGACGACTAATCCATCTGGGAGTAGGGAATAATGTCATTAGACAGTAAGGTGGTGTGGTCGGAGGGTATGTTTCTTAACCCCCAGCATTTTCAGCAACAGGAACGCTATTTCGAGCGATACGTAGCTGGTAAATGTTCCGCGTATGGCGCTTATGGTTGGGGGGTTCACGCTTTAGAAGTAGATCTAGAGCTACTAAAGCTTGGGAAAATATCAATACTCAATGCTTCGGGCGTCTTTCCAGACGGTACGCCTTTTAGTATACCTGCCGTAGATGAGGCACCGCAGGTATTGGATGTGCCCGAAAGCACTCATAACAGTATGGTTTATCTAGCTATACCCGTGCGTCGACCTGGGGCTGTTGATGTGCTTATGGATGAAAATAGCCAGGGGCTAGCTCGATATGTTGCGGCGGAACAGGAAGTGCGAGATATCACTGTAGAGGGCGGTGATAACTTGGCAGTTAAAGTGGGCAAGCTAAACCTGAAATTGTTGCTGGAATCTGATGATCGTAGCGGCTATGCCTGTATTGGCATAATTCGAATCGCCGAGTCGCGTGAAGATAAAAATGTGTTGCTCGACGACCAATATATACCAACTTGCCTCGATTGCAGAGCGGCGCCGAGACTGTCGGGCTTCCTGTCAGAGTTAACCGGGTTGCTGCATCACAGGGCGGAGTCTATCGCCGGACGGTTAGCGGACGCGCGTAGGGGCGGAACCGCGGAAATCGCAGACTATATGATGCTGCAGATGATTAATCGTCTGGAGCCGCTGACAAATCACTTGTCGAAAATTAATGGATTGCATCCGCTATCTCTATATTCAGAGCTTGTGCAAATAGCCGGAGAGATTTCCACGTTTGTAGCGACCAATAAACGCCCAGAAGCGTTTCCTCCCTACCTCCACGACTGCCTTCAGGAAACCTTCATGCCAGTATTGGGTGCTCTGCGATCCAGTTTGTCTATGGTGTACGAACAAACCGCTATTGCGCTGCCATTGGTAGAGAAAAAATACGGGATTCGGGTGGCGGAAATTACCGACCGCAGCCTCTTGTCAACGGCGAGTTATGTTTTAGCCGTACGTGCTGATGTTGCAGAGACAATGGTTCGTACTCGATTCCCAGCACAGGTCAAAATCGGTCCGGTAGAACGAATTCGTCAGCTGGTTAATGCAGCCATGCCCGGTATTCAGCTGAAGCCTTTGCCTGTGGCGCCGCGCCAAATTCCCTACCGTTCAGGTTACACTTACTTTGAGTTAGAGCAGCAGAGCAATTTTTGGAAAGAGCTGCAAACTTCTGGCGGATTTGCCCTTCATATCGCTGGCGACTTTCCTGGGTTGGAAATGGAGTTCTGGGCGGTGCGTCAGTAACCCTTTGGAGTTAAAACATGTCTTCGGATAACTTTGATAAAACGGTTTTTCAGCAGCCGACTCCGGGTGGTGATCGCACGGTAATGAAGCCTATGCCGGGGCGTAGGGCCGGCGCACCACAGCCAAATCGGTCACACGGAGGAGATCATTCGAGACATTCTGGCATGGGAGCCATGCCTAGCGTAGATGTTGAAGCTGCGTATTTTAGGACATCCTACGGGTTAAATCCGTTGGTTAACGCAGCCTCAATCCTGTTGGCTGTTTTTGAAAAAATGCGTCAATCCATGAAGCACGATAACGTCGGTGGTTTGCATCAGCGATTAACCGGTGAAATTAAAGCGTTTGAAGCGCGCGCTATAGAGTTAGGAGCTAAGCAGGAAGTGGTCTTGGCGGCACGCTATGTTTTGTGTTCAGTGTTAGATGAGGCTGTATTGAATACCCCTTGGGGGAGTGAAAGTGCATGGGGGCAACGCACCCTGCTTACGGTTTTTCATAATGAAGCCTCCGGTGGAGAGAAATTTTTTCTAATATTGGATCGGATGCTTCAGCAGCCCGCTGAAAACCTGAATATGCTGGAGCTTATTTACCTGTGCTTAAGTATGGGGTTTGAGGGACAGTATCGATTGCAGCAAAGGGGGCGCGACTCTTTAGAGAAAATGAAAGATGAGTTGTTTACCGTTATTCGCAGGTATCGAGGCGAATATGAGCGAACACTTTCCCCTAATTGGCAGGGTCTTGGCAATGTCAGGAAAACACTTACCGAATATATACCTGTATGGGTGATCGCCAGTATTGCGGCAGCTATATTGTTTTTTGGTTATTCTGGTTTTCGCTATTGGTTGTATGAAACAGCCACTCCCGTTGCCGCACAGCTGCAGGCTATATCCAAAGAAGACGCAAACGTTGAAGGTTAATGAAAGGTTGTTCGCTTTCAGAGTTGGAGCGCTAGCTGGATTTATTGTTCTTTAAAAAGTACTTAAAATTATATGAAAAAAATAATTAGATTTTTTACAAACCCAATTGTTATATCCTTGATTGGGCTTGTTGTACTATCTCTTCTGATTTGGTTTGGCGGGCCCTATATTAAATTTGGGGAGACTAACGCCGCCCCTTTAAGCGGGGTCGTTACCAGGTTAATAGTTGTTATGGTTTTGGTGGCAATTTGGGGGCTAAACAACCTCCGGAAGCAGTTCCAAAACACGAAACAAAATAATGAATTGGTTGATGATATTGAAAAAAGTCACAAGCAGAGCAAGGCTGAGTTGCGCCGCAATGCCGGCTCTGAACAAGCTGCAGAAGAAATAAACCAAATGAATCAACGCTTTACACAGGCGTTGGCAACACTAAAAAAATTGAAATTCCAAGGTGGAGGCAGTGCAAAAGCTCTATATGAACTGCCTTGGTACATTATTGTAGGGCCGCCGGGATCAGGGAAAACCACAGCGCTGGTGAATTCCGGTCTGGATTTTCCGCTAGCAGAGCAGTTCGGTAAGGGCGCTTTACAGGGTGTGGGTGGCACTCGTAACTGCGACTGGTGGTTTACCAACGACGCCGTTTTAATTGATACCGCAGGCCGTTATACCACTCAGGATAGCCATCGGGTCGTCGATAGCTCGGCCTGGGAAGGGTTTCTTAACCTACTGAAACGCAATCGTCGGCGTCGTCCAATTAATGGAGCGATTGTGGCAATAAGTCTGCATGATTTACTTCTTCAAACGGAAGAGGAGCGTATATTACACGCAAAAACCATTCGTTCCCGGCTAGATGAATTAATGGAAAAGTTACAAATCCGTTTTCCCATCTACCTAATGTTTACTAAAGCCGATTTGGTCTCTGGTTTTTCCGAGTTTTATGAAGATCTAGGGCGGGAAGATAGGGAGCAGGTATGGGGTGTTTCCCTACCGAACGCCCCACAATTATCGCAGTCGCCCGATTTTGAATACTTAGAAAAAGAAATGAAAACACTGGTGTCACGTCTATATGACCGAGTTCTATGGCGTATGCATCAGGAGCGAGATACGCACCGCCGAGGAGCGATATATGGCTTTCCCCAGCAAATGGAAAATCTTACCAATATTGTCGATTCGTTTGTCCGCCAAACCTTTACCCAAAACCGCTATCGCTTTCAACCGTATCTACGTGGCGTTTATTTTTCCAGCGGCACCCAGGATGGCACACCCATTGATCGCCTAATGAGCTCTGTTTCTGCCAATTTCGGTTTCTCCCGCGAATCAGCTCAGGCGCCAAATCAACAGGGCAAAAGCTTTTTCCTTTCGCGCTTGTTCCGAGAAGTTATATTTCCAGAATCAGAATTGGTAGGCTCAAACGTTCGGTATGAGTCGTTTATCCGCTGGGCACAGCGAGGAGCATTTATCGGCCTGGCAGGTATAACGGTACTGGTTGTTCTTGTGTGGAGCGGAAGCATCACTCGGCACAAACTGTATATGTCTGAAGTGGGTTCCTATATCAAAGAATTCGAAACAGAAAATAATAAACTTAGTCGCTGGAATAAGGATGTTCGAGCCGTTATTCCAGCTCTGAACGCCCTTGCAAAAGCCAGTATCGTTTACGATCAAGAAGAACACCCTTGGCTGTCGGGCATCGGTTTATATGATGGGCGTGTCGATATTGAAGCTAACATTGCCTATGAGGAGTATTTACAGCGGTTGTTATTGCCTAGGTTAATCTCAGATTTGGAATTATCATTAAATCGAGGGCATCAAGGTGGTGATTTATATAATACTTTTCGTGTCTATATAATGTTTAACAAGCGGGATAAAATGGATAGACCGCTTATCTCTGAGTGGTTTGAAACTAACTGGGAGAGCCAATTTCATGGCGAAGCTACTCGCCGTCAAGAATTAAAGGCACATTTGATCGCTTTACTAGCATTGGATTTAGCTCCAGTGGAGCTGAATAAACGCTTGGTATCGCAAACTCGTTCGTTATTGCTACGTGTGCCCGTGTCCAAACGTATTTACAGTCGTATTAAGACTAGCCCGGATTACGTGCAGCCTGTGGATATGTTAAATCACTTTGGGGAGTCGGTGCGTGCGGCCTATAAAGTTAACGCCAAAATTAGCCAGGCACTCAGTGTTCCCGCCATGTTCACCGTCGATGGATATGAAAATATTGATTTTTCTGCTGGTGCACCGGTTATTGCTGATATTGTGAAAGAGCGTTGGGTACTGTCTGATGATGATAAAGAGAAAGTAGATTTCATCAACGAAGATCTAGATGAAATAAGCGCGGAGGTAAAAGATCACTACTTGTCGGATTATGCCAGTGTTTGGAGTGATGTCTATAGAGCGCTGGAGGTTAAGGAGTTTAAAGATCTACGCGAAGCACAAGAAATATTGTCCAGCTTTAGTGATCCAGTCTACTCCCCTCTACGTTCAATACTGCAAGTGGGGTTAACTCATACTCAGTTGACTTCGCCCGTTATTCAGGATTTGGCAGAGGGAAATACCCAAGGTAAAAAAGGTAAAGCGTTGGGGTTTATTGCCAGCAAAGTCGAAACGACTAAGGTGGATCGTCGTTTCCATGATTTAAATATTTTATTGAAAGAAAACGCCAGAAGTCCGGCTGTGGTGGATAGTATTTTGCAACGTATTGGGCAGATGCAGGAATATGTGGCAGAGATTTCGTTTTCACCCGACCCGAGTAAAAAATCATTCGAAATCGCAAAAGCACGCTTCCAAAGCGGTGCTGCTAGCCCGATCAGCTCCCTCAATGCTTATGCTCAGAATATGCCAGAGCCGGTGGAGCGCTGGTTAACGACATTGTCTAACGAGACTTGGAAAGTCATTTTACGTTCAGCTCATGAATATGTCGCAAGCGAATGGCGTAATCAGGTTTACACTCCATATTCGCGCGGTTTAGCGGGGCGCTATCCCTTAAAGAAAAATGCTATCGATGAGTTGGCTTTGTTTGATTTTAGTGAGTTTTTTAAACCGAATGGAACGGTTGACGCTTTTTATTTAGAGTTTATTAAACCATTTGTGAATACCCGTAAAAATTGGAACAACAAAGTGGTGGATAAATACTCTATTGGTTATTCCTCTGCGGCGCTTAAGCAGATTCGCCACGCATTGTCGATTCGTGATGTTTTTTTCCAGGGTGGAGGTGAATCACCTTCCATTAGCCTGGAACTGAGGCCGCGTAGTATGAGTGAAGACGATGCGCGGTTTATCCTGGAGTTGGGTGAGGAACGGCTCAGCTACAAACATGGCCCAAAATTCTGGAAGCCGGTTAATTGGTCTGGCGAAGATGGCAATAGTCGAGTGCGCGTCATTTTTGAAGGGGTCGATGATTCCGTTTTTGATAAAACTTACGTTGGTCCTTGGGCGTGGTTTCGTTTAATGGATGCCTCAAGCATCAAGAAAACAAGTCGTTCGAATGTGTACGAGCTTACTTTTCAGGTAGATGATCAAGGCGAAGGGCATTCGCGCAGTATTGTATATGAAGGTCGAGCGAAGAGCGTCAATAATCCATTTACAAACGACACCCTCGGTTCGTTTAGATGCCCAGAGGCCATCTAGTGAATAACACTAACCCAACAGGATTATTCGGTAAGTTGCCGGCACACGGTGATTTTATCTACCGTGATTTGCCTGCCCAGTTTATGACCGTATTTGATTCGTGGCTTCAGGGCTTTGTTGGCGGTTCGCAAGAGCAGTTAGGCGAGCAATGGCTGGAGACTTATCTCACTAGCCCTATTTGGCGTTTCGCTTTCTCTGAAGGTGTTATCGATGAAAACGGCTGGGCGGGCCTGTTTTTACCGAGTGTAGATAGGGTGGGTCGTTATTTTCCGTTTTCGATTGCTACGCGCCTACCTGGAAGCATCGCTCCCACCGAGTTTATCAGCACGCAAATGCAGTGGTACGATGCTATGGAAGGTATCGCGTTGAGGGCTCTTGACGGAGAGCTCCAAATAGAAGATATCGTAGAGGAAATAAATCAGCCGGATTTACTGATTGACTCTTCCTATGTACGAGGCTCTTGCGTTGATAACACCTCAGCTCTCGTTATGAATATGGAGTTTGAAGAGCAATCTCCGAGCACGGTAATACCCTATATGTTGGATGCTTGCTTAACGCACTTATTGGCGAGTTATAGCGCTTGGAGCACAAAGGGTTCGCAGTTGGTTGAGCCTTGTTTGTTTACCAGCAAAGGCCTGCCACCTATTGGTGGCATAGCGGCTATGCTTGACGGCCGGTGGGAAGAGTGGCGCTGGCAGCAGCCATTTTATTTGAACGCTGGTGGCTTAAGTGTGGGAGAGAATGAATTTAACCCACAACTAGCGGAGCGACGGTTGGAACCAGAGCAAGTTCCTGAGCAAGTAAGTGAGCCAGAAACAGAACACGTTCTGGCAAGTGATCAAGCCGAGGAGCCGCAGTTGGACAGTAAAATACAGACTATTATCCCAGAAGATGATGAGCTTTTTGGCAGCTCTGAATAACGGGATATGTTAGGAATGATTGAATGAGTGACACAGCATTTAGACCCATTGAATGGGTGTATGCGTCGCAAACTGACGTGGGAACAGTTCGCGCGGCAAATGAAGACGCTTTAATAGCGCTGCCTGAATCTGGTCTTTGGGCCGTAGCCGATGGCATGGGCGGACACGAGATTGGCGATATAGCGTCCACAAAAATAGTGGAGGCGTTGGCTGCGGTGCCTAACCTACCCAAGCTCAGTGATTATGTGGATGCCGTAGAAGACGCGCTATTGAATGTTAACCAGGAAATTATGGAATACGCTGGCATTATGCTGGAGAGCGGTACCATGGGTAGTACACTTGCGGCGTTAGTTATCCGCGGGCGAGTCGGTGTTTGTTTATGGGTCGGTGATTCTCGAATATACCGCTATCGAAATGGTTGGTTACAGCAGCTTTCACGGGATCATAGCCAGGTGGAAGAAATGTTGCGCATGGGACTAATTACAGAGGCAGAAACCCATAATCACCCGCAAAAAAATGTCATTACTCGTGCAATAGGTGGTGAAAGTGAACTGTATGTCGATATCAATGTATTTAGCACTCAAATTGGAGATACCTTTCTAATCTGTAGCGATGGATTGTACAACTCTGTAAAGCAGGACGATATTGAGTTCCACCTCAGCACGCGAAGTATTGAACAGAGTGTTTCAGAATTAATGAATAAATCTTTATCAAACAGAGCAGCAGATAATGTTTCAATTGTGATAGTCAGGGGTATTCCCGATAAATTGTAAAATGAGTGGTAAAAATACGGTCCATGAGTGAATTTGAAGACAACAATAAAACGCAAATCGGAAAGGCGGGTACATTGGGAAGTAAAAAACCTGATGATATTTCTGTTGCAAGCGGCAATGATAGCGTGTTGTCTGAAATTACGCCTGAAGGCATTACGGCAGAGGGAAATGACGATAAAACTCGTTTGGCACCCAATCCCCAACAAAAGTCAAAACAACGAAAAGCGCAGGAATTAAAAGTACAAAGACTTAAGGCGCAGCTACGTAAAGCACAAATCCTAAAAGCACAGCAGGAAAAAAATCGGCAATTGAAGGGACAGATACTGCAGCAGCAGGGAATAGGAAGCGAGGAGGAAAAAACTCAAATTAAAGCGGCGATGATACCGCAGCCGCTAAGCGACGATCTTACTCAAATTGCACCATCGGATAGAACCCGTATTGCCCCGAACCGGAATGCTCCTCCTGCATTGTCGCCAATAGACCATTCACCTTTGGAGCAAGATTTTTCTGATAAAACACAGTTCGCAAAGCCGAAGCGTTCCACAAGCTTAAGCCCCGTATTAGATTCTCAAGAACGACCACAGGACACAGGTGAATTCTCTAATCGAGCTGGTAATGAACTATTGAAGAACCGCTTCATTTTGGAGGAAGTGCTGGGCGCTGGAGGCATGGGGGTTGTATACAAAGCCAAAGATCGACTAAAAGTGGAAGCCAATGATCGCGACCCTTATCTTGCTATTAAAGTTCTGAGTGAGGACTTTCGTTCTCATCCCGAAGCCTTTATTGCCCTGCAACGGGAGTCTCGAAAAACCCAAAGAATAGCACACCCTAATATTGTAAACGTCCATGACTTCGATAGAGATGGCGAAACCGTTTTTATGACTATGGAGTACCTGGAAGGAAAACCGCTAGATAAGCTCATTAGCCAATATAAAGCTACCGGTTTACCCGAAGATGACGCGTGGAAGATTCTTGAAGGTATTTGTGCTGCACTTGTTCATGCGCATGCCGAAAATATTATCCACTCGGATTTTAAGCCGGGAAATATTTACGTAACGAATAGAGGGTCTGCGAAAGTTTTTGATTTTGGTATTGCGCGAGCAGTTGCCTCGGCGGAAAATCTGGAGGAAAGTGTAGACGATAGAACTGTGTTTGATGCCGGTAATCTCGGTGCGTTAACGCCGGCTTATGCCAGCCTGGAAATGCTGGAGGGTGAAACTCCTGATGTACGCGACGACATTTATGCTCTGGGTTGTATTGCCTGCGAACTGTTTTCTGGAATGCATCCGTATGATCGCGTGCATGCGAATGAAGTTTCTCGAGGTAAATTGAAGCCCAAGCGGGTTCACGCATTTAGCAAACGTCAATGGAAGGTAATAGAAAAGGCCATTGCTTTAAAACGAGAGGACAGAATTGCTTCGGTGGATGAGTTTTGGAAACAGCTTACGCAAGCCAAATCTTCTCCCCTTAAATTGGTATTGCCAGCGGTTCTAATTTTATCGTTAACTGCGTTTGCAGGTTATCAGTCGGTTTTTAACGAAGGCGGGACACAGATATCGGAAGATGAAGTTCGCAGTGAAATTGAAATGCAGTTGCGGCTAGAGCAGCACCAAAACAATTTCCAAGCGCTGTTGGAATCGGTGCTCTTCACAAATGTTTGGGAATCGACTATCTGGAAAGAAACTCAGGAATTAAGGCGGTTGTTGGGTCAGAATAGCGATTGGTTATCTCCCAAGGAGGTAATACTGTATCAGGCATACCTAGAAAAAATAGCAAAAGCCATTGGAGCTGAAGAGTTAGAGTTGGCTAGGCGTATTATTGAAAATGCTCCACGATACACAACGGATACGTCTGAGCTGACGGCTCTGCAGAAGCGGCTTTCAGATGTAATGTCTTTGGTCGAGCAGCGAGAGAGAGAGAAAGTTGAAGCGCAGCGATTGGCCGCCCAGCAAAAAAAAACGCAACAGGCCGAGGCTAAGGAAGTTATTGAAAAACGAAATGTATTTAACCAAGCAATGACAAATGTTGATGAGCAGCTCGCTTGTCGCTCAGGCTTAAATATGAGGGATTTGGATATTGCAATAAAAAAACTTCGTTCCGTAAATATGGCAGAGTATAAAAAGAGGGAGGGAGGAATAGTATTAGCGTTGTCAAAATGTATATCAAAAATAGGTCGGTCTTTTCCTGAGCGGGCGATGGAATCCAAAAAGTTCGCTTTGCGAATATTCCCGGAAAATGCTTCGGTAGCAACGATTAAAATCGTTCCCAAAGATCCGTGCGATACAGCCTTGGCCGGTCTTGGTGCGAGCGGTAAGCGTGCGATATGTAGAGACCGTCTCGGTACACAGGGCAAGGGGCCAGCGATGGTTGTTATCCCGGGGTTTGGTAGCATGAAGGAATTTGCAATAGGTAAATATGAGGTGTCTGTTGCGGAAATAAATGTTTACTGTAAAGAGTCTGGGAAGTGTGAAGAAATTTCAGGTGTAAGCAAAAGTTTCCCGGTAACGAATATCCCCAATTCCCTCGTAAAAGATTATCTACGTTGGTTAGGAGATAAAGCTAAACGAAAATACCGTTTGCCGACCAAAGCTGAATGGGTTTACGCGGCAAGAGCCCAAAGCGGGAAGTTGGACTCCAACCGAAATTGCCGACTGAATTCTCGAGGAATTCAAAAAGGCGATGCGCTTATCAAAGCTTCGGTAGGTAGGCAGAACAAATGGGGGGTTGTGAATCATGTAGGTAACGCGCAGGAGTGGGTGATTGATACCGGCGGAAGAATAGCCGCTGTCGGTGGTTCGTATAAAACAGCAATGGAATCTTGTACTCTTAAGTCCGTCGAGAAGCACTCTGGTTCAGCAGATGAAATTACGGGCTTTCGAGTGTTGAGAGAAATTGTTGAACGATAGTAAACAGTCTGTAACTAATGGGTCAGTAATGCCGGATACGAGTTTTTCAAAAATCATTACGGAATTGTCGAACGATTACTATAATCGTTCAATTTCGTTGGAAGAGTATCGCAGTCGTAGAAGAGACATTCTCGATGAAATCGATACGAAATATAATGGGTTCTCACCGGCGGAAGAAATAGCGGCGTGCACAAACGCAGCGTCTATTGATGAAGTGATGCTCTCCGAAGTTGACGTTAAGGTGGAAGATACGAATGCCGATGTGTTTGTTGATGGTGTTAGCGGGCATGGCGAAGGTGAAATTCAAATAGTAGACCCCACTCAGAATCTAGATAAAAATATCGAGTAGAACCTTTTTCATCGTTCTGGCGGCGAGCTGGAATAAAAAATTATTAAATTGTAAACACTTTAGAGGTTATAACCATGGTTTTAGTTAAGTTCTTCCAGTCCGGAGGGCCGTTTATGTACGCCATATTGGTGGTAATGGCCATTGGTTTAGCTATTGCACTGGAACGGTTTTTGTATATTGTCACTACGCAGAGTAAAACTAATAGAATTTGGAAAATCCTAACGCCTATGCTAAAAGCTAATGACTATGATCGTGCCGATAGCACCATACAAAAATCCAACACCCCGCTTGCGCGTGTTCTAGCCTACGGTTTTTCGCGTCGCAAGAGCAACGCTAAAAGAGAGCTTATTGAATCGGCAATGGAAGAGGGCGTAATGGAGGTGATGCCCGAGTTGGAGCAGCGAACCCACTACCTGGCAACCCTTGCCAATATTGCAACCTTACTAGGTCTTCTTGGAACCATTATCGGTTTGATTCAAGCGTTTACAGCTGTGGCTTCAGCTGATCCTGCAGAAAAAGCTGATTTACTTTCAGCCAGTATTTCTGTAGCAATGAATACCACCGCATTTGGTTTGACAGCGGCGATTCCGTTGATACTTATACATTCCTACCTAGCGACAAAAACGGGTCGTTTAGTTGACAACCTGGAAATGGCGGCAGTGAAATGTCTTAATCTTATGACGGACGAATAAAAATCAA
This sequence comes from Teredinibacter haidensis, assembly GCF_014211975.1. Lineage (NCBI taxonomy): Bacteria > Pseudomonadati > Pseudomonadota > Gammaproteobacteria > Cellvibrionales > Cellvibrionaceae > Teredinibacter > Teredinibacter haidensis. The sequence goes on from NZ_CP060084.1 coordinate 1,085,725, forward strand.
CCTATGAAACTAGTTCGTAGAAAGCAACTTCAAGAAACTGTAGAGCTAAATATAACCGCCTTTATGAACTTAATGGTTATATTGGTTCCCTTTCTTTTAATTACAGCGGTATTTTCCCGCATGACGGTATTAGAGCTTAATCTTCCTGCATTGGATGCAATGCAGAGAGAGAATGATAATTCTGAAGTCAAGCTGCAGCTACAGGTTGTTATCCGTCCAAATGCCATTATTTTGCGAGACGCAAACTTGGGCGTTCTAAAAAAACTTAATCGCTCGGGTGATGAGATAAACTGGAAAATATTTACCAAAGTTTTGCTGGAAGTTAAAACACGTTTTCCGGAGGAAAAAGGTATCGCCCTTTTATTAGATAAATCGGTTAGCTATAAAACCCTGATCCAAGTAATGGATAGGGTTAAGAGTGCTGATGTGGTGGAAATGGTTTCAGTAGTCAATGTAGAGCTATTTCCCAATGTATCCATTGGGGATGCACCGGAAGAAACGGTTTCTGGGCCGCCCACTGTAGGGGATACATTGTAATGTTAGAGACTTCTCGTAGAGCACGACGTATGGAGCGGCATCATAAGTTGAGAAAGCAGCCGCCGCTGAATCTTGTATCGTTAATGGATATTTTTACTATTTTGGTTTTTTTTCTGTTAGTGAATTCATCCAGTACTCAGCAGTTACCTAATAATAGTGCGTTAACCTTGCCGACATCAGTGGCAACAAAAGTACCCGATGAAACTATCGTTGTAGTGATAACTAAGTCCGATATTTTGGTGCAAGGTAGAAAAGTGGCTAGCATTGCCGAGGTTTTGGCTGATAGTAGCGACTCTATTCCAGCTTTAAAAGAAGAGCTCGAATTTCAAGCGTCAAAAGAAATGCAGGACGCTACCGATGAAAATATAGCTGCAAAAGCAATTACTATAATGGGGGACGAAAACATCTCCTACGACTTGATTCGCAGAATACTCACGAGTTGCCAGCAGGCAAGCTATACCAAAATTGCATTTGCAGCAAACCAGATCGCTCGGAAAGCAGCGAAAGAATAGAGCTTTAATGACACATCAAAAATATCAATCCGTCGCACTTGAATGGCTACCTGACAGTCGAAATGAAAGCACCTTTCATATTATTGCGGGTGTTGTCTTTATCGTTGTATTCGTCGTTGCCACATTGATTGGCCGCATTGAGGCCCCGGAAGTCGATCGAAAAAAATCCATCAAGGTTCCTGATCGTATTGCTGAATTTATTTCCGAGAAAGAAGCACTGGTACCCGCACCGACACCGGCTCCGACACCGGTACCAAAACCTTTACCTACTCCGAAGCCAAAAGTCGCGAGGGAAATGGAAACTGAAGAGGAGAAGGAACCGCTTACCGTAGTGGAGCAAGAAGCAAGAGAGAAAGCGCAGAAAAGTGGGTTGCTGGCACTGGGTAGCGAATTGGCCGATTTGATAGATACATCTGATATAGATGAATTATTAGGCGGAGTTGTTGAAGATTCGAAAGCAGGTAAAAATGTGGCCGTAGGCCATAATACCGATGCACTCACGGCCGGTGTCGGAGAAGGTAGCGGCGGTGTGGATTCCAGTCAATACATCGGCGGTGGCGTGGGGCATACCACTTTATCTAAGCGGGAGGTGGCACTGGTAAAACAATCGCTGTTTAAAAGTGATGTTGTAATAAAAACCGATGGTGAAGCTAAAGTCGGTGGCCGAAGTGGAAAAATTCGCTCTGAAGAAGACGTCACTATTGTCTTCGACCAAAATAAAGGCACGCTTTATTCCATATACAACCGGGAGCGACGTAAACAGCCAGGATTGAAAGGTAAAATCGTATTAGAGTTAACCATATCGCCGGAGGGTAAAGTGACCCATATTCGTATTGTCTCCAGCGAACTCAATAGCTCGTCATTGGAGCGACGCCTGCTCAGCCGCATTAGAATGTTCATGTTCGGCGTGAAGGATGTTAAGCCGGTAACGGTTATTTTTCCAATAGAGTTTTTGCCATCGTAAGCTACGGCAGTGCAGGTGGAAGGAAAGTTTGGCCGAGCGATAGAGTATCTATTTTCGAGCATATATCTTCAACACAACACCGCTCTTACTGTGCCTTAGCCTATCGTAATTGTGTGAGAGGGTAGCGTAATTCTCAGCCACCATTTTAAAATGGAGAGGTTAAAAGGGGCTAAACATCTATTAAAGTTTAACCGTATTGCCAACTTTTGGAGTTACGTCGAAATTCCCATCATGTGCTTAGAATAATGTATCACTTTGTATGGATACCAAAATATGGGCATAAAGTTTTGTGGAACCATTTCGAGAAGATTTGAAAGCCATTATCGAGAAGGTTGGATATGACTACGATATAGAACTTGTGGGGCTAGAGATTCCAGTAAATTATATACATATGGTTGTAAGAGCTGAGCGTAATGATTCAGCATCAAGCATCAAGCATCAAGCATCAAGCATCAAGCATCAAGCATCAAGCATCAAGCATCAAGCATCAAGCATCAAGCATCAAGCATCAAGCATCAAAAGCATATCAGCAAGAGAGTTTTTTTGAATGCACCCACAAATAAGGCGTAAATATTTCTGGGGTGGTAAATTGTGGACTCAGAGCTACTTTGTTGAAACGATTGGAAATGCAAGTGAAAAAGTCATTCGCGAGTATGTTCAAAATCAACTTGAAGCTATGAATAAAGGCGAAGAAAACAGTAAGAAGCTGGGCGTATTCTAAAAAAACGGTCGCTTGCGGCCGAGTTTTTTATAAAAATTGTTGTTGGTTTAGCTGGTAGCTAATAGGTTATTAAAAATGAGAGGTAAGTGGAAGTTTCGAATTGATTAGAGAGGTAGGCAGCCCCGCTCGGACTACCTACCTCAACATACAGTGGTTAAAAATACCATATAGGTAGCAAGTTACAGCTAGTAATCTTGACTGTAAATAACGCCAACTGCGTCTAGTCTGCTGCCGCTACGTCCTTTAAACCCGGAAATTTTGAACTGGTCGCTTGCAGTATATTTGAATGTTGCGTAACCGCCAGCCCCGCCTTTTTTTAGAACGCGACCCTGATTAGTGGTAATACTCAAAGAGTCCACGGCTGAACCATGTTTGCCCGAAATACTTCGTATATATTCACCGCTCCAAAAATAGAGGGTTTCACAGCTCCCACCATTACCTCCATGTTTGCCAAAGCTGTAAGTGTTTCCGCTTAAGTCTTCGTAATTCACAAGTATAGAATCAATCTTAGATCCACCGCATAGCGTAATATTGGCTATATGAGAAAAATCAGAAGGAGGGTTGTCGGAGAAAGGGGATCCGCCGCCGCCTCCGGATGATCCCGCTTCAAACTCTACTGCTGAAGTAATGCCGGATACGCAAAGTAGAGCTGTAAGAGAGAGTTTTTTAAGCATTTAATAAAGTCCTTTTGTATGTAATGTTTTAAATGATTGCCGATTTAAATAACGGGAAACTTATTATAAATGTTAAGTTGCGGCGATGCTGAGTTGCAACCGTATTTTTTTGTTTTGGAATAAAAGCAGGGAAAAAGGCGTCGTACTATTTGTTTTGTCGTGATGAATGTTTTTAGTCGTGCTGGTATGCAAGGATAGGTTGCATTTCTTTAGCTATATTTATCTCTGGTTTGACTTGCTGCTGTGGTAGATGTCTGAACGTAGACTTTTTGGGTTGTTGGGCTCTAATCGCTAGCTATGATTTGAATAACTTACACATACGAGAATATAGTAAAAATTAACGGTTGAAGTATTGGAGGATGTCATTGCACTCGGTGTTCAAAGTATCCCTTTCTCGGAAAGGACGTTTTAATCTGCTATCGAATGGATCAATGGGTGATGCTGGAAGGTTGGGGGAATGATAGAGGCGGAGAAAAATATGCATGCCTTTATGAAAGCTCACTGAGTGTGGCCGATACATTATCTAACATCGAAAGTAATGCGTAATTGGAGGCCTATCTAGGCTAGATCGTATATCGTTTTTTTATGGAGGTTTTTCGTCAAAACCTAGATCAAAAAAACGAATTAGAAGTATCGACAAAAAATTAGTCGATTGATAGTTGCGCCTTGGGTTTTATAATGGAATCAACGCTTTTGGTGTTGATTAGTCTGCCTGGAGAGGCGTGATAGTTAGGGTATAATGTTTGGGGTTTGTGGTACTTTTTGAGAGGTAACCTGCTCTCGCTTGAGTGAAAATGGAGTTCTAAATTATAGGGAATTGAACCGATAGCGGAATGGCTTAGTCTTCATTTCAATGCCAAGATCTTGGCGTAAGCGTAGCTCAGATTTAATCTAACGGGCACCGGTAAATACAGTAAATTGTAAGATCAAGTCTGAGCTACTACCGTTATTGTGTTACTACTTGGCTTTCCAGATACTCATCATACGTTCCCTGGAAGTCTACAAGGGTCTCGTTTTTGATTTCGACAACTCGTGTCGCCAAAGAAGATACAAACTCTCGGTCGTGGCTGACAAATATGAGTGTGCCGGGGTAGTGTTCCAGCGCGAGGTTCAAGGCTTCAATCGATTCCATATCTAAGTGGTTGGTTGGTTCATCCATTATTAGCACATTGGTATCTTGCATCATTAACTTGCCGAAAAGTAATCTATTCTTCTCTCCACCCGAGCAAACAGTTACTTTCTTTTCAAAGTCGTCTGCAGAGAACAATAAACGGCCCAGTGTCGCACGAACGATTTGGTCATCGTGGCTGGGTTTTCGCCATTGGCTCATCCAATCAAAAAGATTTAGATCACTATTGAAATCTGCACTGCTATCTTGAGGGCAGTAGCCGAGCGTGGCGTTTTCCGCCCACTGAATTTTACCGTTATTGGGTTTCAATTCGTTCATTAAACAGCGCAAAAGGGTAGTTTTACCCGCACCATTTTCTCCGATAATGGCTAGGCGTGCCCCTGCTTCTAAAATAAGGTTGCCCTTGTTGAAGAGGGAGGCATCTTCAAATGCGTGCCCAATGTTCTCCAAGATAAGTGCTTGGCGATGAAGTTTTTTATCTTGATTGAAGCGAATGTAAGGGTTAACCCGACTGGAGGGCTTGATATCCTCGAGCTTAATTTTGGTGAGTCGTTTTGCGCGGGATGTCGCTTGTTTGGCTTTCGATGCGTTGGCGGAAAAACGGCTAACAAATTGTTGTAGCTCGGCGATTTGGGCTTTTTTCTTGGCATTCTCGTTTTGCATCGTTTCGCGAGCCTGGGTCGATGCAGTCATAAAGTCATCGTAGCTGCCGGGGTATACGCGCAGTTCGCCATAGTCGATATCAGCCATGTGTGTGCATACGGCGTTCAAAAAGTGGCGATCGTGGGAAATGATGATCATGGTGCTGTTGCGCTGGTTGAGCACACCTTCCAGCCAGCGAATGGTATTGATGTCGAGGTTGTTGGTGGGTTCGTCGAGGAGCAAAAAATCAGGTTCGGCGAAAAGCGCTTGTGCCAAAAGGACCCTTAATTTCAAGCCTGGTGCAACTTCGCTCATTGGTCCAAAGTGGTAATTTATGTCGATTCCTGCGCCAATCAGTATGTCGCCAGCGCGACTCTCTGCACTGTACCCATCTATCTCGGCAAAGTGTGTTTCAAGTTCAGCGACCTTCATGCCGTCTTCTTCGCTCATCTCCGATAAGCTGTAGATACGTTCACGCTCTCGCTTAATCTCCCACAGGTCTTTGTGGCCCATAATGACGGTGTCAATTACGGAGTATTCTTCAAATGCAAACTGATCCTGGTTTAGTTTGCCTATGCGCGTATTTGGGGCGATTGACACATTACCTGCGCTTGGAATGAGGCTTCCGTCCAGTATTTTCATGAATGTTGATTTGCCACAGCCGTTGGCGCCGATTAGGCCGTAGCGGTTGCCGTTGGCAAATTTCACTGAAATATTTTCAAACAGAGGTTTGGCACCAAACTGCATGGTGATATTGGCGGTAGAGATCATGGAATTCCCGTAAAACGTTCAAGACAAATAAGCGTAAAGGGGCGGCACTATAGGGATTTCAACGTGAAAGGTCGAGCAAATATTGGCCAGTCTCCGCGTTTCAGTACAAGGTTTTCAGCACCGTCTATTGTTTTTCCTGGCTGCAAATGGCCATAGAACCATCGCGCTGCTAACGTATGAGAACCGGTGGCGTTGCGACAAATTGCGCCACGCTTAGCCGCTAAGGGACTTTCAGAGGCCCGCCAGCCAGCCCTTTAGCTCTTCGGCCACTAGCTTGCGGTGTTCGCCAAGAAATGCCAGCAGCTTTGCGGGTGAAGTAGATAGTACTCGTGACCCGGGGAATCCGATGGCTTTGGCTTTGGCGATACAGGCTGAATGCTCGCCCAAGTCCCATGCTGCATGGGCGTCACTGGCAAACACGACTTTCCAGTCGTGCTTATCTACCAGTTCGAGCAGTTGTAAGCAATAGCTCTCACTGCCGGTACGTGAGTGGGTGAAGGAGCTATTGTTGATTTCGATGGCGACATTATTGTCTTTGGCGGCGCGAACAACTTCTTCCTGATGTATAGGGTAATTGGGGTTGCCTGGGTGGCCCAGTATCTGGCATAGACCTGATTCCATTGCGGCGATAGCTGCTTTTGTGTGCGTGTGTATATCTGCGGGCGGAAATACAGGCTCGTGAAAGCTGGCGATAGATATATCGAGAAATGGGACTAAATTCGGCGGAATATCCAGGGCCTCCATGCCGTGATGCCCGCACGCGGAGTGTTTCCCCGCTGGCAGAATATTGGCTTCAATCCCTCTTAGCATGGCGACACCATTCACAATTCTCGGAATAATTTTCATGTTGCCAAAGTGCCAGTAGTGCGGGGCATCCTGCATCGCGGGGGCGTGGTCGGTAATGGCAAATAGCTGAATGCCTTTTTCGCGCGCTACGGCAAAGTAGTCGTGAACGGTGCTGTAGGCGTGAGTGCTGGCAACGGTATGGGCGTGGGTGTCGCAAGAAGTCTGCATGATGGTTACTTCGGTTTATCGGCTGAGTTCTCATAGTAAACAACCACTGTGAAGAGTAAAAGACGATATTTTTTTGCAGAGCCGTCGCCGATCCTTGTGTTAGCATGCGGACGCACGATTTTCAACGAAAGGGGTTAATATGAAATCAACCAAATTGATCGTTATTACAGCAGTGTTGGCGTTGACTGCAACGTCTTGTACTTGGGTCAAACCTGTCGAGGGCACCGAAGCTGTTGCGCTTGTTAAGGCTAATGCTGTACAGAACTGTAAAAAACTGGGTAAAGCCACTGTTAGCGTTAAAGGCAAGGTCGGTTTTTTTAATCGTAAAGCCAAAAAGGTGTCTGAGGAGCTGTTGACTCTGGCGCGCAATGAAGCCGTATCGCTGGGTGCAGATACGATTGTCTCCGACTCGGTTGCAGACGCGGGGAAGCAGAGCTTTTCTCTATACCAGTGTAGATAAACCCTTCGGTCAGCCGGCAGCCATAGGGTCGCCGGTTGATTCTTGTCCCAGCCCTTGAAATATTCCCACCTAACTCCATATAAGCGAGCAACATTCTTTCGATGACTGGGTGCAAGGCGCCCTATAAATTGTGCTTTAAGGAGTAACATCTATGACCGTTGAGGCCACTAAAGAAACTCGTGGATTTGAAACGGAAGCCAAGCAGCTTCTGCATCTGATGATCCATTCGTTGTATTCCAATAAAGAAATTTTTCTACGAGAGCTGGTATCCAATGCCTCAGATGCCGCTGATAAACTGCGTTTTGAAGCTTTGCATCACGGGGAGCTATATGAGGACGACCCCGAGCTGAAAATCCGTATCAGCTTTGATAAAGAGGCTAATACTGTCACCATTTCCGATAACGGTATTGGTATGAGCCGTGAGGAAGTGATCGACCACCTGGGTACTATCGCTAAATCTGGAACCGCGCAATTTTTGTCAAACCTCACGGGCGACCAGAAGAAAGATTCCCACCTGATAGGTCAGTTCGGTGTAGGGTTTTATTCTGCCTTTATCGTGGCTGATAAGGTTACTGTGGAAACCCGTCGTGCGGGAGCAGCGAAGGAAGAGGGGGTTCGCTGGGAGAGCGCAGGGGAAGCTGAGTACAGTGTCGAAAGCGTGGAGCGTACTGAACGTGGTACCTCCATTATTCTGCACCTGAAAAAAGACCAGCAGGAGTTTGCCGATGGCTGGCGTCTGCGTTCCATTATTAAGAAATACTCCGACCATATTTCACTGCCTATCGTTATGCAAAAAGAGCATCACGGAGAGGACAAGGGCGAAAAAGAGCCGGAAGACGAAACCGTCAATACTGCTACAGCACTGTGGACTCGCTCACGTAACGACGTGACGGAAGAAGAATACAAGGAGTTCTACAAGCATATTTCCCACGATTTCAGTGACCCTGTGAAGTGGAGCCACAACCGTGTCGAAGGTAAGTTGGACTATACCAGCCTATTATACTTACCCTCCAAAGCACCGTTCGATCTCTATAACCGCGATGCAGCGAAAGGGTTGAAGCTCTACGTTCAGCGCACCTTTATTATGGATGACGCCGAGCAGTTTCTTCCATTGTACCTGCGGTTTATAAAGGGGGTTGTCGATTCCAACGATCTGTCTTTGAACGTATCCCGTGAAATTCTGCAGAAAGACCCAAATATTGACAGTATGCGCTCTGCTCTCACCAAGCGTGTGCTGGATATGCTCGACAAGTTACGCAAGAACGAGACCGAGCAATACGCAGAGTTTTGGCAAGAGTTTGGTCAGGTATTAAAAGAAGGTCCTGCAGAAGATTTTGCTAACAAAGAGAAAATTGCAGGGCTAATGCAGTTTGCAACAACGCATACTGACACCGACGTCCAGGATCAATTTTTGGATAGTTACTTAGAGCGTATGCAAGACGGTCAGGACAAGATTTATTACGTGGTCGCTGAAAACTTCAACACTGCGAAAAACAGCCCGCACCTTGAAGTTTTCCGCAAGAAGGGGATTGAGGTTCTACTGTTAAGTGACCGCGTTGACGATTGGCTTATGGGTCACCTGATGGAGTATAAAGAAAAGCAATTTCAGGACGTAAGCAAGGGTGAGCTTGATCTCGGCAAGCTGGACAGTGAAGACGAGAAAAAAGAGCAGCAGGAAATAGAAAAGAGTTTTAAAGACTTTGTTAAGCGTATTAAATCAGTGCTTGAGAATGAAGTGGAAGACGTTCGTGTTACTCACCGCTTAACCGAATCGCCAGCGTGTCTGGTTGTGGGAGAGAACGATATGGGCGCACAGATGAAGCGCCTGTTGGAGTCTGCTGGTCAGGCTGTGCCTGAGTCTAAGCCTAGCATTGAGATCAATCCCCAACATCCTTTGGTGGAGAAGATGGACAAGGAGACAGACGAAGACCGTTTTGCTGACCTAGCCCATGTTCTATTCGATCAGGCCAATTTGGCTGAGGGTGGCAGTCTGCAAGATCCGGCGGCTTACGTTAGGCGGTTGAATAAATTGTTAATGGATGTTTCCTGATAAATGGCGCTTCGGCGCCATTTTGCTTTCAGTCGTTTGACAGCCCCCTTTGGGGGGTAGTTTATAGTGAGCTGGATGTCTGACAGGAAGGTTTAGAAGAGAATCATCCACGCCGGTGATACGGTGTGATGCACTTTGATTCTGTAGCGCACTGTACATCTCCGTAAGGGAATCATGTCGAAGGTATTAGAATCAATACTCCAGGCTATACTCCCAAGGCTTTTGTGATATTGCAGGTGTTTGAAGAGTAAAACCGTCTTCACAAGCCCATATTCAGGCTTATCTTCGACAGCGCGTTAACAAACGCTTTCGATTATACTTAGGCCCCGAGATTTAAACGATAACGATAACGGAACCAGTCATGCCCGAAGCAAAAACGGTAGCAGTACTTGGTGGCGGCAGTTTTGGTACTGCCATTGCCAATATTATCGCCGCCAATGGTAATAAAACCTATTTGTGGATGCGGGATTCCGCGCGAGCAGAAAAGAGCCAGGCCACTCGAGAAAACCCTGAATACCTTCCCGGTTATGAGTTAGATCCCAACCTTATAGTGACATCAGACTTGTTACATTGTGTCGAAGAGTGCGATGTAGTCACAATATCGGTGCCCAGCAAATCCTTTCGCGAGGTCGCCCGATTAGTGGCTCCCCATATTCGTCCCGGCACCATTGTTCTTAGTACGACCAAAGGTATTGAGGGTGATAGTTTTCTGCTTATGAGTCAGATTTTAGAGCAAGAATTGAGCAGTGTGCGCATTGGTGTGCTCAGCGGACCGAACTTTGCGAAGGAAATCATCCAGGGCCAATATACCGGCAGTGTGATCGCCAGCGAAGACGAATCGGTTATCGAATGTGTACAGCAGGTTTTTGCGTCTGACACATTCCGAATATACAGTAACCGTGACCGTTATGGTGTTGAGCTGGGCGGGGCACTAAAAAACATCTATGCCATCGTCACAGGGCTGGCGGCGGCCTTGGGTTGTGGCAGCAATACCTTGGCAATGTTACTGACGCGCAGCCTAGCGGAAATGAATCGCCTGGCTACGGAGCTTGGTGCCGATCCCATGACTTTCCTTGGTTTAGCTGGCGTCGGCGATTTGATATTGACCTGTACCTCCGATTTAAGCCGTAACTATCGTGTTGGATATGCGCTGGGCAAAGGGAAAAAACTAGATGAAACCCTTGACGATATTGGTCAGGTGGCGGAAGGTGTCAATACTCTCCGGATCGTTAAGGAAAAATCCGAACAATTAAATGTCTATATGCCGCTGGTTACGGGCTTGTATGAAATTCTGTTTAACGACCAGGATATCCCCACGGTAATCCAAGGTTTGATGACAGGTGAAATGAGCAGTGATGTCGATATGCAAGGAGGAGTTAAATGGACGAACAATTGAAGTCAAATCTAACATCCAGCAAACACTGGATGCGCCTCATTTATATGATTCTATTTGCCATATTCCTACAGCTGGCACTTAGTATTATGTGGGTGCTGGTTGTGGTTCAGTTTTTATTTGCTTTAATTACAGGCAACGATAATAAAAAGCTGCGGGAATTTTGCAGCGCGCTAACCTGTTACATCAACCAGACCATTCGTTTTCTTACTTACAATAGTGACGAAAAACCGTTTCCTTTTTCCGATTGGCCCGAGGCAGAGTTAGTCGCGGAATCGCTTCCCGGTGATTTGGACTCTGAAATTGTTCCAGAGTCCGAGGCCGAGCAGGAGCAGGAACAGGAGCAGGAACAGGAACAGGAACAGGAACAGGAACAGGAACAGGAACAGCAAGACAAACGGGAGTAAACAGGCTGTGAAGATTTTTGTGTTTCGGCACGGTGAAGCCGAATTAAGCTTCGGTGACGATACCCTGAGGCAATTGACCTCACATGGTCGACAGCAAGTTGAGGATAGCCTGCGTAAAAAATCAGAGATACTTAAATCTACCGATACAGTGCTTACCAGTCCTCTGGTAAGAGCACAGCAAAGCGGCGAAATTTTGCAATGTTTTTTACCTGCTGCCGAAGTAAGGGCTGTCGACTGGTTAACGCCATCCTCCTCGCCGAAGGATGCGATCCAACAACTTTCCGATTTACAGGAAAAGAGAAAGATTTCAGTCATTGCTTTAGTGACCCACTTACCGTTTGTAGCCGACTTTATTGAGACCCTTTGTGGTTTACAGCGTGGTAGTATTCGAATGACAACCGGTAGCCTAGTTGCCATAGAGACTGACGTTATTGCCAAGGGGTGCGCTGAACTTTGCTGGCAATATCATCCACAATAAAAATACTATGAATTCAACTGCTGTTACATGGGATGTCGGTGGTCAAACCATTGCTGGGCTGCGCTGGGGCACCGCTGGTGGTCAGCCAGTCATTGCACTGCATGGATGGCTGGATAATTGCGCAAGCTTTCAGTTTCTGGCTCCGAAACTGGGTAATATGGATTTGCTTGCACTCGATCTGCCGGGGCATGGGCAGAGTTATCACCGGTCTCACTTAGGCGCTTACAATATCTGGCAAGATATTGCCGATATCCTCAGTGTTGCCGAGCAGATGGGCTGGCAGAAATTCTCACTGCTTGGGCACTCTCGTGGCGCAATGATAGCGACACTTCTCGCTGCAACGTTTCCAGAAAAAATCGAAAGAGTGATGTTGATCGAAGCTTTGGTGCCAGAACCGTTAGACGCTGTTTCAGCACCAGCTCAATTGGCTTCGTCCATTGTGAATTTAATGGTCGTAGCCAAAAGAGATCGGCGCTTTTACAGTAGCTTTGAACACGCAGTTGAGTCCCGTATGAATGGCTTTGTTCCGCTCAATTATGAGGATGCCCGGGCCTTGGCAGAGCGGGGCGTATTGAAGAGTGAGCAGGGCCACTATTGGGCGAACGACTATAAAGTTATGGCGCCGTCGGAAGTGAAGTTTACCTCGGAGCAGGTCGCCGCTTTTTTAAACTGTTTAAACGCTCCAGTACAGTTAGTTATTGCCAATTCTGGTTTGGTCAAAACGTTTCGAGAGTATGCGTTTTTCCTGGATTTGATTAAAAATCTCGAAATAGTGGAGTTGGATGGATATCATCATCTGCATATGTCGACGCAAGCAAATACTATTGCCAGTCATGCCAACGCTTTTTTCACCGTATCCGGGTCATAAATTATGATAAGAAAACGGCTCATTGTTTTACTCATTGTTTTCATCGCCACATCGGTTGCGGTAGCTAAAGCGCAGCTTGCAGAGTTGTTTGCGGGTGCGCGTGTTATTTATACACAAACGGTGAGTGATGACGACTATCGTTTGTCTTTATCGGCACCTAAAAAAATAAACAGTCAATGGGTGTTTGAGCGAAGGGAAAAGCTTCAGGGAAAAGTGAGCCGCCAAACACTGGAGTTGGAATCGACCTATACCTTTAACGACGCAAGGCGACGACTGGAGACTTTTTTTAAAACAAAGCAGGCTCGGCTTCTGTTTTCATGCTCGGGGTTGGATTGCGGTAGTAGCAATGCCTGGGCGAATGAAGTATTTAAGGTTAAACAGCTCTATGGTCTCGATACTCTGCAGTGGTATCAGGTGTGGGAAACTACGGAAGACGGTATACCGAACTATTTGATTGCCTATCTGTCCCAGCGGGGAAATCGACGTATATACTTGCAGCTGGAATCGCTTGAGGTCTCTGGGGATCAGGTCGTTTTAATCGAAGCAAATCCAAGGTCAGTGCTCAACAGCTTATTGGAAAATGCTTTTTATGTGGTTCCAGGCACTTCGGTAGCAGCAGAAAAGAATCAACATCTTGTTACTGTTGCCAGTGCGTTAAAATTAAGGCCAATGCAAAAAGTGATTGTGGTTGGCCATATCTATCAATCGAGAAAAACGGAAGAGAACCTGCAGCTGTCAGTGCAACTGGCAGAACAGGTTTACAACAGGTTGATTGTGCTTGGAGTGAGAGAGGCTCAGCTGTCTTTTCACGGTGTTGGCGCCTTGGCGCCTCAGCGGCGTAACGGTTTGAGCCGGGTGGAGCTCGTTTTACCCTGACGGCGCCATTTCTGTAATGGTGTGACTATTTTATCAGTGATAAAAATTCATTACGCGTGCTTGAATTACTCCGAAACGTTCCCAGCATGGCAGAGGTTTTCATCACAGAGTTTTGCTTTTCTACGCCGCGCATCATCATGCATAAATGTTTCGCTTCTATAATGACTCCTACGCCCGCCGCGCCGGTAACCTCGTGGATTGTTTTTGCAACCTGTGTCGTTAGTTGCTCCTGAATTTGTAGGCGTCGAGCATACATATCGATAATGCGAGCGACCTTCGATAAGCCGAGAACTTTTCCTGTGGGAATATAGCCAACATGGGCTTTGCCTATAAATGGCAGCATATGGTGCTCACAAAGGGAAAAAAGCTCGATATCCTGCACAATTACCATGTCGTTAGAATCGGATGGAAATAGGGCGTCGTTGACGACTTCTTCGAGTGTTTGTTGGTAGCCACTGGTTAGATACTCAAAGGCCCCGGCTGCACGGTAAGGCGTGTCGACCAGCCCGGGGCGCTGAAGATCTTCGCCGGTAGATTCGATGATTTTGGCAAAATAGTCAGCGGTGGCGGTGCTTTCAGCCACCTTGTTTGAATCGCACATGATAATTCCAGCTTGTGTTGTTGAAACCGCTTACGCTTAATGTCGTTAGGCGGTGGGGGGAAAAAGCGCTAGAATAGCGGCCTTTTGTCCATTTGCCAAAAATTATGACGATTAATCCTATCAATGAGTTGGTTTCAGTACGCGATTGGATTCGCTGGGGGCCAGTGAATTTACGCGAGCAGGTCTGTATTTTGGTCACGGAACCGATAATGCTTGGGATGAATCCATGGTGCTGGTTATGTGGGCATTGCGTCAGCCATGGGAAATGCTTGAGCAGATTATCGATACACGCCTGACGCTAGCCGAGCGCGAACAGATAGGTGATTTGATTCAAAAACGAGTCGAAACTCAGCAGCCAGCAGCCTATCTTACGGGCGAAGCCTGGTTTGGCGGGTTGAGATTTGAGGTTACGCCAGACGTTTTAGTGCCCCGGTCGCCAATGGCCGAATTGATTGTTGCGGGTATTCAGCCCTGGTTGACAAATTTTCCCGAAGCCATTCTGGATTTGTGTACCGGGAGCGGCTGCATAGGCATTCTCTGTGCCGATACATTCCCCGAGTCGTTAGTTGATTTGAGTGATATTTCTACCGAGGCGCTGGCCGTTGCGACGCGAAATATTCAAAATTACGAGATGATGGCTCGCGTTCAGGTCATTGCCTCGGATGTTTTCAATGCAGAGCATTTTAAGGGACGGACCTACGACCTGATTATTTCGAATCCACCTTACGTGGATGCCCAGGATCTTGCCTCCATGCCTGCCGAGTATCATGCGGAGCCGGCCCTGGGGCTGGCCTCGGGTGAAGACGGCCTGGATCTGACTCGGCGTATTCTGCGTGATGCAGTCAACCACCTAAATCCCGGCGGTCTCCTGGTGGTGGAGGTTGGTAATAGCTGGGAGGCGCTGGAAGAGTCCTATCCCGAAGTGGATTTCCTATGGCCTGAATTTGAAAGTGGTGGGCACGGTGTTTTTGTGCTGACCTATGAACAACTTGTGGAATATGGCTCGCTGTTTTCGGGCCACTGAGTAAAAAGATAACGAGAGATTTATGTCCGGTAATACCTTTGGAAAACTGTTTACTGTTACCACGTTTGGTGAGAGTCATGGCCTGGCTCTAGGCTGTATCGTCGATGGCTGCCCTCCAGGGGTTCCTCTGACAGAAGAGGATTTACAAAGAGATCTCGATCGGCGCAAGCCTGGCCAGTCGCGCTATACCACTCAGCGTCGTGAAGCTGATCAGGTGCGCATTTTGTCAGGCGTTTTTGAGGGTAAAACGACGGGTACGCCTATCGGTATGGCGATCGAAAATACCGATCAGCGATCCAAAGATTACTCCAGTATCAAAGACCAGTTTCGTCCCGCACACGCCGACTATACCTACATGAAAAAATACGGCGTCCGCGACTACCGCGGCGGCGGTCGTTCATCTGCAAGGGAGACCGCCATGCGGGTGGCGGCGGGCGCTTTGGCGAAGAAAGTTCTGCAGCAGTTTTGGGGAATTGAAATCCGAGGATACCTGTCTCAATTGGGGCCTATTGCTATAGATAGTGTGGACTGGGATCAGGTCGATCAAAACCCATTTTTCTGCCCCGACGCCTCCAAAGTTAAAGCGATGGAGGATTATATGCAGGCGCTGGGCAAAGAGGGTAATTCCGTCGGCGCGAAAATTTCTGTGGTTGCTCGCAATATGATTCCGGGTTTAGGGGAGCCAGTTTTCGATCGTCTGGACGCTGATCTGGCCCACGCGTTGATGGGTATTAATGCGGTCAAGGGCGTAGAAATCGGCGCCGGCTTTGCCAGTGTTAGCCAGAAGGGAACGGAACACCGAGATGAAATTACGCCAGAAGGTTTCCTCTCCAATCAGGCGGGTGGTGTGTTAGGCGGTATTTCGACAGGGCAGGATTTTATCGCTCATATGGCGTTAAAACCTACCTCCAGCCTCCGTATTCCCGGCCGAAGTATCGACGTGTACGGCAATCCCGTTGAAGTCGTTACAACGGGGCGACACGACCCCTGCGTGGGCATACGTGCTACCCCCATCGCCGAAGCGATGATGGCACTGGTGGTCTTGGATCATGCGCTCCGCCAGCGAGCACAAAACGGAGATGCCGGAAAACAGGTGTTTACGATTCCTCCCTCAGCAGAATAATAGCTATGCCGTATTGGCGTTTATCTGCGGTCTATTTTTGTTATTTCGCCGTTGTTGGAGCCCTCTCTCCCTATTGGGGGCTTTATCTTGAAGATCTGGGCTACCAGCCTGCCGATATAGGCTTGCTTTCAGCTATCCCCATGCTAACCAAATTAGCCGCACCCAATATATGGGGGGCGCTGGCAGACTATAGCGGGCGGCGTTTGCGAGTTATTCGCCTGGGGGCGGCGGGGGCCTGTATCTGTTTTCTAGGTATTTTAATTCGTCAGGATTACGTCTGGCTCATCGCGGTAACCATAGCCTACAGTTTTTTTTGGAACGCCATTTTAGCGCAATTTGAAGTCGTCACTTTGTCATACCTCGACGCAGAGCCGCACAGCTACAGTCGTGTCCGGCTGTGGGGTTCAGTCGGCTTTATCGTGACGGTAGTAGTGTTGGGTTATATGTTGGAAGTGGTTTCGATTCGGCATTTACCCTTGGTCATTTTTATTTTCTTAACTGGTATTCTTCTTAGCGCTATCAGTTTACCAAGTGATCAACCTGTTATACACCAGCGCGGAGTTGGTCGGTTTTTGGAAATAATAAAAGAAGGGCACGTGTTGTGGTTTTTTGCGGTGATGGCACTACTGCAGTTAAGTCATGGGGTGTATTACACGTTTTACAGTATTTACCTCGAAAGCTTTGGATACTCCCGCACCTTTATCGGGGTTCTTTGGGCAATAGGCGTTATTGCAGAAATTCTAATTTTTTTGCGAATGCCGCAGTTGTTTAAATGGTTTTCAATATTGCGTTTACTGCAGGTGAGCTTACTGTTGACAGCCATTCGCTGGTGGGTGATTGGTTGGTTTCCACAGTCAGTGTTGTTCATAACTCTTATACAAATTCTGCATGCATTTTCTTTTGGCGTTGCTCACGCCATAGCCATTGAGTTTGTTCGTACACGCTTTAGTGAGTCGGCGCAAAGCCAGGGGCAGGCGTTTTACAGTGCGGTTTGTTTTGGCGGTGGTAATGCGCTGGGTGCATACATTAGTGGATTGTTGTGGCAGGAACAGCCCCTTTGGGCTTTCGCATTTGCTGTTTTTGCGGTATTGATGGGGTTTGTTTTTTCTTTGCTATTTATCCCTGCTCAAGCTTTTGCCAAGACTATTTGCGTTGGTGATTAAAATGAAAAATCAAGCATTAATTGTTGAATATATGACGCTGTTCGCTTGTGTTAATGCGCCAAATCTCTAAAATGAGTAGTCGTTAAATAAAAAATCCATCTTAAAAATGCCTTTCGGATTGAATAGTATGAAAACACTATTAGCTTTCATTACCGGTATAGGAATTGTGTTGTCTGCAGCCGCCCAGGAAGGCGAAGTATGTCCACTTATTAACTGTGACTGCAGCAGCTTGCCGAGTGACTCCTGGAAACAGACGTGCAGAACCCATGAGCAAGTTATCAAGGAGCGTTGTGCTGTTAATGGCAATACGCCGACCGATTTTTGCTCCCTTCACGGGCCATCAGCATCACCGCTGCCGCTCGCGATGAAATTTTCTGATATGGAAGTCCTTGCGGAAGAAGGCCTGGAAGATACACATAAAGAAACTGTGGCGCTCTACCTTGCTATTCGCTCAGATCTATCCAGCGTGAAGGTGAAACTGAGTAACCTGCAGTTTAAAAACGCCGTGGTGATGGTAAAAGACATCGATAATAATGTTGATTCTCTTTTTAGCGCCCAGCGTCAACTGACGATGAGTTGGCTCGTATACGAACAAGAAAAGGAAGCCGTTGCTGGTTGGCGGACTTACGCCGAAGAGTCTCTGGCTATGGCTGAGGATCA
Source organism: Teredinibacter haidensis (assembly GCF_014211975.1). Classification (NCBI taxonomy): domain Bacteria; kingdom Pseudomonadati; phylum Pseudomonadota; class Gammaproteobacteria; order Cellvibrionales; family Cellvibrionaceae; genus Teredinibacter; species Teredinibacter haidensis. The sequence continues at coordinate 1,103,792 of NZ_CP060084.1, forward strand.
GTTCGCTTTTGGCGCACAGTTATGGACTCAGTATCAAGCGGCGGATCATGAAGGGAAAAAGAAGGCCTACAAAGTGCTGGCGCTAAAGTTAATGCGTATTGCGGGTAAATCCTTCGAAGTTGCTGGCTACAGTTACGCGGGTGGTGATCGAAGTAAAGATGCGGCCAAGGCGTGGGCGAGGGGGGCTGAAGTGTCTAAGGCTCTGATGGTTGCGAAGCAGGAATCCGGCGCAGATATCAGCCATGTGAATTTTTATCGGTACCAAGCGGCATCTAGGCTTCATCGCGCGAGTTATTATTGGGCCGTCGATCAGAAAGTTGAAGATGCGCTAGCGGCGTTAACCTTGGCGAATGAAATATCGCCGGCAACAGAGTTGGTCGAGCTGCTTGCGAACGATGATGCTCAGGAAGAGAGTGGCGTGATTCAGTTGGTTCAATAAATGTAAGTTGTTCTAAATCGTTCTTGGGTGTTTTTTTTGAAGTGAGGGGGCTGATATTTACAGCAGCCCCTCAAGTAGGATGCTCAGCCCTTTTTCTGTCCATGTGGGTATGGATTCAATGTTTGCCATAGCCTCACACTGTTAACCCCCCTCTTTTTTGACTCCTCATCGCTAATCGTTCCTGAATTGTACCAATAAATGGTGGCGATGGTGGCGATGGTGGCGATGGTTGTGAAGTCATATCTTCATCATTTGTGGAGCCGTAGAGGCTGGTGCGGCCTCTACGGCTTCTGTTTAAAAGTGAATAGCCACGTTTAGGTAAGGGCCGTCAAAGGTAAGATCTGTGTTGGCATCATCAAAATCTACCAATTCCATTTTAAATTGGCGGAAACCTAGTTCTGCACCAATATCCAAAACACTTTCGAATGCCCAACCGACTCTAATATCCAGGTCGCTAATCACGCTGTTGTCATAGGATACGTAATTAGCATTACCGGCAATATATGCACCGGAGAGGGGAAGATCGAATCTTGCCATACCGTAAACCATTGGGATGGCACCGGTCAGTTCGATTTCTTCTGTAACAACGGCCAAGCCTTCTGGTTCTGCATAGACGGACGCAGTTCCATCAAGTACTTTTGCGGTAACGCCAACATCCAAGCTCACCCAGTTATCCAGAATTTCGTAATACAGAGTGATATCGGTTTGGGTAAAGTCCAGTAGTGTCGTGGTTGCCGCCTCAGCGGGGAACGTGACATCGCTCCAGGTGAAGTTTCGCTCAACTACGGCATAACCTTCGCTTTTCAGGGTTGAGTGGTGGATGCGCACATTGGGAATCAATGGGATTGGGTGTTCTAAAGCGACGTACACAAAGGTGCTATTATCCGCTTCCAGTCCCAATTCGTCTGTTGTGATCGGTATATCATCTACACCGATTGAGCCATCCAGGCTGGCATTCCATGTTCCTGCGCCCGCATAAATACCTAAAATGGTATCGGCATGCGTCTGAGCACAGGGAAGTAGCACGGAGGCGGCGATTAGTGGCGTGTATAACAGAGGGGTTAGCTTTTTCATATTGGTAAACCTGTTTCTTGTTTTAAATTTGGTGCAGCTTTTTAATGATATAAAATATTTTATAGCAGATGGTCGCGTAAATAATTGTTAAAAATTGATTACTTGACGTGGTCAGTATTTTTCATGGTGCGAAGTACATCAAAAAAGGCGTTCGCGGCGTTACCTAATGTTCTCTTTGTGTGAGTGACGACGCCCAGCTCGCGTTGAAGGTGTACGTTTTTTATGGGTAATTCTAGCATCTGATTATCAACCATTGTTCTGGGTAATACACTCCAGCCCAAGCCGACAGATACCATCATTTTGATGGTTTCCAGATAGTTGGTCGTCATATTTTGCTGTAACGCAACGTTTGCCTTATCAAAGCAATTTTTGACCAGCCTCCCGGTAAAAGTGTTCAGGTCGGGCAGGATGGAGGGCAAAGGGCTTAGGTCTTTTAGCGTTACATCCAGTTGAGATATGATTGGGTGTTTGTATGAGGCGACAAATACCAATGGGTCTACCCAAATGCTTTCAGCTATTAGGGGTTGTCGAGTTTTGGGTGCCAGAGTAACGATTGCGAGTTCACAATCGCCGTGGGCAACGCGCTCGTGGGCCTGCTCCGAATCGAGAAACTCAAATTGTAAGTTAACGTGTTTGTGGCGTGAGGTGAACGCATGGAGTACGGGCGGGAGGTGATGCAGTCCAATATGATGGCTGGTGGCGACTCTCAAAGTGCCGGATATTTCTCCCGATAATTCGCGGATATTGCGCTCGGTATCACGCATTGTATTCAGTATATATTCTGCGCGGGGTAGTAGTTTTTCGCCGGCTTCCGTCAGTTTTATGTCTCGCCCAAGACGATCGAACAGAATGTGATCGAGTTTTTGTTCTAGCGAGGCGATACGCTTGCTGACGGCGGGCTGGGTAATGTGCAAACTTTCTGCCGCCAATGAAAATGAACGGTTCTGTGCAACTGCCACAAAGGCTTTTAGTGACTCTGTATCCACGGCTTTAGCCTCACTTACCGATAATGATTGTGAATTAATCTTAGCATTCCTTGCGGGAATGTAAAATATGAAAATAATGAATTTGAGTTATTTGTCGTTGACTCATAGAATGCAGCAATCTCAGCCCACATTAACTATTTAGAGGTCGAAAATGGTTGCAAGAACGCTCTACGATAAACTTTGGGATGATCACGTTGTTACTCAGAGAGACGACGGATCTTCGCTTATCTATATCGACCGTCACATCGTACATGAGGTGACGTCTCCACAGGCCTTTGAGGGTTTGCGGCTCGCAGGGAGGAAACTTTGGCGGGCGGATAGTGTTGTCGCTACTCCTGACCACAATGTTCCGACGACTGCGCATGAGCGGGCCTCCGGTGTAGACGGCATTGAAGACCCGATCTCAAGAATTCAGGTCAAAACTCTAGATGATAACTGTGATGAGCTGGGTATCGTTGAGTTTAAAATCAACGATAAGCGACAGGGGATTGTGCATGTGGTTGGCCCTGAAACGGGCGCCTGCCTTCCTGGAATGACGATTGTGTGTGGCGACTCCCATACTTCAACCAATGGTGCTCTAGGTGCTCTCGCCTTTGGTATTGGTACCAGTGAAGTGGAGCATGTGCTGGCAACTCAGTGCATTGTAGCCAAGAAAATGAAAAATATGCTGGTGCGGGTAGACGGTGAACTCGGTAATGGGGTGACATCCAAAGATGTTGTTCTGGCTATTATCGCGAAAATAGGCACGGCCGGCGGCACGGGTTATGCGATCGAATTTGGAGGCGGTGTCTTCCGCAGTATGTCGATGGAAGGACGTTTAACGGTTTGTAATATGGCGATCGAAGCAGGTGCTCGTGCAGGTATGGTTGGTGTAGATGATATTACACTGGAATATGTTGAAGGCCGCGCCTTTGCTCCTAAGGGGGATGATTGGGCCTCAGCCAAAGAGTGTTGGCGAGAGCTGCACTCCGATGCCGATGCCGAATTCGATTGTGTCGTGGCGCTGGACGGTGCAGCGATCAAGCCTCAAGTGAGTTGGGGAACATCACCAGAAATGGTACTGCCAATTGATGGGCTTGTGCCCAACCCTGAAGAAGAAAGCGATGAGGTAAAAGCTGGAGGAATTCGTCGAGCTCTTGACTATATGGGCCTGAAAGCAGGCCAGGCAATTGGGGATATTAAGGTTGATCGTGTGTTTATCGGTTCCTGCACTAACTCCCGTATAGAAGATATACGCGCGGCGGCGAAAGTCGTTGAAGGCCGCTTCAAAGCCGAGTCTGTTAAAGAAGCTATTGTTGTTCCGGGTTCCGGTGCGGTTAAAATTCAGGCAGAGGCAGAAGGGCTCGATAAAGTTTTTATTGCCGCAAATATCGAGTGGCGAGAGCCTGGATGTTCCATGTGTTTGGCAATGAACGCAGACCGTCTGGGGGAGGGGGAGCACTGCGCTTCAACATCCAATCGAAATTTTGAGGGCCGTCAAGGCTATGGCGGCAGAACACATCTGGTTAGTCCGGCGATGGCCGCAGCCGCAGCGATTGCGGGCCATTTCGTAGACGTGCGTGACTTTTAGGAGAAGACAGCATATGAAAAGCTTTACAACGGTTATGGGCCTTGTTGCGCCTATGGATCGCGCCAATGTCGATACCGATTTAATTATTCCGAAGCAATTTTTGAAGTCAATTAAGCGAACAGGTTTTGGTCCCAACCTGTTTGATGAGCTACGCTATCTCGATAAGGGTGAGCCGGGAAAAGAAAACAAAGGGCGTCCCATTAACCCAGAATTTCCGTTGAATTTTGAACGTTATCAGGGCGCAAGTATCCTCTTGGCGCGTGAAAATTTTGGTTGTGGGTCTAGTCGAGAGCACGCACCATGGGCGCTGGATGAATATGGTTTTCGTGCGGTTATCGCTTCTAGCTTTGCCGATATTTTTTATAATAACTGCTTTAAAAATGGGCTGTTGCCAATTGTGCTGGATGAACAGGATGTCAATACACTGTTTGAACAGATGTATGCCAGCGAGGGATACCAGCTAACCATTGATTTACAGCAGCAAAAAGTTATTTCAGCAAGTGCAGAATACGTGTTTGAAGTTGAAGAATTTCGCAAGCACTGTCTGCTAAACGGTTTGGATGATATTAGTCTTACGCTGCAAGATGCCGAGCTGATTCGTGAATACGAAGGCAGCCGTAAGCAGCAAAAGCCCTGGTTGTTTGGCGCAGTTAGTCAATAGTGCGTGCTTTTTGAATTAGAGGGAAAAACCTTGAGTAAAAAAATTGTATTGTTACCCGGAGATGGCATTGGTCCGGAAATTACGGCTGAAGCGGTAAAAGTATTAGAGGCCGTGGATAAAAAGTTTAAACTTGGCCTTAAGTTTGAAGAGGATCTTATTGGTGGTTGCGCGATCGACACTCACGGTGTCCCGCTGGCCAGTTCCACTCTTGAAAAATGTCAAGCAGCCGATGCAGTATTGATGGGTGCTGTTGGCGGTCCCAAATGGGACGCTATGGATGCAAGCATTCGTCCGGAAAAGGGTCTGTTAAAAATTCGTTACGAAATGGGTTTATTCGCTAACCTTCGTCCGGCCATTTTGTACCCACAATTAGCTGATGCATCGTCCCTAAAACCAGAGTTGGTTGCGGGCTTGGATATTCTCATCGTTCGTGAATTAACCGGTGGAATTTACTTCGGTGAGCCACGAGGTATTCGCTTGCTGGATAACGGCGAGCGCCAAGGTTATAACACCTACGTTTATGCCGAACACGAAGTTGAGCGCATTGGTCGTACGGCGTTCGAAATGGCAATGAAGCGCGATAAGCGTGTTTGTTCCGTGGATAAAGCTAATGTGTTGGAAGCAACGGTACTGTGGCGCGAGGTTATGCAATCGCTTGCGCGCGAGTATCCTGACGTTGAGTTATCTCACATGTATGTTGATAACGCTGCCATGCAGTTGGTGCGCGCACCCAAACAATTCGATGTCATCGTTACGGGTAATATGTTTGGCGATATATTGTCGGATACGGCGGCAATGCTGACTGGCTCTATCGGTATGTTGCCTTCAGCCTCGTTAAATGTTGACAGTCGCGGTTTGTACGAGCCGGTGCATGGTTCCGCTCCCGATATTGCGGGGCTGGGTATTGCTAATCCTCTGGCGACGATTTTGTCTGCTGCCATGATGCTGCGCTACTCCTTAGATGAAGCAAAAGCGGCGGACGCTATTGAAAAGGCTGTCGGTGAAGTGCTTGACCAGGGATTGCGCTCAGCAGATATCTATTCCGAAGGCACCACAAAAGTATCGACCAGTGAAATGGGTGATGCGGTTGTCGCGGTACTTACGTAATTCGGATTCCATCATTATAAGTCGTTAGGTTAATTTGTAGAGAGAAAGGTTATGAGAGTTGGATTTGTTGGATGGCGTGGCATGGTCGGTTCGGTGCTCATGGGCCGTATGCTGGAAGAGAATGATTTTGTTGGTTTGGAGCCTGTGTTTTTTACTACCTCCAATGTTGGAGGTGCGGCTCCCGATGTAGGTGTAGAAGCCCCGGCGCTAAAAGATGCTTTTGCTATTGAAGAGCTGGCGAAAATGGATGCCATTATTTCCTGTCAAGGTGGCGATTATACGGGTGCGGTATTTGCGAAGTTGCGTGAAGGCGGCTGGCAGGGGTACTGGATTGATGCGGCGTCCTCTCTGCGTATGGATGATAGCGCGCTTATAGTCCTAGACCCGGTGAATGATAATGTTATTCGCGACGGCCTTGCTAAGGGCGTTAAAAACTATATAGGCGGCAACTGCACCGTTAGTCTGATGCTTATGGGCTTGGGCGGCCTTTTCCGTGAGGGATTGGTTGAGTGGACGAGCGCTATGACATATCAGGCTGCCAGTGGCGCTGGAGCTCAGAATATGCGCGAATTGATTACCCAGATGGGTGAAATCCGTGACAGTGTCGCCGCTGATCTAGCTGATCCAGCCTCTGCAATACTTGGCATCGATCGTAAAGTCGTCACTACCATGCGAGAAAACCTCACAATTGACCGCTTTGGTGCGCCTCTGGCGGGAAGCTTGTTGCCTTATATCGATAAGCAGCTGGAAAACTTTCAGAGCAAGGAAGAGTGGAAAGGGGAGGTTGAGACCAATAAAATTTTGGGTAGCTCCGCTAACCCCACTCCAATTGATGGAATTTGTGTGCGTATTGGAGCCATGCGCTGCCACAGTCAGGCATTGACTATCAAGCTGACCAAGGATGTGCCCCTGGGTGAAATTGAGCAAATTATTGGTAGTGCGAATGAATGGGTGAAAGTGATTCCGAATGATCGCGATATTACTTTACAGGAGCTGACGCCAACAAAAGTAACTGGCACCTTATCTATTCCTGTAGGGCGCTTGCGGAAAATGTCCATGGGGCCGGAATATCTCAGCGCCTTTACCGTTGGTGACCAATTGTTGTGGGGTGCAGCGGAGCCTCTGCGACGTATGCTGAAAATTTTGCGAGAGCAATGAAACCAGCCACAAAAGAATGTGCCCGCAAAGCATGCGGGCACATTCTTATCTCTGTCTTTATCTTCACAACTTTTTGTCTGGATATTGGCGAAAAGCCCGATCAGTTTCTATATTGATCAAAAAAACAACTTTAAATTGTGTCTTTCCTCTAAAAACATGCTCTAACAGGGCCTGTTAAACGCTGTTAGCATGGTCAATAAGTTGAAAAAAACCTATTTATAATGAATACTTACGATCAATAGTGAAAGATTATTCGAGGTTTTGTTATTTCGAATTCGACCAAGGGTATGACTGGTTCGCGTTTTGTGTTTTTCCTAATGCGTGACGACGTGCCACTCTGAATTATTAAAACAAGGATTCTCCTATGGGTCATAGAATACTGGTGTTGCTTCTGGGCGCGTTCGCGATGGTATTACCGCAAGCGGTTTTCGCCTTGGGGCTCGGAGAGATAACGCTAAAATCTGCTCTTAACCAGCCTTTAAATGCGGAAATTGAACTGCTGCAAGTTCGTGACTTGAGCGAAAGTGAAATCCTTGTGGGTTTAGCTTCTGCCCAGGACTTCGAGCGCGTTGGTGTAGAGCGCCCCTATTTTTTAACCAGCCTTAAATTTAAGGTAAGGCTTACCGGTGGTTCTCCCGCCATTCTGGTTAGCTCAACCAAGCCGGTAAAAGAGCCATTTGTAAATTTCGTGCTTCAGGCCCAATGGCCGAGTGGCCGTTTGCTGCGTGAATATACCCTGTTGATGGACTTGCCAGTATTTTCAGGCGAAAAGGCTGCACCGGTTGCGGCAACATCCAGAAACACTCAGCCTAAACCAAGAGCACAACCTGCTACCAATCAGGTGGACAGCTCAGCAAAATATAACCCCCGTTCCTCTTTTGATGAAGCACCTTCGCAGCCATCCTCCAGCATAACGGGTTACCAGCAATCTGAACCAAACTATTCTGGTGACGACTATGGTCCGGTTAAGGCAAATGACACCTTGTGGGATATTGCCAAGTCTGTAAGACCAGACCGTGGAGTCTCCATTCAGCAGACGATGCTGGCACTGCAACGTCTAAATCCTGAAGCCTTTATCAATAACAATATAAATTTGCTGAGAAAAGGGCAGATTTTACGTGTTCCCGATAGAAACCAGATCGTTGAATACACCAAGCAAAGAGCGATTAGCGAAGTAGCCGTACAAAATACCTCTTGGTCTGGCGACCCCAATGCAGGTTACGGTGCTCAGCTCGAGGGCAGTAAGAGTGTAGCTAGTTATGAGGAAGCCCCCGAGGTCGTTGAAGGGCGTGTAAGCCTATCTTCTCCAGAGGACGTTTCTAGCAGTCTAGAAGGTCGCGGTACCGGGTCAGGTGCGGGTAGTACTGAAGCACTCGAAAACGAACTGGCGATTACGCTTGAACAGCTCGATAAAACTGAACGTGAAAACTCCGATCTGAAATCCCATGTCGAATCTCTGGAAGAGCAAATTCAGACTATGGAGCGCATGATCGAGATTAGCAGTGAGGATATGCGCGCCCTCGAGCTTTCGGTAGAAAAGACCAAACAGGCTCAGGCACAGGCCGACGCCGCAGCCGACGAGCAGGCAATTGCTGAGGGCGGAGAAGATATTTTAGATGAAGCTTCAATGGCTGATGCAGATGTTTTGGTTGCAGATAGCGCAGTTGAAGACGCGACTGCTATGCCCAGCGATTCAGCCACAGTAGATGTTGCTGATAGCGTGGCGACAGAGGAAGTGTTGGATGCTACAGCCGAGCTGGAGGTAACGCCAACGCCCATGCCCCGGCCTAAAGTAGTCTCCGCGCCTAGGCCTGTTGAAAAGTCCATTTTGGATCACATTCTGGATAACCTTATTTTTATCGTAGGTGGTTTGGTTGCATTGATTCTGGGCGCTTTCTTCATTATTCGTCAGCGTCGTGAGTCTGAAGAGTTTATCGGTGAAAGTGACGACTTCCTGAGTCAGGCTGATTTCGATACCACCGAGCCTGAAGAGCCATTATTTGAAGAGACAGCGGCTGTTATTGGTGCTGATCTAGAAGACGACGGTTACGAGGAGGAAGCTCCAGAAGAAGTCGTTGCCGAACCGGAGATCGAAGAGCCTAGCGCTGCCGAAGCTCAGACTGAGGACGTGGTCGCTGAAGCCGATATTTACATTGCTTACGGCAAGTATGATCAGGCGGAAGAAATGCTGAGCAGCGCATTGGAACGCGAGCCTTCAGATACTGCGATTCGAATTAAGTTGCTAGAGGTTTATGCCCAGCAGCAGGATATAGAAAGGTTTGACCCTCATTACGCAGCTCTGCTGGCTTCTCGTGATGCTCATGCCAAGGGGCGTGCAGAGGAGTTGAGATCCTCCATCCAGGACGCGCCGGAATTTGATAACAACCTATACGACGCAGCCGTAGAAACGGCATCGAATATGGATTCCGATACGTTGGGTGCACCTTTGAGTGATCTGGCTTCGCATTTGGGCGACGAAGTTGAGGATGACTTCGAAGAGTTGAGTTTGGACCTGAATGAAGCGAGTGAGCAGGCATCTGGAGAGTTCTCTGAGAATGTAAGCGATTTGGATGAAAGTCTCGATTTTGAGTTGGATATCGAAAGTTTGGATACCGAGGACGAGTCGACCAGTGATAATGGTTCGGATTTTGATCTGGAGTTAGGTGATATTGAGCCACTCGAAGATCTAGCCGATGACGAATCATTAGATTTTGAGTTGCCTGAGCTGGATGAGTCCGGTGTGGTTGATACTGGCCTAGAGTTGGAACTGGATCTCGAAGAGGTCTCCTCAGATGACGGGGACCTGGATATCGAAGACTTTGATCTGGATTTTGACGCTAAGCCATCCATCGAGGGTGGAAATGATGACGAACTCGGCGTTCTCGAGTTAGGCGCGTTAGATGATGAGCTTGCTTCATTATCGCTAGAGGATACTGAAGACACCTCTGTGGATCTTGATACTGACCTGTCAGCGCTCGACTTGGATATTGGGGAAGAGCCTGAGGATCTGTCCTTAGAGCTGGATGCTGATGTCGAGAAGGGTGATTATGATTTAGGTGATCTTGATATTGCGGGAGAGCTAGATCTTGAACTCGGTGATGACGCTTTAGATATCGCTACTGGCTCAGATGATTTGCTCGATGAGTTGGCGCTTGATGAAGATGAAGAGTTTGTCAGCGAGCTTATGTCAGAAAGTGTTGAGCTTCGTGATGAATCCGAGAGCGATATGGGTGAAGATCTGGATCTTTCCGATGATCTGGATCTTTCCGCTCTGGATCAGGAATTAGATGCGTTGACATCCGATCTTGGTGTCGAAGAAGCCGATATCGATAGTCTTGAGTTGACGGCGCCAATTGAGCCTAGCCTGGAAAATGATTTTGATTTTGACGACGATTCAGACCTTCCGGCCACTCCGACAGTTATGGAAGAACCCATAACAGACTTCGATGATTTTGAGGTTGAGTTGGAGCAGGATCTAACGGAAGATCTAGAGCCAGAAACTCTTAGTGATGATGCCTCAGAAACAGTGGATGTCGAGTCGCTAGTGGGTTCTGACGATGCAGAGGACAATGCTGAAGAAACTGGAGAGGATACATTGTTCGAGCAGGCGCTTGCAGATGTGCCTGATTCGGATCTTGAGTTCAATATTCCTGAAATCGACCCAGAAGCTGATGAAGATGACGATTTGGGTTTTCTGAGCGACAGCGATGAAACGGCAACAAAGCTGGATTTGGCTCGAGCCTACATCGATATGGGTGATGCGGATGGTGCGCGTGACATCCTTGACGAAATTATGAAAGAGGGTAATCCTCAGCAGAAACAAGAAGCTGAAAATTTACTCTCGCGAGTATAGTGACGCTAATTGAACTCTGAGTAGCAAAAGCCCTGCGAAAGCGGGGCTTTTTTATGGCGGCGATATAAAATCCTGTAAAGGTTTCACAATCGAATCACAAAGTAATGTCTAGTAAGTTCAATCAAATCTATAAACGCAATACAGAAATAAAAATGGGCACGGATGTTCCCGAGGGAATAGTGCGGGTTGCTGCGGGCCTTGCCTACTCGGGGACAGAGCTTCACGGGTTTCAAAAGCAGGCGAGTACCGAGCATACGGTGCAGGAGCATCTCGAGCGAGCTTTGAGTTATGTGGCGGATGAAAATATTACGCTCGTATGCGCCGGTAGAACGGATGCAGGGGTACATGCTACTGGGCAGGTGGTACATTTTGATACGCTGGCCCAGCGTCCCCTCAGGGCTTGGGTGCAGGGAGTGAATACGCAGCTTCCTGATGATATTAGGGTTCTCTGGGCAGAAAACGTCAGCTTGGATTTTCATGCTCGGTTCAGGGCACTGTCGCGAACATATCGCTATGTGATTCACTCGGCTGGGGTGCGTTCGCCGGTCCTGAAAAAGCAAGTGACCTGGACTAATGATTGCCTGGATATTAATACTATGAGGGATGGTGCTCAGAGCTTGGTGGGGGAGCACGATTTCAGCGCCTTTCGCGCATCCCAGTGCCAGGCGAAAAGCCCGGTTAGAACAATTGAACGGATTCGTTTTCAGGTTGTGGGTGAATTAATCATTATGGAAGTTCGAGCCAATGCCTTTCTCCACCATATGGTCCGCAACCTTGTTGGTTCATTGTTGGAAGTGGGGAGTGGGCGCAAGCCGACAACTTGGATCAAGGAGTTGCTGGAGGGTAGAGATCGAACTCGGGCGGCAGCCACCGCTGCGCCGCATGGTCTCTACCTTGTTGCTGTGGAATATCCCCAGGGCTTCAAGTTGCCTGTACAACCGTTGGGACCACCTTTTATACAAAGCTGAAGGGCGAACAACATCTGGTAGTAACATAATCGCCCCAAGTTGCTGCAATTCTGTTAATATTTTGCGTTTTTTTAAATAGGGATTTGCAAGCGGGGGCAGTCCTCAATGCGCGTAAAAATATGTGGCATAACCAATCGGGAAGATGCATTGTTGGCGGTAAAATTGAATACTGATGCAATCGGGTTGGTTTTTTATGGGGCAAGTCCACGAAATGTGGCGAATTTGGATGTCGCTCGAGAGATCGCTCTGGCCGTAGGGCCATTTGTAACCGTTGTTGGTTTAGTGGTGAATCCTGAGCTGGATTTTATGGGTGAATTACTTAACCGCGTTCCCTTGCATGTCCTGCAGTTTCACGGAGATGAAAATGCAGCGTTTTGCGAACAGTTTGACCGGCCCTATATTAAGGCAGTTCGTATGAAGGAGGGGGTAGATGTTCTCGAGCAAATGGGGCAGTTTCCCGGTGCGAGTGGTTTCTTGTTAGATGCCTATAAAAAAGGTGTTCCAGGAGGAACCGGTGAGTGCTTTGATTGGGCGCGCGTGCCCCGGGATCCGCCGAAACCCTTGGTGCTTGCGGGGGGGCTTTCACCCGCAAATGTTGCCAGTGCTATCAAAAGTGTAAAGCCCTATGGAATTGATGTCAGTGGCGGAGTAGAAGCTTCGCCGGGCAAGAAAGATAAAGCAAAAATAGAGGCGTTTATTGAAAACGCGAAGGTGGAGTGAGCAAGTGAGTAGTGATCATAAAAAAGTTGATTATTCAGCCGTGCCAGACAGTAAAGGTCACTTCGGTATATACGGTGGGAAGTTTGTATCTGAAACGTTGATGCATGCGCTAGATGAGCTAGAAGAAATTTATACCCGTGTGAAAGACAGCCCCGAGTTTGTTGCAGAGTTCGATAAGGATCTGGCCCACTATGTTGGTCGACCATCGCCGCTCTATCACGCTGAACGCCTGACTCGTGAGCTAGGCGGCGCGCAAATTTATCTTAAGCGCGAAGATTTAAACCACACTGGTGCGCACAAGGTAAACAACACCATCGGTCAGGCTCTGTTGGCGAAATATACCGGGAAATCTCGAGTTATTGCCGAAACTGGCGCTGGCCAACATGGTGTCGCGACGGCGACGGTCGCAGCTCGTTTGGGGTTGAAATGCGTTGTTTATATGGGTGCAGAAGATGTTCAGCGTCAGGCCTTAAATGTTTACCGTATGAAGCTCTTGGGGGCAGAAGTTGTTCCTGTAACTTCCGGCTCAAAAACACTAAAAGATGCCATGAACGAAGCCATGCGCGACTGGGTGACTAACGTAGATGATACTTTCTACATCATAGGTACCGTTGCTGGCCCGCATCCATACCCGCAGCTCGTACGAGATTTTCAGTGTGTGATTGGGCGTGAAGCTAGGCGACAATCTCTAGATATGGTTGGAAAACTTCCCGATGCGTTGGTTGCCTGCGTTGGAGGCGGCTCAAATGCTATTGGCCTGTTTCACCCTTTTCTAGAGGACGATAGTGTAAAAATGTACGGCGTTGAAGCTGGTGGTTATGGTGTCGAAACCGGCAAGCATGCCGCACCGCTCAACGACGGTATTCCCGGCATATTGCACGGTAATCGAACGTATCTGATGGAAGATGAAAACGGCCAAATTATTGAAACTCACTCGGTTTCTGCCGGGTTGGATTATCCGGGCGTTGGCCCTGAACACTCTTGGTTAAAAGATATTGGTCGAGTGGATTATGTTGCGATTAACGATGATGAAGCCATGAATGCTTTCCGTCGGCTGACAAAGGTCGAGGGTATCATGCCTGCATTGGAATCCAGTCATGCTGTTGCTTATGCGGAAAAGCTGGCGCCACAAATGGGTAAAGATCAGATGATTGTGGTGAACCTGTCGGGAAGAGGGGATAAGGATATTCTGACCGTCGCAAATATTGATGGCATAACAGTATAGAAAGAGAGGCACGAGTGAATAGAATTACCAAACGCCTTCAAGCGTGTAAAGCTGAAGGGAGAAAGGCCTTAGTCAGTTATATTGTCCATGGCGACCCTAAAACAGAAGTCACGATGCCAGCGATGCATGCACTGGTAGCGGCAGGTACCGATATTATAGAGTTAGGTGTACCCTTTTCAGACCCAATGGCAGAGGGGCCGGTTATTCAGAAAGGGCACGAGCGAGCTCTTGAAAACGGTGCTAGCCTCACGAGTGCGATAGCGCTGGTGAAAGAGTTTCGAGCAAGCAATACCGATACTCCTATAGTCTTAATGGGCTATGCTAACCCTATTGAACGAATGGGTTATGAAAGCTTGGCGTCCACAGCTTCAGAGGCTGGTGTTGATGGGGTTTTAACGGTGGATCTTCCACCGGAAGAGGTGGAAGATCTCGATACTGAGTTAAAAAAAGTTGGTATCGAAAATATTTTCCTGATTGCACCGACAACAACTGAAAGCCGCATTGCCTACATCACCAAGCTGGCCGGAGGTTTTGTCTACTACGTGTCACTGAAGGGTGTTACCGGTGCAGGTCATGTGGATGTAGAATCGGTAAAAGAAAAAATGCAGCAAATCCGTGCCTGCACAGAGCTGCCGGTACTCGTTGGTTTTGGTATTAAAGATAAAACGACAGCCAAGGCAATTGGTGAGTTAGCAGATGGCGTTGTTGTTGGTAGCGCCTATGTTAAAGCCATGGGTGATATGGCAGATCAGTCCACGGAAAGTATTTGCGAAACCCTCACAGCAATTGTTCAACCAATTCGCCAAGGATTGGATGAACTGTAAATTCGAGATGATGACGTTATGAGTTGGCTAGAAAAAATAGTTCCTTCCAGTGTGCGCTCTCCGGCTTCTCGCAGTGCGAGTAAAGTGCCTGAGGGCTTGTGGAAAAAATGCACCAAGTGTGCGGCCGTTTTGTATCGACCAGAGCTAGAGAAAAATTTGGATGTATGTCCGAAATGTGACCACCATATGCGTATTGGCGCGCGTCGTCGCTTGGATATTTTCCTTGATGATGAAGGGCGGGATGAGTTGGCGGCTGATGTATTGCCTGTAGATCGTTTGAAATTCAAAGACGTAAAAAAATACAAAGACCGCTTAACCACTGCGCAAAAAAACACTGGTGAAAAGGATGCGCTTGTAGCAATGAGGGGCACGTTAAAATCTATGCCGGTTGTTGCCAGTGCTTTTGAGTTTGCTTTTCACGGTGGCTCTATGGGTTACGCCGTCGGTGAGCGTTTTACGCGAGCTGCTCAGGTTGCGCTGGAAGAAAGAATTCCTTATGTGTGTTTTTCGGCGACTGGTGGTGCCCGTATGCAGGAAGCACTGATTTCGCTTATGCAAATGGCAAAAACCAGTGCTGTTATTGAGAGGTTGAAAATGGAGGGTATACCCTTTATTTCGATTATGACCGATCCGGTATACGGCGGTGTCTCCGCAAGTCTGGCCTTGTTGGGAGATATCAATGCGGCTGAGCCAGGTGCTCGAGCAGGCTTTGCAGGCCCCAATATTATTGAGCAGACGATTCGCCAAAAGTTGCCTAAAGGTTTTCAGCGCAGCGAATTTTTGTTGGAGCACGGTGCTATCGATATGATTATTCATCGCAACGATATTCGCGATCGCATTGCCTCTCTGTTAGCAAAAATGACCAATCAGCCAGCGGCTTAAACTGATTGATAAGCTTTTTATTTGCGGGTGAAGTAGTTGAACGAAAGCACCCAAGAGCTATCTCTTATGTCTTCTCGATTTAACCATCTGGCTGATTGGCTCAGCTGGATGGAAACTCTACATCCTTCTGAGATCGATCTGGGTTTGGATCGCGTCTCACTCGTCGCGATTACGCTTGGATTAGAAGCCTTTATTAATCCAAGAAATACTGCGCCACATTTCCCAAAAGTTGTTACGGTTGCCGGTACTAATGGGAAAGGCTCTTGCGTTGCTCTGCTGGAAAAATTCCTGATTACAGTAGATAAAGCCGTTGGTTCCTATACTTCGCCACATTTATTGACGTACAACGAGCGTATTAAAATAAATGGCAACCCCGTTTCCGATAAATGTTTATGCGATGCTTTTGCAAGAATCGATATTGCGCGCGGAGCTACCAGTCTCACCTATTTTGAATTTGGTACGTTGGCTGCATTTCTCCTATTCCAGCAGTATAAAGTTGACTATTGGCTGTTAGAAGTTGGTTTAGGGGGGCGTTTGGATGCGGTGAATATCCTACCGCCAGATATAGCAGTAATCACGTCCATTGCGATTGACCATGAAAGCTGGTTGGGGAATTCACGGGAAGCGATCGCCAGCGAAAAAGCTGGGATATTAAGGCCGAAAATTCCTTTTGTTTGCGCAGAAGCCGATGTGCCCAAGAGTTTGCAGAAAATTGCACAAGAGCTAGATGTATATGGGTTTCACATTAACCAGGATTTTGGCTGTCGGGTTCAGCATGACGGTATCGAAATCTATAGCGTTAGCCACACACAAGCGCTGAAATTATCATCTGTCAATTTACCTTTGCCCAGTGTGGCAGCAGCGTGGCAGGTTATTAGCTTGTTGGGTTTAACACTCTGTCCACTAGAAGCCGCTGCGGTTATTGAAGGCTTTACCCTGCCAGGGCGTTTTAGTCCTCATCATTTGAGTAATGGGCGACTTATTTTTTTTGATGTTGCTCATAACCCGGCAGCTACGGTGTTATTGGCGGAAAAACTCTCTGGAGCTGAACCCGAGGTCAAGGTGGCAATTGTTGCTATGATGGCGGACAAAGATATTCGTGGGGCACTAAAAAACCTGCTGAAAAATATCCAGCATTGGTATGTGGCTGATCTGCCAGATGTTCCACGTGCGGCACAGGGGGAGCGACTTGCAGCGGTTTTAATGGAGTTGGGTGTGAGCGATAGAAATATTACACTTTGTAAAACGGTGGCTTTTGGGATTGACCGTGCTCAGCAGCAATTCGATGGTTCTCCATTATTGGTATTTGGCTCATTTTTCACGGTAGCTGAAGCCATGACAACAATAAGACGAGGTGAATAGTGGACGACGGACTCAGGCAGCGTATTGTGGGTGCCTTTGTGTTAGTGGCAATTGCGGTTGTTTTTGTTCCTGTAGTGTTTGATCGCGAACGTATAGAGGCGCTGGACAGGAAAACTCAAATTCCTCCTGCGCCGCATATCGAAGCTGTTGTGGTTCCTGCTCCAGTGGTGCCGAAAGTGGAAGAGCCGCTAATCGAAGCAAAAAAAATGTATGTGCCCGATGAAAAACGTGCGCAAGCTGTTGAGCCCGAAGAGCCAGTTATGACCGCCAAGGGCACTCCCAATAGCTGGGTATTGCAAATTGCCAGTTATAAGTTTAAGGCTCACGCTGTTGAAAAACGAGATGAGCTGATTGCACAGGGCTACAGCGCTTATATACGAAAGGTTAAAACTGAGCGGGGAAATATGCACCGTTTGTTTGTTGGGCCCAGCCTTAAAAAAAGAAAGCTGGCGAAGGCAAAAAGTACCTTGGATAAAAAGCTGGGTGTTGAGTCAATTTTGTTGAAGTTTGAACCCTAGCTGCTTGTTGCAAAACGTAAGCGAGGTCGCCAGAGGGCAAGGAAAGATGGTTGATAAATGATCATTTTGAGCCCGTTTTTGACACCTCGGAGGCAACGCAGATAGTTCTGCTAGTCGAGCTCTTTGCAAGCCTGTTGACTTGTGTGGGTTTTTCTTCGGTTGTATTTATGGAGGAGTAGAAGAAGGGTGACAGAGATAACGGCCAGCGATATATAGTAGCCCGCTCTGTTTAGCGCTATAGGAACGAGTAACAGAGTTGAAACCAGTTCGGCTATTACGATAGCGCTAATAAAAAAAAGCAGCGAGCGTGTTGTTGCTCGGCGGCAAAAAACGGCGCCCAATGGAGCTCCGATCATTACTACAGGTGTTGCAAGCAGCCAGAGCTGCTGAATGGCAGGGGTGATATCAGCAAACACTAGGCCCTGAAGTAGTACCCCGACGATGGACGTGAGGGCCATAATAATAACCGATGTCTGTGTTGCTAGCTTTAGGTCAATACGAAAGTACAAGGCCAGCAAGCAGAAGGCTACAAGATCTGCCCCAGAGCCGAGTAAGCCGGAAATAATCCCGCCTAATAATCCAGCCTTAAAAATTAAATTTTTGTCGACAATCGAAAGCTTACCCAGATCGGTATAGTGCGCCTTCTTGTTAGTGTAAGCCCAGAGGTAGATCAGCATAAAAATCAGTACGAACAAGGAAAATCCTATGCGCAAGTCATTTCCGGCAACGACTTTTTCTAGAAAACCCAGAGAAACAAGCAGCCCGATAATTACACCAGGAAGGTAGAGCGCAAAGAAACGCCAGGGAATGTTTTTTACGCTGAAACATATGTAAAGACTGGCTGATGTCATGCCAACGCTTTGAATGGCGAGGGAGAAAGTTTTTGCGCTACTGGGGTCTACCGCCATGATTTTAGTTAGGCCTGGGAAGGCAACTGCTCCACCACCTAAAAATGTTGAGCCCGCAACAAATGAGCCGAGAGCCATAATGGGGGTAACCAATGCGCTTGGCATCGACCAAGCTTGCGAGTATGCCGCACCAAAAATAATAAAAAAGAACCCAATAGCAGCTAAAAAAAGCAGGACTATAAAAATCTTGGAAGATGGTATGTATGAGCGTGGTGGCATAAGAATGCTTGCGGCAAATGGCCACGTATAATACCGTAAATGTTCGCAGCCGGGTTAGGGACTTTCGTTCGAGGCTTCTATAAGCCTGCTGTACTGGCGCAACAGGTATTCATAGCGCTTGATATAGCTGGACTCAGGGTTGATTCGGCCTATACGTTGGAGGCTGTTGGCAATGGTCTCAACCTCCTCATCGGATACCGAGCCGCCTTTGTTTTTACTGATAATGGCCTGAACCATATTGAGATTCAGCCCTATATGGTTAGGGATTTCTTTAAGTACGTTGTTAAAGGCCTTGATGGCTTGTTCGTATTGTTCCTGCTGATAAAACCCAATGCCTTGCTTGTTCAGTTTCGCCGCCAGTTGCATTCCTTCGCGGGTCAGGGGTTCGCGAAGCAGCTTGTCGAGTTGTATGGCGATATCAGGGTCTTTGTTAATGCGAGCGAGTTCTTGCAGTAATTGTTCGCCTGCATCATATTCACCAAAGTTCATAAAGGCCTGCGCACAGTCAATACACAATTGGGCAGAGGTGTTTTGTATGGCGCTAAAACGCATTTCCTTGTGGATGCTTAGTGCTTCGCTGGTGGCTTGGTTGGCTTGCTCTTCCAGTTTTTGTATATGGTATAAGTCGGCTTCAACAAGCTTGCCTCGCATTTTTACGATGGGCTGAGTGCTGAATCGTTTTTCTACCGCTTTGATAGCCTCAACCGCTTCACTTGCCAGGCTTTGAAGTTGGCTATTGGATTCTCTGCTTAGGTTGGTTAGGCCTTGAGCGAGGTTCAAATAATCTTCTGCCTGCTCATGGCAGGAGTTACGGCTCTGTTTTATGGCTGCGCGATAGGCATGTACTGAAGTGTTTTCATCTCCAGCGTCATGACTGATCCGACCCATTTCACGCTGTCGTTCACTCGAAAAGGGGGAGATTTTCAGTGCGTTGTGTAGTGTTTGTTGAGCTCTTGCAGGATTATTCTGGGCTTTGAATAGGCGAGCTAGTAAATCGTGGGCTTCGATACAGAGCGGGTTTTCACCGATTAGGTTATCGAGAATTTCTTCAGCCTCTTTATAGGCTTTAAGGCCGAACTTGGCCCGAGCAATACCAATGGTGGCCCAAACGGGGTGTCGCCCCTGTGGTAATTGTGCGTAAACCTTCATGGCTTGATCATATTGTTTAAGGCCAATATGTAATTCGCCCAGCATTTTTCGGGCGTCGTTGCTGTATCGGCTTTTTTTTGCGAGCAGTTTTATGCAGGCCGATATGGCGTTGTTTGGGTTTTTATTGTCTAGCGCTTTTTTTGCTTCAATAAGGGCTTCGTTTTTTAACAGGGCCTGGTCAAGGCGGGGGCGCAACGAGTCGCGGTTTATGGGCTTGCTCAGGTAGTCGTCAGGCTGGTATTCGAGTGCGTGTAAAACGTACTGGCTAGCACTCTCTGCTGTGATCATGACATAGAGTGCGGTGTTGTTGAGTAGACCGTGAAAACGCAACTCTTCCAGCAGTTGCTGCCCGGTTTTACTTGTGCCCAGATTGTAATCGGCCAGAACAATATCGTACTGATGTTTCTGGCAGAGATCGATCGCTTCTTCAGCATTGCCAGCAGTGTCGACGTTAGCCGAGCCAAAATCCACCAGGATGCGTTTAAGGTTGGCTCGGATATCCGGTACATCGTCTACCACCAAACATCGCTTTTGGCTATAGGTTTTGATGATATCGATTTGTTTCATTGGGGTCGATTCTAGAGGCTGATCACAGTTCTCTTAAAGTGTAGTTCAATCGTACAGCTTCACATCAACTGGCTATAAAAAACTGAAGAGTTATTCTTCCTAGTATTTCGGTATGATGACAGCCTCTGATAGAATTGCGACTTCTCATCAACCACTACCGGATAATGCTAAGTATGAATTGGGCAGATTGGGTCATTATCGCAATTATGGTGGTTTCTAGCTTAATCAGCCTCAAGCGTGGCTTTGTAAAAGAAGCCCTCTCCATGGCGAATTGGGTGCTGGCATTTATTGTTGCCATGACTTTCGGTGATCAGTTATCTGCCCTCCTGGTTGATCAAATCACTACGCCATCTGTACGCGATATGGCTGCCTTCGCCATCTTATTTGCAGCTACACTTATAGTCGGTGCGATGGTGAACTATTTGATCGGTGAGCTGGTGCGTATGACGGGCCTCTCGGGTACCGATCGGCTTTTTGGCATGATGTTCGGTATGGTGCGCGGTTTCATTGTTGTAATGGCTATACTCCTGCTGATACCAGCCATTATTCCTATCGATAAGGACGCTTGGTGGAATGATTCGCTTCTGATTCCGCATTTAATGGAATTCGAGAGCTGGTGCCGTACAGCGGCACGCGAGTTCACTTCTTTTGTCGGCCGGATGTTGAACGGCTAATCTAATTACGTTTTATTAATCGAGATTTAGTATATGTGCGGTATTGTCGGTATTGTGGGCAAGAGTAATGTAAACCTTGGTTTATACGATGCTCTCACCATGCTTCAGCATCGGGGGCAGGACGCCGCAGGGATTATGACGTGCAACCAGGGGAAATTTGCTCAACAAAAGGCAGTTGGCCTAGTAAAGGATGTCTTTCGTACCCGGCATATGCAACGTCTGGTGGGAAATATGGGCATCGGGCATGTGCGCTACCCTACCGCAGGCAGTTCGGGCCCTGCGTTGGCACAACCATTTTACGTAAACTCTCCTTACGGTATTGCCCTTGCGCATAACGGCAATCTTACCAATACGGAAAAATTGCGTGCAGACCTGTTTAATGGCGATCTTCGCCATGTGAATACGGATTCCGATTCCGAAGTTTTATTGAATGTTTTTGCACACGAACTTCAGTTACAGGGCAAGATACAGCCTGCCGCAGAAGACGTCTTTCGTGCGGTAGAGGGGGTTCACCGTCGAATTCGAGGTGGGTACGCAGTTGTGGGGATGATAGCCAATTACGGAGTATTTGCATTCCGTGACCCTAACGGTATTCGTCCTCTGGTCTATGGTTATCGTGATACCGACAACGGCCGTGAATATTTAATCGCTTCGGAAAGTGTCGCGCTAGACGTTCTCGGGTATACATTAGTACGCGATGTCGCGCCAGGGGAGTGTGTTTACATTACCGTAACGGGAGAACTCTATACTCATCAGTGTGTAAAAAAATCGGGTTATGCGCCCTGCATCTTTGAGCATGTGTATTTTGCCCGTCCAGACTCCATTATGGATGGGGTCTCAGTATACAAAGCCCGTTTACGTCAAGGTGAAAAACTGGCTGAAAAAATTCTTCGAGAACGCCCAGAGCACGACATTGATGTAGTTATTCCTATCCCAGACAGCAGTCGCGTCGCAGGGCAGGCTATGGCCCAGACTCTCGGGGTAAAGTTTCGCGAAGGCCTAGTGAAAAATCGTTATATTGGACGCACCTTCATTATGCCCGGCCAGCAGTTGCGTAGAAAGTCTGTTCGCCAGAAGCTAAACGTTATCGATCTGGAGTTTCGCGATAAGAACGTAATGCTGGTCGACGATTCGATTGTTCGTGGTACAACCTGTCAACAGATTATTCAAATGGCCAGGGATGCTGGTGCGGCAAAGGTATACTTTGCGTCGGCATCTCCGGCGGTTCAATACCCTAATGTTTACGGTATTGATATGCCGACAGCGACAGAGCTAATTGCGCACGGCCGTACGGAGCAGGAGGTGTGTGACGAAATTGGTGCAGACTGGCTGGTGTATCAGGATCTTGAGGATTTAATTGCGGCTTCCAGAGAGGGGAATCCAGAGATCCCTCACTTTGATTGCTCGGTCTTTGATGGCGAATATATTACCGGTGATGTGGACAGTGAATACTTCAGTAAATTGGACGAGGCGCGCAACGATAAAGTGAAATCCTCCGGTGAAAGCTTTGCGCAGGGCGATAATGCCATGGTAGGTATTCACAACGATCAGTAGCTCCGGCTTACTATTCCATCTCGATACTCGAATTTGGCCCGGTTAATCGTACAGTCGGGTCAATTTTTTGTGAGAAAAGTTTATGACAAATACACCATCGTCTGAGTTTGATTTTTTAGCGGATGCGGATCTGGATACGCTGGCTGTTCGTGCCGGGCAGGTGAGAACCGCCGAAGGTGAACACGGCGAACCCATATTCACTACTTCCAGTTATGTTTTCGAGTCTGCAGCTCAGGCTGCTGCTCGCTTTTCGGGCGAAGAGCCGGGAAACGTGTATTCACGCTATACCAACCCAACAGTTAGAACCTTCGAGCAGCGTATCGCGGCTCTGGAAGGTGCAGAGGCTGGCGTAGCAACTGCCTCGGGAATGGCTGCAATTTTAAGTACCTGCATGGCGTTGCTGTCTGGTGGCGATCATGTGGTGTGTTCGCGCAGCATATTTGGTACGACAACTGTACTGTTTACCAAGTATTTGCAAAAGTTCGGGGTAAGCGTTGATTTGGTCAATTTGACGGATATTGATCAGTGGCAGTCGGCCATTAACGATAAAACGCGTTTATTATTTGCGGAAACACCCTCAAACCCACTAGGTGATGTAGCGGATATTGCAGAGCTTGCTAGTCTTGCTCACAATAACCAGAGTTTGCTCGTAATTGATAATTGCTTTTGCACTCCAGCGTTGCAAAGGCCATTAGCGTTGGGTGCAGATATTGTTGTTCATTCAGCGACGAAATATCTTGACGGGCAGGGGCGCTGTTTGGGAGGCGCAGTTGTCGGAAAACAGGAACTTATGGATGAAGTGCTCGCCTTTATTCGTACTTGTGGCCCAACTATGAGCCCATTCAATGCCTGGGTATTTTTGAAGGGCTTGGAAACTTTGCGTTTAAGAATGGATGCCCACTCAGCAAATGCATTGACACTTGCTCGGTGGTTACAGCAGCAGCCAGGGGTTGAAAAAGTGTTTTACGGAGGCTTGCCCGAGCACCCGGGGCACGAATTGGCAAAAAAACAGCAGACGGCATTTGGCGGGGTTTTGTCATTCAAAGTGAAAGGTGGCCGCAAAGAGGCGTGGCAAGTGATTGATGCTACCCGCATCATGTCTTTAACCGCAAATCTTGGAGATGCTAAAACGACGATTGTGCATCCGGCGACGACTACCCATGGACGTTTGTCCGATGACGATAAGGCCTCTGTGGGCATTACTGAAAACCTGATTCGCGTTGCTGTAGGGCTGGAATCTATCGAAGATCTGAAAAAAGATCTCGATAGAGGCCTCAGTTCTCTATAGCTCCATAGCCGGTTATGAGTGCTTCTCTAGAGCCTGAAGTCCGTTGTTTAAACAATCGTTTCTCCTGGCGTTTGTTTTTGGGTTTTTTTCTTTTACTGGTGGTGATTGGGCTCAATAGTTGGCTGCTCTTTTACTACAAACTACCCGGCAAGAATTTTTTCTGGTCAGCCCTACATAACTCCGGACATGATCTGGTGTTTTTGGGCTTAGCGTTTTTACTTTCTCTTATCCTCCATTATTTCGTCGTTAATCGAAAATTGACCAGGGCAGCTGCGTATTCCTTGGTGCTAAGCCTAGTATTTGGAGCTGCTGTCGAATTGCTTCAGGCTCAAGTGGGGCGGGAAGCAAGCTGGGATGATTTCCGGTTAGACGCTGCGGGTTCGCTGGCCGGCGTATGTGTATATCTCGCTATTTACTGGTGCCACTGGCGACGTTATGTCGCTATAGTTTTATGTATCCTATTGTTGGGCATCAGTCTGATAGAACCAATTAAGTGGCGTTTGGCGGAGGAATACCGAGAGGATGCATTCCCTGTTTTGGCGGATTTTGATAATGACTGGTTGAATCTATATGTTCGTCCGGCCTACCAAGCTAGTTTGTCGTTTGTTGCTGCACCAGCCAAGTGGAAGGGCAATAACACCGTTGTTGCAAAGCTTGCCCTAAGACCGGCCCCCTGGCCTGGCTTGCACTTAGCGGAAGTGGAGAGGGATTGGCGTGGCTATAAGACCTTTTCATTTGAGGTGTTTAATCCGCAATCAGAACCGGTAAAGCTGGTAACACGCGTCCATGATCGCTCCCATAACAATAAACACAACGACCGCTTCAATCGTACTTATACGCTGGCACCTGGGTACCAGAAAATAGAGATTCCTATCGCAAAAATAATGTCGGCACCCAAAGGGCGAGATATGCGTATGGATCGCGTTAGAGCGGTAATGTTCTATTCTTATAAATTGCAGGAAGAGCAAATACTGTATTTTGATAACATTCGATTGTTCTAGTTTCCTCTCTATACCCTGACATGAAGTAGTCGCCAAAAAGGCAGAAAATTAATGAACCCATTAATTAATAAAGTAATTGATAGCGTTGGTCTTATTTTGTTGGGAAAGGAGAAACAGGTAAAGTTGGCGGTAACCTGCTTGTTTGCCAGGGGACATTTGTTAATTGAAGATCTGCCGGGGATGGGGAAAACCACGCTCGCACAGTGTTTGGCGCGGGTGTTGGGCCTGGAATATGTACGAGTGCAGTTTACCAGCGACCTGTTGCCAGCGGATATCCTGGGCGCCGCAGTGTTTAATCGGGAAACATCCGAGTTTCGTTTTATAAAAGGCCCGGTTTTTACTCAAGTGCTGTTAGCGGACGAAATTAACCGCACCACGCCGAAAACGCAAAGTGCTTTATTGGAAGCGATGGAAGAAAGGCAGGTAACGATTGATGGGGAGACGCGACCTTTACCGGAACCCTTTTTTGTTATTGCCACGCAAAACCCCTTAACTCAGGCGGGTACTTATCCGCTGCCGGAATCGCAGTTGGATCGCTTTCTCATGCGTATCTCGCTGGGCTACCCCAACAGAGCAACAGAGCAGAAATTGTTTAAAGGTATCGACCCTCGTCAGAAGTTACCAACGATTGAGCCTGTTATCGATCTGAATAAACTGACACAAATTCAAGCCTTGGTTGATGAAGTTAAAGCAACGGATCAACTGCTTGATTACCTCCAGCGTCTGGTCGATTTTACACGTGATGATGAGAGTTTTAGCTACGGCCTTTCGCCCAGAGGCGCTATGGCTTGGTTAAAGGCGGCAAAAGCCTGGGCTTTAATTGAGGGGCGTGAACATTTATTACCGGATGATTTGCAGGTTGTGATGCCCTCGGTGGTTGGGCACAGGGTAAGGGGCGTTCATTCGCATACCACCAGCGGTAAAGCGGACTCTGGTCGCTCGCTGGTGGATCATCTACTCAGCAGTGTTGATGTTTTACCATCGTCCTAGGGCGGCCATATGAACAACCGTATGACGGAGGTTTTTAGAGAGCGCATTTTTATGTGGGTTGATCGTAAAAACCGTCCTTCTAACGGCCACCACCTTACCCGAAAAAACCTTTTTATTTTCCCTTCAGTAAGCGGTTTTTTCCTGGTAATGGTCATTGCGGTTTTATGGCTTCTGGGAACCAATTATCAAAACAACCTGATCCTCGCGCTGGCCTTCTTGCTTACCAGTATTTTTGTGGTGTGTATCCTCCATACTCACAGAAATCTATCGGACATTCGTATTGAATATGCGGGATCAACGCCTACCTTTGCTGGCGACGAGGTCGAATTTATTTTTGTGCTTAATACCCGGCTCAAAAAAACTGTCGAAAACTTGGAGGTTGGCTGGCAAGGTGGATATGATCGCGTGGTTAATATTGATATTGTTGGTGGTGATGCTTTAAAAGTGAAAATTCCTCAGCCCGCAACTCTCCGAGGTTGGCAATCACCTGGGCGGTTACTGATTCAGAGCTATTTTCCCTTGGGGATTTTACGTTGCTGGACATGGTTGAGCTGGGATGTTCGCGCGTTAATATATCCAGAGCCTGTGGCCTCTCCAATACCTGCCATGAGCCAGGTGGATGCTGACGGCGACGGCCTACACCCCATTCCCGGAGGCGAGGATTACAGTGGCGTTCGTCACTACCGAGCGGGAGATTCACTCAAGCATATAGCCTGGAAAGCGTACGCACAGGGAAAAGGATTATATTCCAAAGAGTTTAGCCAGAATACATCCAAGGAACTGTGGCTGGATTTTTATGAAGTGCCCGTCAGCGGGATAGAAGCAAAATTATCGGCACTGTGTTATTGGGCTTTGCAACTGAGCCAGAACGATGAAGATTTCGGCCTAAAAATACCCGGTAAAACGATTGCCCCAGGACGGGGAGAAAATCATCGCAGGCAGGTGTTGGAAGCTCTGGCGATGTGCGAGTCCTAGACATATGGAAAATAGCAAACGCCAGGAACGTCCCGTTGCATACAGTGGTGATACCGCGGGTACCTTTGCCAGTAATCATGTTAGTCGCAGCACTCTTACTTGGATTTTTATTGCTCAGGGCTTTGTGATCCTGCCGTTGTTCTTGTTTTTACCGCATTGGTTAGCTGTTATTTGGTTTTTATCGGTTATTGTGCGTGTCCAGGTTTTTCGCGGTGTGTGGCCATTTCCCGGTAATATTCTGAAGGTGTGTATCGGTTTCGCGGGCGTTGTCGGCCTGTATTGGAGTTATGGGGGGAGAGTTAGCGTTGAACCCATGATTGCCTTCCTGTTGTTGTCTTTTGTTTTAAAGCTGATTGAGGTCAGGAACAGAAAGGATGTATTGATTGTCCTCTATATCGGTTTTGTCGCGACTGCGGCGCAATTACTGTTATCCCAAAACTTTTGGATGAGTTTGTACAGTGTTTTGAGTTGTGGCATTTTACTTGCCGCATTGCAATCAGTTTTCCAGCACCGAAAAATAAGCATTACCCAACAGTTGTTTAACGGAAGTTCGCTGTTACTGCAAAGTCTTCCCGTAATGCTGATTTTATTTTTAATTATGCCTCGGCTGGGCCAACTTTGGGCGGTGCCTTCTTTATCTTCGGTGGCTAAAACCGGATTTAGCGATACGATGTCACCGGGCGATTTCAGTCGTTTGATTCAATCGAATGAAATCGTTTTTCGGGCAACATTTAGCAATGACAATATTCCTACGCCGCGGCAGCGATACTGGCGAGGATTAGTGTTGGACGAGTTTGATGGAGTTCGCTGGAAACGCTTTGGTTCGAGTTGGTCTTCGGTTTCAAGTGGCGCAGTGGAGTCGTCCAACCCTCATCCAAAGTGGCGTTTATCTGGCGTAGGGGAAAAAGGAAATAAAAGGCCTCTCGATCAAGCCCGTGAGTCTCAAGTGCTGTTTGAGTACGGCGTATTACTTGAGCCTCATTATTACCCCTGGCTGTTTTCCTTGATGGCCCCGTTGGAGGCCCATTCCGCCACTGCAACGACAGTGTTTAACGAGCAGGGGCTTTTGGTGAGCGGCTCACCCGTTACAGAAAGAAGCTACTACGATGTCGTTTCTCTACAGAATTACTTTTACGGGCCTTCAGAACGCTCCTCCAGAGAGTTGATCCGTTATACGGAGTTACCAACGACAAGTAACCCGCGCGCACGGCAGTTGGCCGAAAGCTGGCTTATTGAGGGGCTTAGTCCCCGGGAAATAGTGGCAAAAGCTCAGGATCTGTTTCGGTCAAGTTTTACTTATACCTTACAGCCACCCTTGCTGGGTTTTAACCCTGTGGATGATTTCCTATTTCATACACAACGGGGGTTTTGCGAACACTTTTCGTCCAGTTTTGTCTTTCTAATGCGCGCGGCGGGCATTCCAGCCCGCGTTGTTGTGGGTTACCAGGGGGGAGAATACAAAGAAGACGGGCGTTATATTGTGGTGCGGCAATCCGATGCCCATGCATGGTCTGAAGTGTGGCTCGAAGAGAGCGGCTGGACTCGTGTCGACCCCACTGCGGCAGTGTCCCCATTGCGTATTGAGCGTGCTCTGCACGAGGTTGTCGATAGTGGAGAGGCTTCGTTGGTGGGAGGGGCGCTTTTTCGAGTAGAGGCTTTAGCATGGCTGACTCTGGCGAAAAACAGGATGGAGGAGTTGGAGTATCTGTGGCAAACGCGAGTGCTTTCTTATAACGATGATGTGCAGAATGGCGTTTTTAAGCGCCTTTTGGGTGGATCAGACCCCTGGCGTTTGGCGGTGTTTTTTGTCGGTGGAGTAGGGGGCTTGTTACTACTGTATTTTCTCATTAACCAGTTTTCGTTTCCGCGAAAGTCACCCTCTGTCGAGCTGAGCTTGCTACTCAGAGTATTCAGGCAGTTGGAACGGCAAGGTTACCCTCGAGGGGTGGGGGAGACACCCCGTGCCTATGCCCGCCGGGTTGGGCACGCGCTACCTCAGTTGAAGATCCCCCTAGAGCAGGTCGTGCGTATCTATTACGAAATTACCTATAAAAATCGCACCGATTTAGCGCCCCAGTATCGATCACTGTGTAAAAATATGCACCGTCGTTGAGCGCTTAGCATATTCAGCGTGCCGGCCTTTTGTCCTGGAGCAACTCGAGTTGTCGTGAATGTTACAAAATGATGTTGCTGTGGTAAGGTTTGCGCCCTGTGGCAGTAGGCTAATTTGGTGCAAAACCGGATTTATTGTAATGACGACTACAATCACAATCATAGTACGAGACTATCAAAATCTTTATCAGGAATGGTTTGTGTGGCAGATACCAGATATCCCTTCCGAGAAAAAACTGACCTTTAGGAGCAATAGATGAAAGCTTGTCTTCGCGCACTCTGCATGTTTGGCCTAGTGCTGCCAGCAGTGGCTTCTGCCGATGATTTAAACGGTGCAAATACCGCTTGGATACTGACGTCCACAGCACTGGTATTGTTTATGACCCTTCCCGGGTTATCCCTGTTTTATGGTGGCCTGGTTCGCACCAAGAACGTACTCTCTATTTTAATGCAGTGTTTTGCGATCGCTTGTATGGCTTCTATCGTTTGGCTGGTTTTGGGTTATTCACTTGCGTTTGGCGAGGGCAACCTAGTTATTGGCGACCTGAGCAATGCCTTCTTTAAAGTGATGAGTAAAGACAGTTTAAGTGGCGATATTCCCGAGCCTCTGTTTGCCATGTTTCAAATGACTTTTGTTATTATTACGCCGGCTCTGATCGTGGGCGCCTTCGCAGAGCGAATGAAATTTTCTGCCGTTATGATCTTCAGCTTCTTCTGGATTTTGCTGGTATATGCGCCTGTTTGTCACTGGGTGTGGGGCGGTGGTTGGCTGGCCGAAAAAGGCCTGCTCGACTTTGCCGGTGGTACCGTTGTTCATATTACTGCCGGTGTTGCCGCATTAGTAGTTGCTCTGATGATAGGCAACCGCAAAGGCTTCCCCGATACGGCTATGCCGCCACATAATATGACCATGACGGTGACTGGTGCCGGCATGTTGTGGGTCGGCTGGTTCGGTTTTAATGCAGGTAGCGCCTTGGCGGCTAACGGCGATGCAGCGATGGCAATGTTGGTGACTCATATTTCTGCCGCAGCCGGCTCTCTTGCGTGGATGACGATGGAGTGGTCCAAGTTCGGTAAACCAAGCGTATTGGGTATTGTTACGGGTATGGTTGCGGGCTTAGGTACCATTACACCCGCTTCTGGTTTTGTTGGACCTATGGGCGCGCTGGTTATCGGTTTAACCGCTGGCGTGGTCTGTTTCTATGCTACTCAGCTGATCAAGCGCAAGCTGAAGATTGATGATTCTCTGGATGTTTTCCCCGTGCATGGTGTCGGCGGTATCCTGGGCACGCTGGCGGCAGGTATTTTCTGTTCGACAGAGTTGGGCGTGTTCTCCGGTTATGGCTTTGGCGGTGAAAACGAGACTATCGGCCAGCAGTTTGGTGTTCAAGTTCTAGGTGTTCTTGCTACGGCGGCTTATACTGCTTTTGTAACTTTTATTCTTGTTAAAATCACCGGGCTGCTGACTAGCGGCATACGTGTTGAGCATGATGAAGAAACCCAAGGGCTGGATCTGGTACTTCACGAAGAGACAGGTTATAAGTACTAAACACCGGGTTTACTCGTCCTCTAAAAAGAGCCACCTACACAGGTGGTTCTTTCGTTTTAAGATATGAACCATTCTATGACTCGTCCGATAAAACATTTTCTGGTTGCGCATGGAGCATCGGCGTTTGCCTTGGGTATACATCAAGTGTTACTCGCCTGGTTGGCTATAAGTCTGCTGCAGGTGGAGGCACATCAATTGGGGTGGGTGCAGGCCGCGGGTCTAATTCCTAACTTAGTTCTGATGTTGGTTAGTGGGTCTCTGGCTGATAAACGCAGCACTTACCGAATGATGCTGTTGGCCCAGCTTGGATTAACACTGTGTTACCTGTTCCTAGTGATAGTGCTTAGTTCCGGAGGTATTCATTACTATTGGCTGCTGCTTTATGCCGTGGGCGTGGGTTCAGCGAATGCTTTTATACAGCCTGCCAGGGAAAAACTTATCGGTGAGCTTAGTGACCAGTCGGTACAGGTAAAAATTACACGGGCCAGTATCGTACAGTTTTCTTTGCAAGCGGTGGGTATTGCCGTCGCAGGGCTATCGGATCAGATCGGGTTTACGCTTGTTATTTGTTTGCAGGTTGTGGTGAGTGTATTTGCAGTGTTGCAATTATGGGTTCTGACCAAGCAAATGGATGTAATGCAGGAGGAAGAGAACATTGTCCAGCCTGATTCGGGTTTGGTATCCAGTACTGGCTTAGGCCCACATATTCTGGAGGGAGTGAAAGTCGCGTTGGCAGATAGCCGTATTGCGCAGTTGATCGGCTTGGTCAGTTTTAATGGATTTATGCATATGGGGTTATATATCGTCGCAATTCCTCTCCTGGCTCGAGACGCCTACGGCTTTAATGCTTTGCAGTACGGGTTCTTACAGCTGTGTTTTGTGATGGGAATGTTGAGTGCTTACTTATTGTTGATGTTCAAGCCCCAAATCGAATTCCCGGCTCAAGGAGCGTTGTTTAGCCTTCTCTATGCCGCGATTGTAGGTTTCGCTTTATCCCGGCAGCCAACGGTGGCTGGGCTGTATATCCTGATTGTTTTTTGGGGCTGGATTGCTGGCCACTCCGCTACGCATTGTCGCATGCTTATGCAAATCTTGGCTGGCCCCAAGATGAAAGGGCGCATGATGTCGTTATACCAGTTAATGCTTTTTGGTATGGCTCCACTGGGCGCGTTAACGACGGGTTATTACACTTCGTTATTTTCACTAAGTACTATTTTTACAGTTCTAAGTGGTGCCAGTGTGGCGCTTTTTTTAGTCTTTATGTTTGCTCGCTCACTATGGGTTGTTCGTCAAATATAACTTACTGTTTTTTTGATCGAAATCCATTCTTTACAGGAGTCGGTGTTTATAGTGGTTCTCGGAGCCGATATCGCTGTACCTCCCGTCGTTACAGTCTTCTGTGATCCAGATGGCGTAATTAAAAATAATCTACTTAAAAAAAGAGAGAGAATACTTATATGAGCATGGTAAGCGAGCTGGTTGGTAATGAAATTGTTAAAATAAAGACCTCCGATAGTTCTGCGAATCCCGCACCACTGGGATTAATGGGGTTCGGTATGACAACGGTGCTACTGAATCTGCATAATGCCGGATTGTTTTCGCTGGGCTCGATGATTCTGGCAATGGGCATTTTTTACGGAGGCATTGCCCAGGTTATTGCTGGTATTATGGAGTGGAAAAAAGGTAATACCTTTGCGACAACGGCGTTCATTTCTTACGGTTTTTTCTGGATGGTTTTGGTTGGCTTAATTTTGTTGCCTAAGCTGGGGTTAGCGACAGCACCAGAGACTTCGGGTTTGGTTGCCTGGTTGGTTATGTGGGGGATTTTTACCGCGATTATGTTTGTTGGTACGTTGAAAATAAATCGCGCATTACAGTTTGTTTTCGCCTCCCTGGTCGTACTGTTCTTTCTGTTAGCTATTGGTGATTATACTGGCAGTACAGCCATTAAAACGTTCGCTGGTTATGAAGGCATTGTGTGCGGTGGCTCCGCTATCTATGCGGCCGCGGCGCAGATTATCAATGAGCTACATGGTCGAGTTTTGCTACCTTTAGGGGTTGTGAAGTCATAAGCCGTTTCTGACCTACAGACGAGGTTTTTGACCTAACCAAATACTTGTTGTCTATTAAAAGCTTCAATGGTTACCCAGTAAAATCTGGTATTGTTGATTTTACTGGGCTTTGATGAACTATCGATATTCTTTTATATCGGTTTAATCGATGTAGTGAAAGGCAATTATTCCTGCGGCAACGGCAACATTCAGTGATTCGACGTTATTGCGCATGGGGATTTTAACGGAGCGATTGCATTCGCTCGCACACGCTTCTGAAATACCTTCTGATTCGTTTCCCAAAATAAAAATATTGCGGCCGTGGCTATCTAAGCTGGCCAGAGTTTCCTCTGCATTACTGTCCAAGCCAATAATATTCGTTCCCAAATATTTGAACTCCTTTAAACATTGCGCCAGTGATTCACAGAGGAGTATTTGTGTTCGAAAGAGGGTGCCGGCGCTGGCTTTTATTACCAGAGAGTCCAGTTTTGCGCAGCCTGCTTTAGGTAAAATCAAGCCATCTAAAGGTGATGCGCAAACGGATCGAATGATCATGCCCAAGTTTTGGGGGTTGGTTACGTTATCGACTGCGAGAAAGCGTGATTTTTCTGGTATGCCTTGTTCAATATAGGTCTGATAATGGATAAAACCGTTCAGTTCCAAATCGATAGCGACGCCCTGGTCTTGTTTGCTGTTTTTGGATATCCGTGATAATGATTTTTTATCGTGATATAGAATTTCCGCATTGCGCTGTTTCGCTAAAGTAACAAGCTCGTCAATTATTTTTGCCGGTTTATTTGACTCGGCTAGATGCAAGCGAAAGACATTTACGCTTGCATCTGTCATCGCTTCTAGGCAGGGTTTTCGGCCGTATATAGTGAGTAGCTGGTCGAAAAATTGTTTGCGCTTTTTATATTCAGGGGAGTCGTTGAGCATTGTGTTTTATAAACCAAAAACCGCCTCGAAGGAGGCGGTAGAAATATTGTGTTTAATAGGATCTAGTGGTGAATATAACAGTCCTCGTTTGTTTCGACCAGAGCCTTGAGTATGTGTTTACGAGACAGCAGCCCAATCAGCTTGCCGCTCTTAACGACAGGGTAGTTTTTCGGTGGCGCTTTTGCCATCGCTTCGGCTACAGCTAATATGCTATCGTCGGGGTCCAACGTTTTGACCTCTGTACTCATGACTGCAGTCACCGCAGGGGATTCTTCGCAGTAAAAAGCATCGTTCAGCATTTCTTTGATACAGTCCTGTTCTGAAATAAAGCCAACCAGCAGCTTTTCTTCGTTTACAACAGGCGCTCCGGGTATGTTTTCTTTCATAAACAGGTGAATGGCATCTCTAACGGTGGCTTTATCACTAATGGCGTGTGGATTGCCATCCATATAATTTTCAACCAGAATTGAATGCATTATTTTTCTCCTGTCATTCCTGACATACAGATATTCCTTTAAGTTTAGCGGAAGACGCTGTCTTTTACCCCGGTTGGAGTAAAAATTTTCTATCGCTTGGTGAGTTGCGGTTTATACACACAGTTCACCGTAGCGTTTTACCGCTGTTTCAAAGCCCATAAGCAGGGCATCTACGGTGAGGGCGTGGCCGATGGAGACTTCCGCCAACCCTGGTAGTTGACTGTACAGCTGCATGTTCTCCAGGTTAAGGTCGTGCCCGGCATTGATACCCAGGCCAAGTTCCAAAGCCTCTTGTGCGGCGAGGGTGTGAAGTTCGAAGCTGTGTTGGCCGGTACCTTCATCGTAAGCCCTGGCAAAGGGGCCGGTATAAAGTTCGATGCGATCTGCTCCAATCTCCTTTGCCAGACGAATTTGCGTTGGAATGGGATCCATAAAAAGGCTGACGCGAATACCAGCATCTTTTAGCTGCTGGATCAGGGGTTCAAGCTGAGAGCCACTGTTGCTTAGATTAAACCCGTGGTCAGATGTTTTTTGGCTATCGCTATCCGGTACAAGGGTGCATTGGTCTGGTTGAGCTTCCAAACTCAGAGGAATTAGCCCTGGATAGCTTCCACGAGCGGGTGCCAGTGGGTTACCTTCTATATTGAACTCAACGGGGCGTACATTACTTGAATACTGTTTGACTAAAGCAGCCAGTACACGGGTATCTTCCGGTGTTATATGTCGCTTGTCCGGGCGTGGGTGGACGGTTAGTCCGCTGGCTCCTGCATTAAGGCTGAGCTTGCCAAATGCTTCTACGCTGGGAAAATTACCTTCGCGCGAGTTGCGAATCAGCGCGATTTTATTCAAGTTAATGCTCAAAGCAATGGACATCAGGACTTCTCTACAGCAACAGTTTTAGGCGCGGTAGGCGTTTGAGGTTGAACGCGGCCGGCCCTAAGGATACGTACTGGGTAGTTCGGTGCCTGTGGGTGAGAGCGGTAGAGGCCTTTCGGTTCCTTCTCGATTTTTTTTACTACGTCAAAACCTTCCACAACTTTTGCGAAAACAGCATAGCCTAGTTGCTCATCCTGTGGGTCTAGGTGCTCGTTGTGCTTTAAATTGATAAAAAATTGTGAGGTAGCGCTCTCCGGATCCGAGGTGCGGGCCATGGATAGTGTCGCTTGTAAATTGAGTAATTTGTTGTGCGATTCGTTGGCAATAGGGTCTTTAGTTTCTTTTCGGCTGAAATCAAAAGCGAGACCACCGCCTTGTACGACAAAATTGTCAATTACGCGATGAAATATCGTACCTTCATAAAAACCGGAATCTACGTATTGGAGGAAGTTGGCGACTGTGATTGGCGCCTTTTTCGGGTATAGCTCGATAACCATCTTACCTAAATCTGTTTCAAAGTAGATTCTGGGGTTGTCAGGGCTAGATGGGTCATCCTTGGCGTAGGCGCATATGGACGTTAAGCTTAATAAACTGAATAAAATAAGGGTTCGTAACATATTTTTATGCTCGTATTATCGCCACTCTGAATGGTTTCTTTTGGGTTTTAATAAAGGAAGCAGGTAGGCTAGGAAAATGCCCAATAATAAAATTCCTACGCCATACATCATGTAGGTAACTCGATTGTCGTTAACCAGCTTTTCATTTTCAGCTTTTAATACGTTGTTCTCTGTCTGGATCAACTGATGCTTTTGTAATAGCTCGTTGTAACGCTTGTCGAGGTCAATTGCGCCAGCAGAAAGCGTTTTTATTTTTTCTAGTTCAGACGCTAAGCCCTGGCTCTTTTCCGTGGATGACGATGCTGTACTGGAGAGTTCGTTATTGGCTTGCTGAAGCTGTTTGTTTTCGCTTACCACTTGCTGTTGTTTTTTATCCAGCGCCGCTAACCGGCTGAGTGCTCGATTAAGTTTTATACGAGAAGGTTCTTCTTCCATAAGGTATTGGTTGCGTATCCAGCCCTCTATCCCGCTTTCTGTTCGAACCTTCGTCCATTCGCCACTATCACCATCTTCAATAAATATCAGCTTGGTCGCGCTTTTTAATCCTTTGTTAATAATCCGGTATTGACTGCCCTGGCCGCTGCGTAAAGGCACGAATAAAACGTCGGATATATAGCGAAATTCATCCTGTTCCTGAGCAACGGTCTGCGGTGAGTGCAAACTCATCAGAATAGAAAATAGGAGGCCAATACAACTCAGGGTTACGGCTGTTGGTGTAGGTATATTCATGGTGTAACTCGAAAGTACTTGAGCCTCAAGGGAGGACTTTTTTGAAAGGTTTAACTTTAACTGCGGCGTAAACACCCGCGTCAATATAGGGGTCGGCGTTTGCCCAGCTTTCGGCTTCGGCCAGTGAATCGAACTCAGCAATTACTAAGCTGCCGGTAAAACCAGCTTCACCCGGTTCGTTGCTGTCAATCGCGGGGTGAGGCCCCGCGAGCATTAAACGCCCCTGATCACGTAAAAGTTGCAGGCGCTCAAGATGAGCTGGCCTAGCAGCTAGGCGTTTGGGCAAAGAGTTTTCAACATCCTCACTGATAATGGCGTACAACATAAACTCAGGTTTCCTGTTTATCGGATGACTTTTTATGTTCATCCGGATCAATAAAAATGTCTTCCAGGCTTAATCCTGTCAATTTGGTTATCTGACGAAAAAGGTAGTAGAGCGCAAGTACTAGCACTAACATTGCCGGAATTGTGATCACCGGTAAGCTCAAGGCGGTCATTTTACCTAACTCTGCATTAAATGCTTCTGTTCCGGGTGGGCTTACTAAGACCCATTTTGCCAGGGCATAGTTCAGTACGGAAGATAAACCAAATGATGCAGCGATCATAAATGAGGCATTGGTCAAGCTGTTTTCAAAGACCTTTTCATTGCCTTTGCTCTCCAATGCTTCGTGTACGCGAGCTGTTTGCATCACTTTGTCGTTAAAGAGAAAGGTTTTCACCAGAGGGTAGCGTGTTTTTAACGAAATCAGCGTTGCTATACCAAATAAGGCGGGAATAGTGGCCTCTTTAATGGCGATATACTTAGGGTCCAGTTCCAGCAGGGTAATGCCACCGGTTAGGAGAATACTGATGACCCCCAGCGTTGAAAAAAAGTTTACTTTCTTAATACGGAAAAAATCAATGACGCCGTAGGTAATTGGGAAGGCCAGGGCGACGATCAGACCTAGCTTGGCTCCAAGGTGATCCGGGCCGCTGAACTTCATTAAAATCACGGTTGGGATAACAATATTCAGCAGTAGGTTGATAAACGGGTTTTCTTTTTTTTGGCTTACATCAGTCATAAAACGACACATTCTGCTAGGGCAGCTCCATTGCCGGTGTTTGCTGTATGCGCTGCATCCTAACAGGAAGCTGCGATTTTGGCTAAGTGGGCGCTAATTAGTTTAAACTCTATCCCTTTGTTGTTGAAATATTCGTCAAAAGGTGAGGGCTCTCAAAAATATGGCGCAAGTATACGATCTTCATTGCCATAGCGACCAGTCGGATGGCGCTTTATCTCCGGAGGACTTGGTCTCTCGTGCCAAAGAGCGGCAGGTTACCGCGCTCGCTCTAACGGATCACGACACCATCGCGGGTATCGAGCGGGCCAGAAACTGTGCCCGTAGAGAGGGGATTGACCTTATTGCAGGCATAGAGTTCTCCAGTCAGTGGAGCGGGCGAGGCATTCACGTTGTTGGGCTGAATATCGATACTGGGAATATGGTCTTGCTCAAGGCCCTTGAGAAGCAGGCCAGAGTGCGGGAAGAGCGGGCGGTAAACATTGGCGAGCGCCTAGCAAAATGCGGTATTCAGGATGCGTATGAAGGCGCCAAGGCCTATGCTGGTGATGCAGCGGTGGGTCGTCCTCACTTTGCTCAATATTTGGTTGATACGGGAGCAGTAACGAGTTTTAAGCAGGCGTTTAAACGTTATTTGGGTGCAGGGAAAACGGGAGATGTTAAAAGTGGTTGGCCGGAAGTTGCCGAGGTTGTTGAGTGGATTCTTGCCGCTGATGGGGTAGCTGTTCTTGCTCACCCGGCCAAATATAATATGACCCGTACAAAGCTGTGTTATCTGACCGAGGCCTTTGCTGAGGCCGGTGGGCAGGCAATTGAGGTGGTTAGTGGTAAACAACCCGTGGGTTTGGCAGAAAATCTTGCTAAAATCGCCCTTCAATACCAGCTTGCGGCGTCCTGTGGCAGTGATTTTCATGTGCCGGGACAGCCATGGCAGGAACTGGGATGCGCATCCCGCCTGCCTGCAGATGTTCAGCCGGTGTGGGAGTTGTTCTCGTAGGAATAGTAATGGATCAAAAACAAGAAGGGGCTCAAATGGCGCAGTTTTTCAGTATTCATCCCGAAAACCCTCAATCCCGCTTAATTCTGCAGGCTGTAGATATTTTGAAACGGGGCGGGTTAATTGTTTACCCCACCGATTCGGCTTATGCACTGGGTTGTCATATTGGTGATAAGTTTGCTCTAGACCGTATTCGCGCGCTCCGGCAGTTGGACAAGCACCACAACTTTACCTTGATGTGTCGCGATTTGTCAGAATTGGCGAATTACGCCCGCGTTGATAATGCGGCCTATCGTTTGATTAGAAGTCATACGCCTGGCCCGTATACCTTTATTCTAAACGCCACCTCGGAAGTTCCACGAAGGTTGCAGCACCCTAAACGTAAAACCTTGGGGATGCGAGTACCTGATAATGCGATTGCGTTGGCTCTGATGGAGGAGCTTGGGGAGCCCTTGATGAGCAGCTCGCTCATTTTACCGGGTGACGCTGTACCACTCACCGATCCCTACGATATTCGCGATACGCTGGAGCATCAGCTGGAGCTGGTGATCGATGGCGGCTTCT
This sequence comes from Teredinibacter haidensis, assembly GCF_014211975.1. Classification (NCBI taxonomy): domain Bacteria; kingdom Pseudomonadati; phylum Pseudomonadota; class Gammaproteobacteria; order Cellvibrionales; family Cellvibrionaceae; genus Teredinibacter; species Teredinibacter haidensis. The sequence goes on from NZ_CP060084.1 coordinate 1,142,429, forward strand.
GTGGTCTGGAGGCGACCAGTGTTATCGATTTAACGGGCGAAGAGCCCAGTATCATCCGTACGGGTTGCGGAGATGTCAGCAGTTTCCTGTAGCTCTGCTGCTTCCTTTGCCGCTTGAGTGATAGCGGCAAAGGCTCATCTGCAGCTATAATGCGCGGTTCATTTTATCTAGTCAGTTGTGAAGGTGTGTCTTGTCGGGAATAGAAGCAAACGTTAATCAAGCATCGGAAGCGTTGGAAGTAGCGCCCGCAGACGTTGCAGCGCCGGCTGCGGAGCATCATCCCGAGCAGGGCGAAATGCCTTTTGCGATGGTGCAGGGCAAAGCCTATACACAACTCCCTAAAGACCTTTACATTCCACCCGATGCACTGGAAGTGTTTTTGGAGGCATTTGAAGGGCCTCTAGATCTGCTGCTTTACCTGATTCGCCGACAAAACCTCGATATTCTTGAGATCGACGTATCTGAAATTACCCACCAATATGTTTCCTATGTGGAAATGATGGAATCTATACAGTTTGAGCTGGCTGCAGAGTATCTTGTAATGGCTGCCATGCTGGCTGAAATTAAGTCGCGTATGTTATTGCCTCGCTCGGCATCCCTGGATGAAGAGGAAGAAGATGACCCTCGTGCGGCACTTATTCGTCGCCTGCAGGAGTACGAGCGATTCAAACAGGCAGCGGAAGATATTGATGAACTGCCGCGCATGCATCGTGAAATCCATATTGCCAAAGCCGAGGAGCCAGACAGGCACGTAACACGCCCGGATCCAGACGTCGATTTGAAAGAAATTCTGCTGGCCCTGTCTGAAGTACTCCGCCGCGCCGATATGTTTGAGAGTCACTATATCGAAAAAGAAAAGCTTTCTACCCGCGAACGTATGGGGCAGGTTCTGGATAAGCTTGCGGGGCAGCAATTTGTACCCTTTGTTAGTTTGTTTAGTGTGAAAGAAGGGCGCTTGGGAGTGGTGGTGACCTTTCTTGCGGTTATGGAACTTATTAAGGAATCATTGGTGGAAATTGTACAAACCGAAGCCTTTGCTCCAATACATGTAAAAGCCCGCGCACAGTAGCGGTAAACCTATTGACTTTTTAGCACAGAAAATTCATGAGTTACGAAAAAAAACAATTACAAACAATCATTGAAGGGGCAATTCTTGCTGCAGGCGAGCCGCTGACGCTTGACCGCATGTTAACGATGTTTGAAGAGCATGAAGCGCCCAGTAAAGAAGATCTGAACGAGGTACTAGAAGAATTAAAACGGAGCTGTGATGACCGGGGATTCGTCCTTACTGAAGTCGCCAGTGGTTTTCGCTTTCAGGTGCGTGAGGATCTAGCCGAATGGGTTAACCGCCTGTGGGACGAAAAACCGCAGAAGTATTCACGCGCAATGCTCGAAACGCTGGCGCTGATTGCTTATCGTCAGCCCATCACTCGCGGCGACATCGAAGAGGTCCGCGGTGTTGCAGTGAGTAGCCATATTGTTAAAACGCTGGTTGAGCGTGATTGGGTAAAAGTTGTAGGGCATCGAGACGTCCCTGGTAGACCCGCGCTTTACGCAACGACCCGTCAATTTCTGGATTACTTCAACTTGAAAAGCTTGGAGGAGTTGCCAACCCTGGGTGAACTTCGGGATATTGATAGCCTAAATGAAGCCTTGGAGTTTGATTCCTTGCCACCGGAAGTGCAGGAGAGTATCACCGCTGCGGCTGCGGTTGCAGAAGCTGAATCGGCGGTAGCGCAGGATCAAAATGAAACCGCGGATCCGGTAGAGGGGGAAGAATCCCTGGAGGTGGAAAGTGAGACTCAGCAAGTGGCTGAGGATGAAGAAATTGACGAGATTGCGGAGGACGTTGGAAGCGTTCAAGGTGACGGCGACTCTGCAGAAGAGCCGGAACCTAGAGAAACTGAGCAAGTTCAGAGTCTGGGGGCATCTGATCAAGAGCCCGCTGGCGAACCACAAGACGACACGCTAGACGATGTGCAGGGTGATTCCCATCAAGAGCGCCCAGAAGAGCAGGAACAAGAACAGCAAGTAGCATTAGATAAAGATCCCTACGAATCCCTATTTGGAGATTCGTCGGAAGCTGACAGTAACGAGCAAAATTCCGATCAACCAAAGCCAAAGAGCGAAAACATCGAGGCAGACAAAGACCAATTTCATGACTGATCAACCACAAGCACCCGAAGGTGAAAAATTACAGAAGGTTCTCGCACGCGCTGGTATGGGCTCACGGCGGGAAATGGAAAGGTCGATCAGTAGCGGAAAGGTTACGGTTAACGGTCATCCGGCAAAGCTTGGCGACCGGGTAACTGAATCCGATCGTATTGACTACGACGGCAAACGTATTTCCTCTGCGTTTCAGGCCAAAAAGCGTGTGCGCGTTATTCTCTACAATAAGCCGGAAGGGCAGATATGCTCCCGCTCCGACCCCGAAGGTCGACCGACGGTTTACGATAATTTGCCACGAGTTGCCAACAGCCGATGGATATCGGTTGGGCGTTTGGATTTTAATACCAGTGGCTTGCTGCTCTTTACGGATGATGGTGAATTAGCCAACAAGCTTATGCACCCTTCATCGGGAATTGACCGTGAATATCTGGTGCGGGTTCAGGGCGAAGTCGAGAAGGACATGTTGCAACGGATGCGGGATGGCGTGCTACTGGAAGACGGTATTGCCCGTTTTACCGATATAAAAGAGGGTGGTAACGAAGGTAGTAATCTGTGGTTCTATTGTGTGGTGATGGAAGGGCGCAACCGTGAGGTAAGGCGCTTGTGGGAATCCCAGGGCGTGAGAGTAAGCAGGCTTAAGCGTGTACGCTACGGTAATATATTTGTTCCATCCCACGTTCGTTCCGGTCAGTGGTTAGAGCTGAATGAAAAAGAAGTGGCGGACCTGTGTGTAACCGCAGGCCTGGATGCGCCACCGAAACCCAAGTATTCTCCTGAGCTGAGAAAATCACGTGAGCGACACCAAAGGCGCTTGCGCAAGGCGCATACCTCGAGAACCAAGACTCGACGATGATCCGTACGGTTCTATTTCTTGTCGGGTTTTTGTTTGCCAGTAGCTGCCTAAGCGCAACACTTAAACCCTTTACCAGCGATGGCTGTAGCTCATTTCCCGATGGCACACTGAAACAAAAGAAGTTGTGGCTGCACTGCTGTAAAACACACGATCTAGCGTATTGGCGCGGCGGCAGTTACACAGAGAGAAAGCAGGCCGATGAGCAGCTACAGCAATGCGTTGTGACCGCCGGTGAAAAGGAAATTGCCATTCTAATGTTGGCTGGTGTTCGTGTTGGAGGCTCTCCTTTTTGGCCAACACGGTATCGTTGGGGTTACGGTTGGAGCTACCCCCGTTTCTATGGCGAGTTAACGGAAGACGAGCTGGCGATGGTCGGAGCATTACTGCAAAGCGTATCCGGTCAATAGCCGACTATCCTGCCTCTACCCGATTACGGCCTAGCGCCTTGGCTCGGTACAGAGCTTGGTCGGCCCGATTGAACAATGTTTCAGTGTGGTCGCATTCTTTTAGTTTGCTTATGCCAATACTCGCAGTAACAAGTACATCACTGTTGTCCACACGGGTAGGCGACATGGCGACCTTTAAGCGAATGCGCTCGGCGATCAGGTGCGCATCCTTATGACAGGTGTTGCTCAGCACTACAACAAACTCCTCGCCGCCGTAGCGGAATACCTGATCGGTTTCCCTTAGCCCAGCCTGAATGCTCGTGGCTGCGTGCTTGAGAATACGGTCTCCGTTCTGGTGGCCGTAGCAGTCGTTCACGTTTTTGAAATGATCTATATCGATAACCAATAGTGATAGATGTTGTTTGTGTCGTTGGGCGAGTTTTAGCTCGCGATCAAAATTAGCGTCGAAGGCTGCACGATTGCCGATACCGGTAAGGCTGTCGCGCAGAGAATTCTCTAATGCCTGCTGGTAGAGAAGGGCGTTGCGTAGGGGGTAAAAAAGTACGCCTACCATCATTTCTAGTGCGGCCAATTCGGCTTCCAAGAATGGTTTGGCACGGCTGAAGACAATTTGCCCGAGCTTTAAATCGGCAGAGCTAACCTTGTAGCTGGCTTTGTGTGGGCATATGTTACCCAGCTCCAGGTTGGAAACGTCTTCAGGGCAGCGGTAGTGAAGCCCGTTGACGCTAACCGCTTCTTGAATGTTATTGAAAAACAAATCCAGAGTGGTATGTAGATCCAGAGAGCTTTGTAGGTTGTGTGCCAACTTAAATTGCAGGTCACGCAGATCATTTTCTGCGGGGAAGCCATGTACCCTGTGGTCGGGCCACGATTCCGTATCCGTTCTTCTGGATGCGGCGGTGCCGCTGCGACGTTGCTTAGTGGAGGCCAGAGTTACCATAGTGTGTCCTGTTCAATCCAGGTTAAATCTTTGATTGGTTAAAGGCTGCACAGCGATTTTTGTGCCAGTTTTTTAATGATCAAAAATATCCAATAAAAACAGATGGATAGCGGTGTTCTGCGGCAGGGTTTAATTCTTGCGACGGATTATTGTCGCTCTACCGGCAGAGCTTGTTCCACTGGGGGATAAGTTTTGCCGGTTTCTTGGCTGTCACTGATTGCGGGCATTTCGATAAGTTGCGAAAATGTGCGCCCTTTAGGGAAGGGCGCAGTTCCTCTTCCAGAATTCCGTAGCTAAATGAGGTTTAGAGTGGCAGATATAGGTCTGTTTTTCGGCAGTGATGAAGGTAACACCGAAGGCGTTGCCTTCCGTATCGAGCAGTGCTTGGGTGAAGAGAATGTCGACGTTCTGGACATCGGTGAAGCTACGCAACTGGATTTTGCAGCGTACGATAAGTTGATTATGGGTATTCCCACCTGGGATTTCGGGCAACTGCAGTCTGACTGGGACGATTTTTGGAACGACCTTATCGAGATAGATTTTACCGGCAAAACCGTTGCGTTGTTTGGTTTGGGAGATCAATTTGGTTATGGGGATTTCTTTTTGGATGCGATGGGTATGCTCCACGAAGTTATCGTAAAGCGTGGTGCAACGATTGTTGGGCATTGGCCAATAGAAGGCTACGAGTTCGATGCATCTAAAGCTAAAGTCGAGGGAGAAGACGCTTTTGTGGGGCTCGCGTTAGATGAAGATCAGCAGCCGGAGTTAACCAACCCAAGGATCGAAAAGTGGTGCCAGAAAATTGTGGATGAATTCAATTTGGATATCACCATTAAGCGCTTGTAGTTATTTTTCAGTTGTTTCATACCGTAAAAAAAGGCAGCCCTCAAGAGGCTGCCTTTTTTCTATTTTACCCATCGGCAGCTCTTCAATACTTTCCCTTCATGATTGAAGCATTCTTCTTTTAGCTACCCGCCATAAATAACAAGTTAGGTCTGGCCTGTAAAAACGTACAAGTACTCGGGTTTAGTCACTGAGCATAGAGACATATAACGACGCGACAGAGGCAAAAACAGGTAAGAAAAATGAATCATGAAGATACAGATTACGCTTGAGGGGGTATTTGTATCGGTCCATTTGGCTACTTTCTTTTGTTGGCGACAATAACTGCGCGAACGGGACCTGGGTGGCCTTCAATGGTTTTGTCTGGCGCTGTTGGGTCGAGAAAGTCCTCCAGTGATTGAAATTGCATCCAGTCTGTTGTGCGCTGCTCTTTTGTGTCGGTTGTACATTGGTTTATGCAGCGGGCGTTTACAAAGCCGCATTTTTTAAGCCATGAAAGAAGTGTGGGTACACTAGGTAAAAACCAGACATTATTCATTTTTCCGTAGCGGCCCTCGGGAACCAACGCGTCACCGATTCCGCCGTCAATGACCAAGGTTTCCAATACCAGTTCACCACCAGGCTTAAGGGTATCTCGAAGCTCGAGTAAATGATCCATTGGCGATCGGCGGTGGTAAAGCACGCCCATGGAAAAGGTGGTATCGAAGTATTCCATTTTGGGTGGCAGGGCTTCGATACCAACGGGCAGTAGATCGACGGAGCAGTTTTCCAGAAAATGCTTGACCATATAAAACTGAACGATAAATCGTGGTGAAGGATCGATACCGATGACCTGGGAGGCACCTTCCCCATACATACGCCAGCAGTGATAACCGTTACCACACCCTACATCCAATACATTGCGGTCCTTAAGGGGGGCAATATGCCGCTGCAGTCTTTGCCATTTCCAGTCAGATCGCCACTCGGTGTCTATGTGTAGTCCAAATAACTCAAATGGGCCTTTGCGCCAGGGGATTAGGCTGCGAAGGGCGCTTTCGAGCTGCTGGTACTGCTCGGTACTAAGCTCTTCTCGTTTGCCGATGGTTACTTTGTCGCCAAAGTAGGTATAAGTGCTTTTTACTTTTGGTAGTGAATTCAGAGCGTGATACCAGCTGGGAAGGTCGCCGTAGCGTTGCTCCGAAAGGCCTGAGGTGATTTGTGCTGGCAGCGTTTCCGCCCATTCACACAACGCTGAATTTTTCAGTTGCGTTAGCAGGGGGCTGTAATCAATGGGTGTAGACAATCCGAGTGGCCTCGCTATGGCTTGAATGCCAAAAGGGATGAAAAATTAAAGCACTGGAACCAGAGTTCTGTTCCTCGAAACCCTGCATTCGCTAGGCGTTGCTTGTGGCATTCGAGTGATTCTGGTATCAGCACATTTTCTAGCGCCGAGCGTTTTTGAGCAATTTCCAGCCCGCTGTAGCCGTTGGTCTTTTTAAAGTAGTAATGAAGCTCATTCATCAACTTATCGTGGTGGGCATCGTTAAACGTTAGCTTTTCGGAGAGAATAAACACCCCGCCAGGGCGCATACCGTCGTAGATGTGCCGAATCAAGCTGTCGCGAACGTCGGGCTGTATAAATTGCAGGGTGAAGTTCATGACGACCACGGAAGCATTGTCGATAGGGCTTTGTAGTAGATCCTCACACCGGAGTTCAACAGGTACATCGTGGCTGTCTGCATCAAGGATTATTTTGCAACGCTTGATCATATCCGGAGAGTTATCTATCGAGATGATTTTAACGTCAGCTGCCTGGACTCTGTGGCGCATTGCCAGTGTAGAGGCTCCCAGCGAGCAGCCCAGGTCATAGCAGTTGCTACCGGCCTGAGCATAACGTTCAGCTAATTGGCCAACCATATGAATAATGGTGGTATAGCCGGGCACCGAGCGCTTGATCATATCGGGGAATACATCCACAACCTTTTGGTCAAAGGTGAATTGCCCGAATTCAGCATCTGCGGCGGCAAAGAGAGTATCGCGTTGTTGGTCGTCGGTCATGGGTTAAGTGTCGGTATGGGTATTGGCCGGCTATTCTAACGGCAAGCGAGGTGTGGCTCAATTTTCGTTATGTCCTACACTTAGGTGATAAAAGTTGTTCGATACAAACTATTGGGGGATATGGGCAAGCAGTGAGTCGTCAGATCAACTATTCAAACCTGACCTTTTTAGTTGCAGATGATTTCAGCAGCTTTCGCAATACCGTTAATGCCATGCTTACAAACCTGGGAGTAAGTCAGGTGGAGATGGCAACGAATGGGCACGAGGTTATCCAGTGGTGTAAGAACCATACCTTCGACGTAATCCTATGTGATTACAACTTAGGCGCTGGGCGAACCGGTCAGCATGTATTGGAAGAGCTGCGCTATAAAAAGCTGATTACCAGGAAAACAGTTTTTATTATTGTTTCGGCTGAATCTAGTCGAAATATCGTTATGTGCTCCTATGACTGCGAGCCAGACGATTATTTAATGAAGCCCATTACCGCGAAAATGCTCGAGCAGCGAATGGATCGCCTGCTAAGACAGCGTGATGTTATGTCCGAGGCCTACAAGGCCCTAGATGCCTGCGATTACATTACAGCCACAGATATATTGATTGACTTATCGCTTGCGGAAGATCGTTACTCAACTCATGCGCAAAAAATACTGGGCGCCCTTTTTACTGAGCAGGGCGAGTTCGATAAGGCTGAGCGCCTGTATACCCGAGCACTTGAGATTCGACAATTGGATTGGGCTAGGTTGGGGTTGGCGAAGGTGAAGCAGGCCAGAGGTGAGCTGGAGTTGGCGGGCACCTGGCTGGAGACCATCGTTAGTGATAGCCCGCTCTATTTGCCAGCATACGATGTGTTAGCAGAAAACTGGGGCCAAAAAGGTGAGAAGTTACATGTTCAATACACCGTTCAGCGAGCGGTTGATATATCGCCCATGTCCATATTGCGTCAAAAATTATTATCGGATGTGGCGGCAGAGAATAACGACCTAGTAACGGCCCTTGCCGCACAGAGAAAAGCCGTAAAACTAGGGCAGTTGTCATGCCACGGTAAAGCGGAAGATCATTTCATCTTCGCCCGGATTGCATCTCTTGCTGCTGAGCGGGATATGGATGTTGATCCCAATACCAGTAACGAAGCCCTGGCGATACTGGACGCAGCAAAAGAAAAATATGAACTAACAGAGGGTCAGTTGGCGCAACGTAATTTGCTGGCAGGACGTATTCATGCACAGCAAAACAGACCGGATATTGCAGAGCAATTTTTTAACGCCGCGCAACAAACTATGGATATGGATGAGTTGGGTATTGATGTGGAGATCGATATGTTATTAGCGATGCAATCAATGGGCTTAGACGAAAAAGCAGAGCAATACTTAAGCGATCTACAGCATAAATATAAGGACGATCAGCAAGCACTTGAAAAACTGGATGCATTCTTGAATGAGCCTGCGAGTGCTTCAAATCGGGAATTTGTTGCAGCGATCAATAAAGAGGGCATTGAGCTTTATAGCGACGGGCGATTTGATGAGGCACTCGCATGCTTTGAAAAAGCGCGAAAGCTTTTCCCCAGGCATGTGGGCATTCAGCTGAATATTGTTCAGTCATTAATAGGTAAATTAAAATGTGGACAAACGGATAGTGTTATAAGCCGTGACTGTCAGTCTTCTTTGGAATTGGTTGCAACACTGATTGAGGACGGGCACCCGCAATTTGAGAGGTATAAGCGTTTGCGCCTAATGGCGAGTGCGTACTGATTTTGGAGTCAACAATGATAGACGGTAACGAGAGTGGTATTGATTTTTCACTGGTATTAGCTTCCAGCGTGCACGATATGAAAAATTCTGTGGGTATGCTACTGGCCTCTCTGGAGTCGGTGATAGAGGATACCCCGCCTACAAGTGAGGTGCAGGCGCGCCGTTTTTCTACGCTACATTACGAGGCGTCTCGAATTAACAGTGAATTGATCCAGCTGCTTACCATTTATCGTATGCAAAATGACGTTCTTCCGGTGCATATCGATGAACATTATATTATCGATATTTTTGACGATCAGATTGCACGTAATCATATGTTAACGGAAACCAAAGGCGTTACGATCACCTTGGATTGTGATAGCGACCTCCACTGGTATTTCGACCACGATTTAATCGGTAGCGTTATTCACAATATTATCGTGAACTGTGTTCGCTACACTCATTCATCTATCCTGATTCAGGCCAGAATTGAAAACGATTTGCTCTGTATAACTATCGCAGACGACGGCTCGGGCTACCCTGCGAACATGCTTAACAGAACGGCAGGGCAGATTGATGAGGCTGATGTGAGAAATGGTGGGACACATCTCGGCCTGTATTTCGCCGAAAAAATAGCAGGATTCCACAAGCAGAATAACCGTATAGGTTATATTGATATGTCCAACGGTGATCCGCTGGGCGGGGGCGTTTTTAAGTTGTTTCTGCCTTGATCGTAGCTTGAAAACTTTCTCTAAAATTTCAATGCAGGGATAAATGTGTTTATAGATTCAACCTTTGGCTAACGGTTAAATGGAGGGTGTAAAACCCTGAATATGAGTAATCAATTCCAGGGGATAAGACTCACCTTTTAAAAACCGGTCAATATCATTTATGACCATTGGGCTTCGCAGGCGGTATTGATTTTTCTTTACCTCCATCGGACTCAGCCAAACGGCTCTTTCTATATCGCTATCCAACGGATGTAAGGTATCCAGTTCAATGGGCTCGGCGATAAAGCTTGTTCTTAAATAGGTAATGCCATTAGCCGGAGAGGTAAATAGCGAATTACCCAGCAAAGCTTTAAGCTCAACTCGCCATTGTGTTTCCTCCAATGTTTCCCGGATAGCCGCTTCGAATAAGGTTTCGTCTTGTTCTAAATGGCCTGCTGGTTGGTTCAGTAACAACTGCCCCTGTTTTTTTTCTTCGACAAGTAGAAACAAGCCTTCTTTTTCAACAAGGGTGGCGACCGTTACGTGGGGATACCAGCTCATAATGAACCTTTTGTTTTGCGCCTATGGGAAGAGGTTTTTGTGATGCCATGTTTTTTTTGGTTCGGGGGCGATGGCAGGTGAACCGCCTCTTTGCGGTACTGGCCTGGCAATAGAGCACCGAGCTGCCAATGACCGATAGCCGCGCGCACTAACCTGAGCGTTGGCAAGCCGACGGCAGCGGTCATGCGTCGTACCTGTCGGTTTCGGCCTTCAGTAATCGTTATGGACAACCAATGGGTTGGGATATTGGCTCGCTCGCGAATGGGGGGATGACGAGCCCAGAGCGAGGGCGGGGCGATTGAGTGCACAGTAGCGGGTTTACTTGGGCCATCCTTTAGCACTACACCTTTCTCCAGTTGTTGAATCGCTACATGGCTGCATTCCCCCTCGACCTGAACCCAGTAGGTTTTCGGTAATTTTTGCGATGGGTCGGTAATGCGGTGTTGAAGCGCCCCGTTATTGGTCAGCAATAGCAGGCCTTCCGAATCGTAATCGAGCCTTCCTGCGGGGTAAAAATCACTACCGGGAGAGTTTTGTCGCTTGAAGATATCGGTCAAGGTTGTGCGACCTTGGTCGTCGCTAAACTGGCTTAAACAATTAAAGGGCTTGTTAAGTAGAATGATGTCGGGCATCTAAATGCTTCTTCTTGGTGCTTAAATTGGGTCGATGCCCCATATGGGCAACTTACCTGAATAATGAAACGCTGGTATAATTTCCGACCATTTTACGGGGTATCCCCAACGATTTCCTTCTTTATTGGGATTGCTGATGCCGTAGCGCCAGCGGTTCCTCTGTTTTCTTTTACTAAGGGTATAGAGAATGTCGATAGAAAAACCTACCATCATTTACACTGAAACGGATGAAGCTCCAGCATTAGCAACCTATTCTTTGTTGCCTATTATTCAAGCCTTTGCCGGGGCGTCAGATATTACAGTGGAAACGAAGGACATCTCTCTCTCCGGGCGAATTATCGCCAATTTTCCAGAGTACCTGACTGAAGATCAGCGCCAGGAAGACGCTCTGACTCTGTTAGGTGAACTGGCAAAAACTCCCGAAGCGAACATTATTAAACTGCCCAATATTAGCGCGTCTGTCCCTCAGTTGCAGGCTGTGATTAAAGAGCTACAGGAGAAAGGCTACAAGCTGCCTAATTACCCGGAAGATCCAGCGAGTGATGAGGAAAAAGACGTAAAGATCCGTTATGACAAGATTAAAGGCAGTGCTGTGAACCCGGTTCTGCGTGAAGGGAATTCTGATCGCCGGGCGCCTGCATCTGTTAAACAATATGCTCGAAAAAATCCCCATTCCATGGGCGCTTGGGCCAGCGACAGCCAGTCTCACGTTGCCTCCATGAGTGATGGCGATTTCTACGGCAGCGAGCAATCTGTTACGGTTTCGGAAGCTACTCGCGTAACGATTCAATTGCTTGGCGTCGACGGTAGTAAAACAGAATTGAAGTCGGGTCTGGCGATACTTGCAGGCGAAGTGATCGATTCATCTGTGATGAGTAAAAATGCCCTTTGTGAATTCTTGGCGGCGGAAATTGCCAGCGCAAAAGAGCAGGGTGTCCTTTTCTCGCTGCATATGAAAGCCACTATGATGAAGGTTTCTGACCCCATTATTTTTGGTCATGCCGTAAAAGTATTTTACAAAGAGGTTTTTGAGAAGCATGCGGCGCTGTTTGTAGAGCTCGGCGTAGATGCCAATAATGGTCTTGGTGATGTGTACACTAAAATTCAGTCACTGCCAGCAGACAAGAGAACCGAGGTAGAAGCGGATTTGGCTGCTGTTTACGCCGATCGTCCAGCTTTGGCTATGGTGAATTCTGATAAAGGGATTACCAACCTGCATGTACCCAGCGATATTATTATCGATGCTTCTATGCCCGCGATGATTCGTGCATCCGGTCAGATGTGGGGTCCGGATGGAGCGCAGAAAGACACCAAAGCAGTTGTTCCCGATCGCTGCTACGCCGGTATTTACCAGGCTACTATCGATTTTTGTAAAGAAAACGGAGCTTTCGACCCAACCACTATGGGCAGCGTGCCCAATGTTGGGCTAATGGCTCAAAAAGCTGAAGAGTATGGCTCCCATGACAAAACGTTTGAATTGTCTATTGGCGGTAAAGTGCAGGTAGTGGACGCTGCGGGAGCCGTGTTGATGGAACACGACGTGGAAGAGGGTGATATTTTCCGTATGTGCCAGGTGAAAGACGCTCCAATTCAGGATTGGGTAAAGCTTGCTGTCACCCGCGCCCGCGCAACCAATACGCCCGCTGTGTTTTGGTTGGACGAAAACCGCGCTCATGATGCGCAACTTATTGCCAAGGTTAATCAATATTTGCCAAATCATGATATCAATGGCCTGGAAATTCTTATTCAAGCCCCTCTGGAGGCAACACAGTTTTCATTGCAACGTATTAAAGATGGGCTAGACACCATTTCCGTTACCGGCAACGTGTTGCGCGATTATCTAACCGATTTATTTCCTATTCTCGAGTTGGGCACCAGCGCTAAAATGCTGTCTGTTGTTCCTTTGATGAACGGTGGTGGCCTGTTCGAAACCGGAGCAGGGGGCTCGGCGCCCAAGCATGTTCAGCAGTTTGAGCAGGAGAATCATCTGCGTTGGGATTCTCTGGGGGAATTTCTCGCCCTGGCTGCGTCGTTCGAGCATTTCAGTACTGTGAATGGGAACGCCAAAGCACAGGTACTGGCGGATACGCTGGATCAGGCCACCGCACGCTTCCTGGACAACAATAAATCGCCATCTCGAAAAACTGGAGAACTCGATAATCGTGGCAGCCATTACTACTTGGCCTCCTATTGGGCAGAAGCTCTGGCGTCTCAGGATGTAAATGCTGAGCTGAAAGCACGCTTTAGTCGTGTTGCCAAAGCCATGGTCGAGAATGAAACAAGCATTATTACTGAATTGAACAGTGTGCAGGGTGCTGCGGTCGATCTCGGTGGGTACTACAAGCCGAATGCAGAATTTGCAGACACAGTAATGCGTCCGAGCTCAACATTAAACGGTATTATCGATGCCATTTAAGGTTTTCGGATAAAGCAAAAAAGGCCTTCATCTCTGTGGATAAAGGCCTTTTTTATCTTAAATCATTTAAGATTCAGCTACTAAAGCTTCTTCAGGCACGGCAGTTGCAGTAGTTACTGTAGGCGCGGCGTCTTTAACGACCTTAATTTGTTTGGCGTGCAGCCCTTTGTCGCCTTGTTCAATTTCAAAGGAAACAGGCTGACCCGCCTTAAGTGTTCGATAACCCTCCATATCGATGGAGGAATAGTGCGCAAACAGATCTTCGCCGCCAGTATCGGGCAGGATAAACCCAAAACCTTTAGCATTGTTAAACCACTTCACGGTTCCGGTAGGCATAGCTCGGTCCCTATTACTTAACGTTGCTTTGATCCCACTGTTATGTCAGTGGGTATTTATTGTTATACAGCAACCGTCTCCTTGACGGATTGAATACTTTGTAACCAACAATGGTGTAATTGTCAAGTTTTTGCTCAATCGTGACTGTCTACGACCATTTGGTTAAGTTAAAATCAAGATCTATAACGTTTTGTGTGGTTGGTGTAATCCATGGGTAATCTTGAAAATCTTCGACTAACATTAAGTAAAGATGACGATTCCGAGTCAGTCATCGACGGTGGGGGGCTTGCGGTTGAAGAAGAAAAACCGCGTTTAAAAAAACCTTCGCTGTATAAAGTGGTGTTGTTGAATGACGACTACACGCCAATGGAATTTGTTGTCGAGGTGCTGGAATTCTTTTTTGGTATGAATCGTGAGAAGGCAACACATGTAATGCTCTCGGTACATACGAAAGGAAAGGGTGTTTGTGGCATCTTTTCCCGGGATGTTGCAGAAACAAAAGCCGCGCAGGTCAATCAATATGCGCGACAAAATGAACATCCTTTGCTTTGTGAGATCGAAGCTTGTGATGACGGTGATTCCGATTAAAACAGGAATCCTATTTATTTCTACCAAGGGGCATAGGTCGTTGTTGTGCGCTGCGGTGGAAAGGCCCAATCAGGTGCAAATAACATGCTGAGTAAAGAGTTAGAATCGACTTTAAATACGGCTTTCAAAGGTGCCAGATCCAAGCGTCATGAGTTTATGACTGTGGAGCATCTCTTACTTGCATTGCTGGATAACGAGTCTGCTGCTAGTGTTTTGCGGGCATGCGGTGCAGACCTTAGTGGATTGCGTCGCGATTTATCTGAGTTTGTCGACTCAACGACACCTTTAATTGCCCAGGATGATGAAGAACGCGAGACACAACCAACACTCGGTTTTCAGCGTGTGCTGCAACGTGCCGTTTTTCATGTCCAATCGTCCGGCAAGAATGAAGTTACCGGCGCTAATGTACTGGTTGCGATTTTTAGCGAGCAGGAAAGTCAGGCGGTGTACTACTTAAAGCAACAGAGCGTTGCTCGTATTGATGTGGTGAATTTCATCACTCACGGCATTTCTAAGGTTTCTGGCTCTGGTAGTCAAGGAGATGCGAGCCACGAGCAGCCCGATGAAGAATCGGCAGGTGCTGGTGAAGGTAGTAGCCAAAACCCATTGGAATCTTTTGCTACAAACTTAAACGAACAGGCTTTGGCGGGCCGTATTGATCCACTTGTCGGTCGCGATTTTGAGGTGGAGCGCGTAGTACAGATTCTTGCTCGTCGCAGAAAGAACAATCCTCTGCTGGTAGGTGAAAGTGGTGTTGGTAAAACGGCTATTGCGGAGGGATTGGCAAAGAAAATTATCGATAACGAAGTGCCCGACGTGCTGGCAGGTAGCACTGTCTACTCTCTGGATTTAGGTTCATTGCTGGCGGGAACCAAGTATCGCGGTGATTTCGAAAAACGCTTCAAGGGCCTGCTCTCCGAGCTGAAGAAGCGTGAGCATGCGATTCTCTTTATTGATGAAATTCACACCATTATTGGTGCCGGTGCCGCGTCGGGTGGTGTTATGGATGCGTCTAACCTGCTAAAACCCATGTTGACCAGCGGTGATTTGCGCTGTATTGGGTCAACTACGTATCAGGAGTATCGCGGTATATTCGATAAGGATCGCGCCCTTTCGCGTCGTTTCCAAAAGATCGATGTCAACGAGCCCTCAGTTGAAGATACCTATAAAATACTTCGCGGCCTAAAGTCTCGCTTTGAGAAGCACCACAAACTGAAGTACACCGATACCGCCCTTAAGTCAGCTTCCGAGCTGGCGAGTAAATATATCAGTGATCGCTATATGCCCGATAAGGCGATTGATGTTATTGATGAGGCCGGTGCTTATCAGCAGCTTTTACCCGAATCAAAGCGCAAGAAAGTCATTGGTGTTCGCGATATCGAAAATATCATTGCCAAGATTGCGCGAGTTCCGGCAAAAACGGTTTCGTCTAACGACAAACAGCTACTTGCCAAACTGGAGGATTCATTGCGGATGACGGTCTTTGGCCAGGACGAGGCTATTAGCTCGATTGCTTCTGCCATTAAGTTGTCCCGTGCAGGCTTAACCAATCATGAAAAACCTATTGGCTCATTCCTGTTTGCTGGCCCAACGGGAGTTGGTAAAACTGAGCTGTGTAAGCAGCTGGCATCAGCGATGGGTGTGGAGTTGATTCGTTTTGATATGTCCGAATATATGGAGCGCCACACGGTATCTCGCCTTATCGGTGCCCCTCCCGGGTATGTTGGTTTTGATCAGGGTGGGTTGCTTACCGATGCTGTGACCAAGCAGCCGCACAGTGTTGTGCTGTTGGATGAGATCGAAAAAGCTCACCCAGATGTATTCAACTTACTGCTACAGGTTATGGATCACGGCGCGCTAACCGACAACAATGGTCGCACTGCCGATTTCCGCAATGTGGTGTTGATTATGACCACTAACGCCGGTGCAGAAACTATGAACCGTGCCTCAATCGGTTTTACCAAGCAGGACCACACCACCGATGGAATGGAAGCGGTTAAGAGAACGTTTACTCCCGAGTTTCGCAATAGATTGGATGGTATTGTCCAGTTTGGCGGTTTGTCTCTAGATGTCGTGAAAACCGTAGTGGACAAATTCCTAATGGAGCTGCAGTCACAGTTGGACGATAAGCGTATTACGCTTGAAATCACCACTGAAGCGAGAGAGTGGTTGGCCGTTAAGGGGTATGACGAAAAAATGGGTGCGCGTCCAATGGCCCGCATTATCCAGGAGAAAATTAAGAAACCTCTGGCTGAGTTGGTACTCTTTGGTGTCCTGGCGGATAAAGGAGGCATTGTGAATATTGATGTGAAAGATGATCAAATTCGCATTGTGCCTGAAGTCGAGAAAGCGAAGGAGGGTTCGCCCGAACCCTGCGCTTAAGTGTTTTCTTAAGCCAAAAAAAGGCCTGCAATTGCAGGCCTTTTTTTATTTGTAAGGTAAAGTAATTAGCGGGCGCGGTAAGTGATGCGGCCTTTACTTAAATCGTAAGGTGTCATTTCAACCTTTACTTTGTCGCCAGTCAGAATGCGAATATAATTTTTACGCATTTTTCCAGAAATATGGGCAGTAACGACATGGCCGTTTTCCAGTTTTACACGGAAGGTCGTATTTGGCAGAGTATCGATAACTTCGCCTTCCAGTTCAAAATTGTCTTCTTTTGCCATTCGGCACAAACCTCAATCATTTCGGGTTGAATTTCGAGAGGCGGCATTTTGCCCTAAATGGTCGTAGAATCCAAGCTAATTGGCCAAAAGAGCAGAATTTATTGCCAAAAATCTGTCCAAGCGATTTATTGGAAAACAAGCTCTAAAGCTAGATAAGAATGTGCGGCAATTGAAATAACAGATGTTAGAGGCTGATTGCTCCATTACATGGGGCCTGCACCCAATTGTTATGTTATAACAATTGGGTTTTTGCGCCATTTTCGGGAGGGTAGTCGGTGACGGTTACCCAGGCCTGGTTAATTAAAACCTGGTAGGGCTGGTACTGGGTTTTGTAATTCATTTTTTGACACTTACGTATCCAGTAGCCTAGATAGGCAAACGGCAGCTGTAGTTCGCGCGCCAATTGGATTTGATAGAGAATCCCAAAGGTGCCGAGACTTCGGTTGGTTAAGGCGGGATCAAAAAATGTATAAGCTGCAGACAGGCCGTGATCAAGCCGATCAGTAACGGCAACGGCAACTAGTTTCGCGTCCTGGTCTCGCATTTCAATGAAACGGGTAACACCCCACTCGGCGGTTAGAAAGTCACTGTATTGCTCGTAACTGGCGGGATACATGTCGCCATCGGCATGACGCTCATTAATATAGGTTTCGTAAAGGGAGTAGTGCTCTTCTGTACTTATGGATTCGACGGTTGTGATAGCGAGGTCAGTATTGGCTTTTATACAGCGTCTCTGTGATCGGTTGGGTTTAAAATCATCAACAATAAGCCGGATAGGTACGCACGCCTGACACTCGTCACAATGGGGGCGGTAGATGTTTGATCCGCTGCGCCGGAAGCCATAGCGGGAAAGTTCACTGTAGATATCGGCATCGATTTCGGCAATGGGGTCGATAAAAACCGTTGTTGCATCTTTATCCGGTAAGTAGCTGCAGCTGTGTGGCCGGGTTGCGTAGAGTTTAAGTTTGGTCAGATCCGTCATAACCCTTCTCCGGCATCTGCCAGGCTTGTTTCCAATTGAGTATAGGAATAGTGAGATTGTCTGATTCAACAGTCCTTACGGCCAAGGGTATCTCAGCGGCGGACTGTGGGTTGGCACCGACTGCTTTAGACAGTGCGTGTTCAAAGTTGTGGCGCGATATTTCGATTGCACCAAATGAGGCGAGGTACTCGCTTTGGATCTGGCAATCGATCAACTCAAACTGCCATTGATTTAATTGTTGCGCCAACGTGGAAAACGCTATTTTCGAAGCACCGCTAACCACGCTGTACATGGATTCACCGAAGTAGGCGCGTCCCAGTGCAACACCATAGAGTCCGCCCACCAGCTCATCGTCCTGCCAGGCTTCGACGGAATGAGCGATACCCAGAGCGTGCAGCTCTGAGTAGGCTTCGATCATTTCTTCAGTAATCCACGAGCCGTCCTGATCTTTACGAGTAACAGATCCGCACTGGCGCATAACCGTTTCAAACTCTTGGTCAATAGTAATTCGAAAGGGGTGTTTTCGAAGAAACTTTCGTAGAGACCTTCCGAAGTAGAGGTTCTTAGGTCGCAGTACCATGCGTGGATCGGGCGCCCACCAAAGCAGGGGCTGCCCTTCGCTGTACCAGGGGAATATACCGCGGGAATAGGCGCTTACCAGCCGTTGTGGGGTGAGGTCGCCACCGGCGGCCAGCAGGCCGTCGGGGTCTTTCAGGGCGCTAGATGTCGGTGGGAACCAGATTTCCTGCGTATCAAGCCAGTGTAATTGGCTCATATCCAGCTCCCGGGCAACGTAACGCTTGCATGATGAGGGTCAATTACAGATTGTCCAGATACTTTTCGGCATCCAGTGCGGCCATACAGCCAGCACCGGCGGAGGTAACTGCTTGACGATAAACGTGGTCGGCAACGTCACCTGCCGCGAAAACGCCTGGTATATTGGTCGAAGTGGCTTCGCCCTCGAGGCCGCTTTTGATTTTGATGTAGCCGTTGTGCATATCCAGTTGCTCGGCAAAAATATCGGTATTGGGTTTGTGGCCGATAGCGATAAATACACCGCTCACATCGATATCCTGTGTGCTGTTATCAACAGTCGATTTTAAACGCAGGCCGTTCACGCCCGCATCGTCACCCAAAACTTCGTCCAGAGTGCTGTTCCACATGATCGTGACGTTGCCGTTTTTAGCTTTTTCAAGAATGCGATCTTGCAGAATTTTTTCGGAACGCAGGGCATCACGGCGATGAACCAACACGACCTCTTTGGCGATATTGGCCAGGTAGAGTGCCTCTTCAACGGCGGTATTGCCACCGCCGATAACGGCGACTTTCTGGTCACGGTAGAAGAAACCATCACAGGTGGCACAGGCGCTTACGCCCTTACCCTGGAAAGCCTCTTCGGAAGGAAGGCCAAGGTATTGGGCGGAGGCGCCCGTCGCAATGATCAACGCATCACAGGTATAGGTTTCACTGCCTATCAGCTTTTTGGGGGTGCTGTTCAGATCACATTCATGGATATGGTCGAAAATAATATCCGTGTCGAAACGTTCCGCGTGTTGTTGCATATTCACCATTAAATCTGGGCCCTGCAGGTCGGATGGGCCGCCTGGCCAGTTTTCAACTTCGGTGGTGGTGGTCAATTGGCCACCTTGCTGCATGCCGGTGATGACGACCGGCTTAAGATTCGCGCGCGCTGCATAAATGGCCGCGGTATAACCCGCTGGGCCGGAGCCGAGAATAATCAATGGAAAATGCTTCGCGTCGCTCATAATTCGTTCTTCCTGTTGTTGAATGCTAATAATGGAGAAATTTTGAAAGGCTGGATAGTAGAATATCAAGGGAATCCCAGCTATTCCGTCGCCTTTATATTGATCATAGCTAAAACTAATACAATTCGTTGGTGTCGATATAACGATATAAATAAAGAAGGTACAATAGCGTAAATTATAACGTAATCGAGTTCCATTTTGAGTAAAGCAGAAGTGAATACAGGCGGTATAGTTGTTGAAAAAACAACCGCTGTCGCGCGAATACTACGGGAAGGGGTGTTGATCGGCTTGATGCTCGCTTGTGCGTTTATTGCGCTGGCGCTATTGACCTATTCCAACAGCGACCCGGGCTGGTCCAAAACCGGCAATGGGGGTGCTATCGAAAATGCTGGCGGCACTGCGGGAGCTTGGCTGGCCGATGTGTTTTTTTCACTGTTCGGTAATATTGCATATCTATTTCCTGGTTTACTGGCTTATCAAGTGATTGTGCAATTGCGTGAGCGTAATGGCTTTCAATTTGATTGGGTAATACTGCTGTTGCGTTTGGTGGGCTTTGTTCTGGTTATGGTTGCGGCTACCGGTATTGCCGTTATGCAGTACGGAATGGATAGCGCGCTTCTGCCATTCTCGGCCGGAGGGTACCTTGGCCTAAGTACTGCCATGTCGGTAAACAATACCTTCGGCTATATGGGTGGCAGTATGTTGCTGCTGGCTTTGATGTTGTTTGGCCTAACCATTTTTATCGACATCTCCTGGTTTGCCGTTATGGATGCATTGGGTAACGGCGTATTAAAAATGATCGCCTGGGTGAAAAGTCGTTTTGTGCAATGGCGGCAGGGAGCTGAAGAGCGCAAAAATGCCAGGCTTGCGGTTAAAGAACGCCGCGAAGCTGCAAAAATTCATATCGAAAAAGAGAGAATACGTACACCGCCGAAAATCACTCCGCCGAAACAAGCCAAACCTCAGGTTAGTGTTCGGGCGCAAAAAGAAAAGCAACAAACCTTGCAGTTTGATGATTCTCCACCAGTAGGGGAGTTACCTCCGGTTAGCCTGTTGGATCCGGCCGATAAAAAAAGTGATAAGGGCTATTCCGAAGAATCGCTGGAAGCAATGTCGCGTTTGCTAGAGTTTAAATTAAAAGATTTTAATGTGATTGCTGAGGTTGTTGCTGTACTGCCTGGGCCCGTGGTGACTCGCTTCGAAATTCAACCTGCGCCGGGCGTTAAAGTGAGCAAAATCACTAACCTTGCAAAAGATCTTGCGCGTTCGCTAGCCGTAAGCAGTGTGCGTGTAGTCGAAGTTATTCAGGGGAAGTCTGTTGTCGGTATAGAAATCCCTAACGAATATCGTGAAATGGTTCGGCTGAGTGAAGTTATTAGCTCGACTACTTTTGAAAATTCCAAATCTGCTTTAACTCTCGCGCTGGGACACGATATTTCAGGCGAAGCCATCATTGCTGATCTGGCAAAAATGCCTCACCTGCTGGTGGCGGGAACCACCGGTTCGGGTAAATCTGTTGGCGTTAACTCCATGCTGGTGAGCATGTTATATAAATCGACTCCGGACGAAGTGCGGTTGATTTTGGTCGACCCTAAAATGCTGGAGCTTTCGGTTTACGATGGTATTCCGCACCTATTAACGCCGGTTATTACCGATATGAAAGATGCTGCCACAGGCCTGCGTTGGTGTGTGGGTGAAATGGAGCGTCGTTATAAATTAATGGCGGCCATGGGTGTGCGTAATATTACCGGCTACAACAAAAAAGTACGCGATGCAGAAAAGGCTGGTGAGCCCATTCCCGATCCGCTGTGGGCACCGGAAGACGATGGTGTTATTGAGTTGGAAAATGCCACCGCCCCTAATTTAACCACCATGCCGTTTATCGTGGTTGTGATTGATGAATTTGCCGATATGATGATGATCGTCGGCAAAAAAGTGGAGCAGCTTATTGCCCGTATTGCACAGAAGGCCCGTGCTGCGGGTATTCATATGATACTGGCAACTCAGCGCCCCTCTGTGGATGTTATTACGGGTTTGATTAAAGCCAACGTGCCCACACGTATGGCCTTTCAGGTTTCGTCTAAAGTGGATTCTCGTACTATCCTTGACCAGGGCGGTGCCGAGCAATTGCTCGGTCATGGCGATATGCTTTTCCTTCCTCCTGGCACATCGGTAACCGTGCGAGTTCACGGCGCCTTTATTGACGATCACGAAGTACACAACGTGGTTGCCGATTGGAAAAAACGTGGAGGGCCGGACTACCTGGAAGATATTCTAAGTGAGCAGGTTGCGAGTATACCGATTCCTGGTTTTGCTACCGAGGGTGAAGATGGCGATAAAGCAGAATCCGATCCCTTATACGATGAAGCCGTCGCCTTTATTACAGAATCCCGCAAGGCCAGTATTTCCTCGGTGCAAAGAAAATTGCGCATAGGCTACAACCGCGCCGCGCGCTTAATAGAAGAGATGGAACTCGCGGGTGTTGTCAGTGAAATGGGTACCAATGGTATGCGCGAAGTGCTAGCACCGCCGCCGCCAAAACACTAAAAAGACTTTATTATGACTATGATCAAAACCGTTTTTTATTTTTTATTTTTTATTTCTTTGCCTGCACTGGCTCAACCCGAGCAGGAACTGAGTGAAAAGTTAAAGGCGATTAAAACCTTTAGTGCCGAATTTACCCAGCAGTTAACCGATCCTTCCGGTGACGAAATCCAGACCACCCAGGGTAACGTTATGGTTAAAAGCCCGGGTTTATTTCACTGGCAAGTCAACCCGCCCTATGAACAACTGGTTGTTGCGAATCAGCAATTTCTGTGGGTGTACGATGCCGATCTAGAGCAGGTAACCGTTTCCGATAGAAAAACCCTGGACAATAGCCCTGCTCAAATTCTGAGTGGTGATTTTTCAAGCTTAGGGGAACAGTACGAGGTGACGGTTGAGACAGCCGATGCGGTTACTCGATACACAATGAAAGCACTGGATAAAGCGGTCTCTACGTTTACGCAGTTAGAGTTTACGTTCGATAAAAAGAACACTTTGCAATCGATGATTCTGGTCGACAAACTCAGCCAGATTACCGCTGTAACGTTTAAGAAACAGAACATCAATAGCGAGATATCTAACAGCCTATTCGATTTTATTGCCCCAGAGGGCGTAGATATTATTGCCAATCACTAACCAGTGTTTGAGCACCGCGCAGCCCAGCCCAACATCGCCAATAATGACTAACGATCTTTTTACTACATCGCAACCTGCAATGGATCAGCACCAGCCGCTGGCGGCTCGCATGCGTCCGCGAAAATTGATGGAATACTTGGGCCAGGAGCATGTTCTTGGCAAGGGCAAACCGCTAAGGCTTGCACTCGAACAGGGCCAGGTACACTCGATGATTCTTTGGGGGCCACCGGGAATTGGCAAAACATCATTGGCGAAATTGCTGGCGAACGAGATCAAGGCTCATTTTCTCTCCATTTCTGCTGTTCTGGCGGGAGTGAAAGATATTCGTGCAGCCGTTACCGAGGCTCAGCAGCAGCGCCAAGCTTATCAGCGCCAGACAATATTGTTCGTAGATGAAGTCCACCGTTTCAATAAGTCCCAGCAGGACGCATTTCTTCCTTACGTGGAAGACGGTACGTTGATCTTTGTCGGAGCAACAACAGAAAATCCATCCTTTGAAGTGAACAATGCACTGCTATCCCGTTGTCGCGTCTATGTGCTAAAGAGCTTCACTGAAGTACAGCTGTCGCAATTACTACATCGCGCATTGACGATCGAAAACGGCTTGGGTGCCAAGGGCCTTACCCTGGCTGAAGGTGTGGAAGCCTTGCTGGTGGCTGCCGCCGACGGCGACGCCCGGCGCATCCTCAATTTGCTGGAGATATCCAGTGATTTAACCGAAGACGGCGAAGCTATTTCTCTTGATGTGGTCTCGCAGGTTCTTACCGGTGATGTACGACGCTTCGATAAGGGGGGCGATCTGTTTTATGAGCAGATTTCAGCACTGCATAAATCTGTTCGCGGTTCCGACCCAGATGCAGCCCTTTACTGGTTTATGCGGATGCTCGACGGCGGCTGTGACCCGCTGTATATTGCCCGCCGGGTGGTAAGAATGGCGAGTGAGGATATCGGCAACGCCGATCCCAGGGGGTTGCAGATCGCCCTTAATGCCTGGGATGTTCAGGAGCGCCTAGGTAGTCCCGAAGGGGAGTTGGCTATTGCTCAGGCCGTTGTTTATTTGGCCTCCGCAGCGAAAAGCAACGCCGTGTATAATGCTTTTAAATCCGTGCGCGCCGATGTGCAAAAACTGCCCAGCTACGATGTGCCCATGCACCTGCGAAACGCACCGACAAGTTTGATGAAGGATATGGATTACGGCGGTGGTTATCGTTACGCTCACGACGAGCCCGAGGCCTTTGCAGCAGGGGAAAAATATTTCCCGGACGAAATGGATACACAGCATTATTATCAACCTGTAGAGCGCGGTTTGGAAATCAAAATTGCAGAGAAATTACAACGGCTTCGAAGGTTAAACGAAGCTGGTAATAAAGAGTAAATGAACTCCGAGTTTTTCATTTGAGAGATAGTTACGAGAGTGAAACGCGGATTTATCGCAGCGCTGCGCAGGGCTAAGCCCAGAATGGTTGGCTTTTGGGGCGAGACGTTCGTAATCGTATAAATGCACCCGTGTTGCTCTGTCAGTTTATCTCTGAATTGACGGTTTCGAGAGTTTTTGTGTTAAACCATACTTCAATCCATGCGGATTATTTATAAAAACTAAGAGTAAATTATATGCTTTGGTTAGCAGTTGCATTAGGCGGTGCCTTGGGGGCGATAGGGCGCTATGGGGTATCGGTTGCCTTGGCACCACAGCATATTAAATTCCCCGTTGCCACGTTAACGGTGAATATCCTCGGCTCCTTAATGATGGGCATTTTTTATGTGTTGATTGTCGAAAAAGCCATGCTGTCACAGGAGTGGCGGCACGTTATTATGATCGGCTTTCTCGGTGCTTTTACCACATTCTCAACCTTTTCCATTGAAACTTTGCACTTGTTCCAAGCAGGGCACTGGCAAACCGCTGTAATCTACCTGGGCTTGAGCTTAATGCTCTGTGTTCTAGCTGTTTATTTAGGTATTACGATCACTGACTCATTACTGTAATTGGGAAAATCATGTTAGATCCAAAATTAATTCGCACACAATTAACCGATGTTGCCGAAGGCCTGAAAAAGCGTGGCTTTACGCTGGATGTCGACAAAATTCAAGCACTGGAAGAAGCACGCAAAGTCGTGCAGGTGGAATGCGAAAGTTTACAGCAGGAGCGCAATGCAAAATCTAAGGGAATTGGTAAAGCTAAAGCTGCTGGAGACGATATTGCTCCACTGTTAAAAGAAGTGGAAAACCTTAAGGGTGCGTTAACAGAGTCTGAGAAAAAATTGGGTGCAGTACAGTCAGAGCTGGACGATATTATTTCCAGTATTCCCAACCTGCTGGCCGATGACGTGCCGGAAGGAAAAAGTGAAGACGATAACGTAGAAGTAAGTCAGTGGGGCGAGCCACGCACTTTCGATTTTGAAATCAAAGACCATGTCGATGTTGGTGCTGCTGCGGGCGGCTTGGATTTTGAAACTGGCGGTAAAATTACCGGCTCTCGTTTCGCCGTGATGACCGGCTCTATCGCCCGCATGCATCGCGCTCTAATTCAGCTAATGCTTAACACCCATACCGGCGCCCACGGCTACGAAGAAATTTACGTTCCCTAC
Organism: Teredinibacter haidensis; assembly: GCF_014211975.1. Classification (NCBI taxonomy): domain Bacteria; kingdom Pseudomonadati; phylum Pseudomonadota; class Gammaproteobacteria; order Cellvibrionales; family Cellvibrionaceae; genus Teredinibacter; species Teredinibacter haidensis. The sequence goes on from NZ_CP060084.1 coordinate 1,167,827, forward strand.
ATCGTTAATAAAGAGTCTCTCTACGGTACCGGACAACTGCCAAAATTCGAGGAAGATCTGTTTAAATTGCGGGATGACCGCGATTACTACCTGATCCCAACCGCAGAAGTTCCCGTTACCAATGTTATGCGCGGTGAAATTATCGACGAGAAAAAACTGCCGCTGAAATATGCTTGCCACACGCCGTGCTTCCGCTCTGAGGCGGGTAGCTATGGTCGCGATACGCGCGGTATGATTCGTCAGCACCAATTTGAAAAAGTTGAGCTGGTTCAGTTTGTAAAACCGGAAAACTCAACCCAGGCGCTGGAAGAGCTGACCGGCCACGCTGAAAATATTCTGCAGCTACTGGGGTTACCGTATCGAAAAGTCATACTCTGTGGTGGCGATGTAGGTTTCTCCTCCACTAAGACCTACGATCTGGAAGTCTGGTTGCCCTCGCAAAATACCTATCGGGAAATCTCCTCCTGCAGTTGTTTCGGCGAATTTCAGGCTCGCCGTATGAAGGCCCGCTTCCGCAATAGCGAAACCGGTAAACCGGAACTGCTGCACACCTTAAATGGTTCCGGTTTGGCCGTTGGTCGAACGCTGGTGGCGATTTTAGAAAACTACCAGCAGGCAGACGGTTCCATTGAGATCCCTGAAGCTTTGCGTGCTTATATGAATGGCGAAACAACTATTTCTGCTGCTTAAACCACTTCCCGGGCGTTTTCATTGGCGCCCGTGTTTACCCTATCGCAATCGCCCTAGACGAAGGACTCCATGGACTACCTGCCGCTATTTTTCGATGTAAAAAACAAACCCTGTCTTATTGTTGGCGGTGGCAGTATTGCGACTCGTAAGGCCAGGTTGTTGGCGAAGGCCGAAGCGGTGATTATCGTTGTTGCGCCGAAAATCGAGGATGAATTGCAGCGGTTGGTTCAGCAAAGCGGCGGCGCCTGCTTTTTTGAAGGCTACCAACAGCGTTTTATCGAGAGCAAAGTACTGGTTATCTCCGCCACTGATAACCGCCAGTTAAACGAACAGGTATCGAAAGATTGTCAGCAGCGCAATCTGCCCGTAAATGTTGTGGATAGTCCGGATCTATGCAGTGTTATCACTCCCGCGATTGTCGATCGCAGCCCGCTTATTATTGGCATCTCCAGTGGTGGCGAAGCTCCGGTGCTGGCTCGGCGTATCCGCTCCCATCTGGACGCCACACTTCCGGCGGCCTATGGCCAGCTCGCGCAGCTCGCCAGTCGCTTTCGAAATAAAGTCAAACAGGCATTTAGCGATGGTGAGCAGCGTCGACGTTTCTGGGAAAGTGTTATTAACGGTGATATTGCCGAGCAGGTGTTTTCCGGTAATACCGGAAAAGCAGAGCAGCTATTGGAAGAGCGCATCTCCCATTCCCAGTGCGACACCAGCGGTGAAGTCTACTTGGTTGGCGCCGGCCCCGGCGATCCTGATCTATTGACGTTTAAGGCGTTAAGACTGATGCAGCAGGCCGAAGTCGTGCTCTACGATCGCCTAGTATCCGAACCCATCCTGGAGATGGTGAGGCGCGATGCCGAGCGAATCTACGTCGGTAAAAAACGCAGTGAACACAGCATGGCCCAGCAGGATATCAATCAGCTATTGCTCACACTGGCGCAGCAGGGCAAACGTGTATTGCGCTTGAAAGGTGGCGATCCCTTTATCTTTGGCCGGGGGGGGGAAGAGATAGACTTGCTGGCGGAAAACAATATCCGGTTTCAAGTTGTTCCCGGCATTACCGCTGCCTCCGGTTGCGCAGCCTATGCGGGCATTCCTCTTACCCACAGAGACCATTCTCAGTCGGTACGTTTTATTACTGGCCATTTGAAAGATGGAGACGTTAATTTTAACTGGCAGGAATTTGTCGATAGCCGCCAAACCCTTGTGTTCTATATGGGGCTGAAAGGTTTGGAGCAAATATGCACAAAATTGATCCAATACGGTAAGTCTGCAGATACGCCGGCTGCCCTGGTTGAAAGAGGAACCCTGCCGCAGCAGGTTGTACACAGCGGGACTTTAGCATCGCTACCCGCACTGATTGCTACCCGTGAAGTCCACGCGCCCACACTGCTCATTATTGGTGATGTGGTTAAATTGCAAGCAAAGCTGTCCTGGTATAAAAGCGACCAGTCATCGTCGTAACAGGGTAAAGCCCCCGAAAGATTAAAGCAGTGAGCCGTTAAACTAAAACGAACTAAAGAACAGGCAAACTTCGCCGATAAAATGCTTACAGGGCACTTTTCTTAACAGAAAGAGCCGCATGTTATTGGTTAAAGTTTGCATATGGTCGATTCAATAAAACCTACACACAGGCCCATTCCCGCCGGTTCAGCTACAAGACAGCAGAATGCACCCTCTGTTGCGCCTCATAGGGACGAGAAACAACCCAAATCCCCTTATCAACGACGGTTGAAGGATAAAGAGCGCCGTAGAGGGGCGGATCGTCGCAACAAAGAAAAGAAGGTTTCAAGAGCAATTTACGAGCTGCGATCCGGCAGAGATCGCCGTAAAAATGATAGAGGTCATCCATCTATTGAGATTGATGTTTGAAATAACCCCTCTACCGCTTATATGCTAGCACCTGCAAAAAACATGGCAGGTAAACAGCATGACCAATTCAGACACCTTTGATTACGACTTATTTGTTATCGGCGCAGGCTCCGGTGGCGTGCGCGCAAGCCGTATTGCCTCGCAGTTGGGCGCCAGAGTCGCCATAGCGGAAGATCTCTATCTGGGAGGAACCTGCGTAAACGTAGGTTGTGTACCCAAAAAACTCTTCGTATATGCCTCCCATTTCCGTGAAGACTACGAAGCAGCTAAAGGTTTTGGCTGGAGCCACGGCGATATTTCGTTCGACTGGAATACCCTGCGCGATAGCAAAACACAGGAAATCCAGCGTTTGAATGGAGTATACGATTCCATTCTCTCCAATGCCGGGGTGGAAATCATTCATGGCCGGGCAACCATCGCAGGTAAAAATGCCGTAACAGTGGGTGATAAAACCTATAGCGCTAAAAACATTCTTATCGCAACCGGTAGCTGGCCAAGAAAGCCTAGCTATAGCGGTGCCGAATACACCATCGACTCCAATGCCTTCTTTTACCTAGAGCAACTTCCTAAGCGCGTTATCGTCGAGGGCGGTGGCTATATCGCTGTTGAGTTCGCCGGTATTCTCAACAGCTTGGGATGTGAGACCGAACTCGTCTATCGAGGATCACTGTTTTTACGCAATTTTGACAACGAAGTTAGATCCTTCGTGGCCGAGCAAATACAGAAAAAAGGTATAAAACTTTCTTTTAATAGCCAGATTCAAAAAATAACAAAAAATGAGGATGGTTCACTAAATGTTGATGTCGAGTGCCAGAAAGCTGATGGTGCTCATAGTCAAACGCAGCAAGTTGATGCTGTTGTTACCGCCATTGGACGAAAGCCCAAAAGCGAAAACCTGGGGCTAGAAAGTGTGGGTGTTGAACAAAAAGTCGATGGTTGTATTGCCGTTAACGACAATTTTGAAACCTCTGTGCCGGGCATCTATGCGTTAGGTGATGTTATCGGGCGAATGCAGCTCACCCCGGTGGCGCTGGCCGAGGGCATGGCGTTAGCGCGCTACATTTTTAACGACCAGCCCATTAATATCAATTATGACAACATTCCTACCGCCGTATTTTGCCAGCCCAATATCGGAACCGTCGGTTATACCGAAGAGCACGCAAAAGAACTGGGGTATCAGCTGGAAATCTACAAAAGTACGTTCAAGCCCATGAAGCACACCTTAAGTGGTATTGATGAACGTACTTTTATGAAATTAATCGTTGATAAAGAAAGTAGAAAAGTCCTCGGTGTGCATATGGTCGGTCCAGATGCAGGAGAAATTCTCCAAGGTATTGCCATTGCCATAAAAGCCGGTGCGACAAAAGAAGATTTTGATAGCACTATCGGTATTCATCCAACGGCTGCAGAAGAGTTTGTTACTATGCGAGAGCCGGTATCGTGAACAGGTAAAAAATCACGAATAAACGCCACGTTGCCAGGCTCGCCTGGCACAGCTATCTCAGAAAAGTTTTTGTAGGGACCATTAATTTCTCCCAAAATTTAACGCCGTTATACATTGCCCGCATTGCGGGAGTGAGGCTTTGGGTTTCGTCATAAGTGACTAACCTACACTTTCCGGGTAGATCAATTTTGGATTGAAAATTACCTGCTTATTTTAAATTTTCACTGATATGCGACATGAGTCCTTCCGGTCAACAGTAGCGCCAAAAATAATATCATTATTTTTACTAGTAGAAGAAGATAAAGTCAGCGAGACAATAGTTAAAAATATATTTTTCATTACGATAACTCCCACATCCATATTGTAGTTGCATCCCAGTAATCCGACATAACAAGACCGGTTATACAACATAGACTTTTCACATCGGTTTTGTCATAAATTACTACGGTATAGCTATTAGCAACCAAAACTTTTCGTCGTTTAGTTCGCTCGGTGCCATTTAAATATGATTGCTAGCACTTAGATTACCCGTCGCCGCGTATTTCCTAAAACGTGATTCGTTAGCATATAGATATGGATCTAAATTAATCGCTGCTAATCTGTCGGCATTCTCTCGATAGTGCTCGTCCCACACCTCTCCAAAACAACAATTTAGGGCTTGCTCCATAAACTCTCGCCCGCAGGGATGCCGGTGTGAAGCCCCCATGGATGGGTTTATGGGGCGGGCGCGCAATGGGTGTCTGGCGCAGGCTTGATCCCCGGTGTGTAATCGGATTTCCCACGGAGGATCGTGAGAACGAGTGGATGACCCATCCGGATAGGATTCTGACCCACCCGGATAGGATTCTGACCCACCCGGATAGGATTCTGACCCACCCGGATAGGATTCTGGCCCACCCGGATAGGATTCTGACCCAACCCGGATAGGATTCTGACCCACCCGGATAGGGCTCTGGCCCACCCGGATAGGGCTCTGACCCACCCGGATAGGATTCTGGCCCAACCCGGATAGGGCTCTGACCCACCCGGATAGGATTCTGGCCCAACCTGGATAGGATTCTGACCCAACCCGGATAGGGTGCTGACCCTTCCGGATAGGGTTCTGACCTGTCCGGATAGGATTCTGCCCCTCCCGGAACCCGGTACTCATCTTATAAATAGACCGTCGCCACTATAAAACAAGGTTTGGCGGCTCTCGCTCGTAAGGGCGCGGGCGTGAAGTTCCCAAGGAAGGCTTTACGGCGGGTCGGAGAAGTCAGTGCGCAATTGATGTCTGGCACATTATCTGAACCTCCTCATGATTATTGCGCTATTTAAGAGGGCGATGAGGTGCATGTTTTTCAATTAAGTGAACGTTTGGGCGTTGTGCGAAGGGTGGTTGTCTTGGGAAAGTAGGGCGAGAGATTGATATCCACAAAGTACAGGCCAAAAAAAAGGGCGGAATAAATCCGCCCAAAGTTGGCTAAGGTCTCGAACCCTTTTTTTAGGTCGTGCCACCTAAAATTATGTAAGTACTATGAAACGTTTATAGAAAATAACGTCTACTATTTTACGTCGCTGGCTCTGATTAAGTGAAACAGAGGCCTTGATAATAACGACTTTTTTTGTGGTACTAGTTACAAACAACTCCGCCATTGCCCGATTGGCTGTTACAGGTATCGGGACCGATACAGCTTGCAGAATTCTCCCATCCCCAGCCGCTGGTCTGGTTCTCACAGCTTGGGTATAGGGTGCCATACCAGTTGCACTGGCAAGCGCCGCCGCTGGTTGAGCTGGACGACGAACTACTGGAGCTGCTGCTACTGGTGCTTGAAGTGCTGCTAGAGCTGTTGTTCGAGCTTGATGGCGCGACTGCTCGGCCAGTGCTCGGGTCGATTTTGCCAGGGCACAGGCCTCGGGATTGAAGGTTGGATGCGATCTGTGAGATGGCGTTGTTGGTGTTGTTGTAGCTGGCGTCGTGCATCAGGATCACTTGGCCATTCTGGAGCTGGGCGGCCGCGCTTGCGATGGCGGAGGCGCTGGCACCGTCCCAATCACGAGAGTCAACATCCCAAGTGATAACACGGAGACCGAGGTCTTGCGCCGCTTGGTTGATGGTGGAGTTCGTCTCGCCGTAGGGTGGGCGGAAGAGTGTGGGCTGAGAACCGCCTGCGTTTTGGATTGCCTGATTGGTGTCACTGAGTTCGTCGCGAACCTGCTGGTAGCTCCAGTTGAGCATGTGCGAGTGCGAGTAACTATGATTCTGAACTTCGCCTACGCTCAGCTGCTGTGAGAACTGACCTGAGTTGCTGGCAACATTCTGCCCTGTATTGAACCATGTTACGGGGGTAAGGTTATTTTGGTTGAGTAGGTTAATAAGGGTGCTGGTGTTGGAGCCAGGACCGTCATCGAAGGTGATGCCAACGTACCCGTTACAGGAGCTGTTGCCGGTAGAAGAGCTGGTGCTCGAGTTGTTACTACTGGACGAGTTAGAACTACTGCTGGTGGTACCGCTGCTGCAGTTGCCGCTGAAGCAATCGCTGGTTTCACCGAAGCCGATGACGCCGCTACAGTGCATGGTTTCGGAGTAGGAGCCTCCACCACATTCACCGTCGTAGGTTGCAGTGTTGTATTCCATATCTTCAGCTTGGCGGGTCTCACCATTGACATAAACATAGTCGAGTATGACGTCGAGGCCACTGGAGTCGTTGTCGAACTCTACCTGGATGTCGCCGGTTGCTGTGCCGTTGTAGGTGTAATCCTGGTTGCTGGTGGTTAGAGTCCAGCTTGCGACGGTGGAGCCACCAACGATCAGGTTGATATGCTCAGAGCCGTTCGTGCCGCGCGCGCGAACGGTAATGCCGCTACCGCCATTAGCACTGGAGCTCGTACTTGAGCTGGTACTGGAGTTGCTTGAGCTTGAGTTGGCACTGCCTTCCCACACGGTGATGTCGGAGCTGCCAGTACTTTGGTATCCCTCAGTGGCCAAAACCATATAGTCATGGCTACCCAGATTCAGGCCTTGACTCGCCCAATAATTAAAGTGGTTGGCGACGGTTATGGTCCCACTTATGCTGCCGAAGCTCTTCTTAGGTGATCTTACGCTAAAGTATTGATAAAACGTCTGAGTGCCTTCAATAGAGGGTTGCTGTACTCGCTGACAGCGACGAACATTGTAAGTGGCGCCGTCACTTTGAAAACTGCCATAGTTTGTGCCGCCACTACAGGAGGCCGGATTGTAAGAGCCGTAGCTTTCGATGATGTAGTATTCGATGAGTGGACTTTTTGTCCAGCCATAGAGAGCTAGGTAGGAATTTTGGGAGCTATCAACGTTGTAGCTGCCCGAGTAATTGACAACCTTGGGGCCGCCAGGATTCCACCCTTTGCCGCCAACCCAGTTATTGGTGCTGTTGCTCCACTGAGATGTGTAGCGGCCATCTTCGCGCAAGCCAAAGGTTGCATCGCCGGAATCTTTCCAAAACGAATAGTAAAAACCGTTATGGGTGCCTGTTTGGTTTGACGTTATTGTTTGGGCGTTGGACGCAGGTGCACACATGGCTGCGGCGCAGACGAGTGTCGCCATCACACTTTTACCCGATCGGGTGATTTTCTGTTTGAACTTGTTACTTCGCATATTGATTAATTTCATTATTATTCTCCGTATATAGCTTCTCAACCAATACCGCCATTAGAGGAGGAGGGGCTGTTGGAAGGCTTATCCTGTTTATTGCAAACAGGTGACGTTGATCGAGCGCCATACGGCTTTGCTGTTATTGTTAAAAACGGCATGGCTGCATCGAAGGTGTTTATATATCGTGGGGGTATGATATTGTCAAATGAACTATAAGCATATTGTCAAATAAACTATATGGGTGCTATAGATATAGCGAAATGATATTTATTTGCAGTATTCTTAGATGGTTTTTCTATTTCAAGTAGGCTAGGGCGCGACGATGTGCGTACCTTAGATGTGGTTTTTCATAAACTGGATAAACTCCACCGCAGCTGTAATCACTCGTAAAAACTCATTATTTCAATATATAAGTTGTAGCATTGTACGGGGGCATTCAAGGCCGTTTTCGCTATCGATGGCAGGCGGTCCTTTTATATCGGCTATGGGATCCGAAAGGTTGCGGCGTAGATGGTTGTAGCGTGACGCTCTTTAGATTGAGTCCTCCGTTCAATGAGTGTTTTTGCGTATACCCTACGGCTGCAGTTTTTGCTCGAGCTCTGGTTTATCGGTAAAACTTGAGGCTTGAATTTGATGAGGCGCCCAAGGAATGAACGCTTTTTCTTCCGGGCCAATATCGAAATAAAAAAAGGGCAGAATAAATCTGCCCCGAAGGTGGCTAGTTTCCCCTAGCCTTTTTGCACTTGGTTTTTCTTGAATTAATCTTCTGCGCTTGAGGTTTTGGTTAAACGAACCCTCAAACGAAGTGATGCCGTTTAAATGTATTAATTACAAACCACTCCGCCATCACCATATTGGTTGTTGCAGGTGTCGGTACCAATACAGCTTGCGGAGTTCTCCCACCCCCAACCGCTGGTCTGATTCTGACAGCTAGGGTACAAGCTGCCATACCAGTTGCATTGACAGGAGCTACCGCTGGATGAGCTTGTGGAGCTGCTGGATGAGCTGCTGGAACTGGACGAATTACTGGTGCTACTGCTGGTTGTACCACTGCTACAGTTCCCACTGAAACAGTCAGAGGTCGCGCCGAATCCAATGACACCATTGCAGTGCATCGTTTCAGAGTAGGAGCCTCCGCCGCATTCGCCGTCGTAGGTTGCAGTGTTGTACTCCATATCTTCAGCTTGACGGGTTTCACCGTTGACATAAACGTAATCGAGTATAACGTCGAGTCCACTGGCGTCGTTGTCGAACTCTACCTGGATGTCGCCGGTCGCTGTGCCGTTGTAGGTATAATCCTGGTTACTGGTGGTTAGAGTCCAGCTTGCAACGGTGGAGCCGCCAACGATCAGGTTGATGTGCTCAGAGCCGTTCGTGCCGCGCGCCCGAACCGTAATGCCGCTACCGCCAGTAGCGCTGGAGCTTGAACTGGAGTTTGAGCTGGTACTGGAGCTTGAACTGGAGCTTGAATTGGCACTGCCTTCCCACACGGTGATGTCGGAGCTGCCAGAACTTTGGTATCCCTCAGTGGCCAAAACCATGTAGTCGTGATTACCTAGGTTAAGGCCTTTACTCGCCCAAAAGTTAAAGTGGTTGGCGACGGTTATGGTCCCACTTATGCTGCCGAAGCTCTTCTTAGGCGATCTCACACTGAAGTATTGATAGAATGTTTGAGTGCCTTCAATAGAGGGTTGCTGTACCCGCTGGCAGCGACGAACATTGTATGTTGCGCCGTCACTCTGAAAGCTGCCGTAGTTCGTACCGCCGTTACAGGAGGAAGGGTTGTAAGAGCCGTAGCTTTCGATAACGTAATATTCAATGAGTGGACTTTTTGTCCATCCATAAAGGGCCAGGTAGGAGTTTTGAGAGTTGTCGACGTTGTAGCTGCCCGAGTAATTGACAACCTTGGGGCCGCCGGGATTCCAGCCTTTTCCGCCAACCCAGTTATTGGTGCTGTTGCTCCACTGAGATGTGTAGCGGCCATCTTCGCGTAAGCCAAAGGTTGCATCGCCGGAATCTTTCCAAAACGAATAGTAAAAACCGTTATGGGTGCCTGTTTGGTTTGACGTTATGGTTTGGGCGCTGGACGCAGGTGCGCACAGAGCTGCGGCACAAACGAGTGTCGCCATTACGCTTTTACCTGTTCGGGTAAGTTTCTGTGTGAACTCATTACTTCGCAAACTGATTGATTTCATTATTATTCTCCATATATAACCTCTCAACCAATACCGCCAATAGAGGGGGAGGGGCTGTTGGAAGGCTTATCCTGTTTATTGCAAACAGGTGACGTTGATCGAGCGCCATACAGCTGTGCTGTTATTATTAAAACGGCGTGGCGGCATCGAAGATGTTTATATATAGCGGAGGCAGGATGTTGTCAAACGAACTATAAGCATATAGTCATAAAAACTATATGACTGCAAGCAATATAGCAATATATTGTTTAAAGCGGTATTCCATGATGGTTTTTTTATTCTAAGTAGGTTAGCAATAAATAAAACCCACATTCAAAAAATGGGGAAGTGGTAGCCCTTTGTTAAGAAAAATACTCCATTGTTGTTGCTGTCATTTATTGCATGAGCCTATTAGTAAGCGCAGGGTTCGCGTAAAAGCACCGCACCTAAATCACGACATAGGTTTAGTCTGTTTTTGCTTACTGAATACAGGTAAAGGCATGTAGAATCTGTGATCCACAGAAAGCCGATGGGCGGTAAAAATGTTTAATGATCCTGTTGTATTGTTAGTGAGTGTTGGGCTTATATCTCTGGCGTGTCAATACCTTGCCTATAGATTAAAACTACCGGCCATTTTACCGCTGTTAATATCGGGTATTGTTCTGGGGCCAATACTTGGAGTGCTGCATCCCGACGAGTTGTTTGGTGATTTATTGTTTCCCATTGTATCCCTTTCTGTCGCCATTATTTTATTTGAGGGCGCACTTACTTTACGTGTTCAAGATATTGCTGGCCATGGTTCTATGGTGCGCAACCTCTGTACAGTCGGCGTGGTGTTGACTTGGTTAGTGGTGACGCCAGCAGCGCATTTTATGCTTGGGGTTAGTTGGCAGGTGGCCTTTCTATTTGGCGCAATTGTTACCGTAACTGGCCCTACAGTTGTTATCCCTATGCTACGTACGATTCGGCCGAGTTCTCGGGTGGCAAATATATTACGTTGGGAAGGGATTATTATTGATCCTATTGGCGCTTTATTGGCCGTATTGGTATATGAATATATTGCCAGCGACCAAAATGCACTGTCACATACCCTGCAAGCATTCGGTTTAACGGTTGCTGTTGGCGTTGTGGTTGGCGCAGGGTTGGGGTACCTCATGGGTGTTGCGTTGCGTAACAACTGGATACCTCTTTACCTACAAAACACGGCGGTACTTACACTAATGCTGGGAGGGTTCGCTTTTTCCAATGTGTTGGCCCATGAGTCAGGTTTGTTGACGGTTACCATTATGGGTATTGGCTTAGCTAATATGAAGCATGTTGATGTGGACGACATATTAGAATTCAAAGAAACGTTAAGCGTGTTACTCATTTCAGCGCTATTTATTTTGTTGGCTGCACGTATAAATTTTAGCGAGATACTCAGTATTGGCTGGGGGGCTGTTTTAGTCTTGGTTGTAATTATTTTTATCGCTCGCCCGTTGGGTGTATTCGCTTCGGCACTCGGTTCAGACATTACCGTTAACGAACGGTTGTTGCTTAGTTGGATAGCGCCGCGGGGCATTGTTGCGGCGGCGGTTTCGGCATTGTTTGCCTTGCGGCTAGAAGCTCAGGGGGACGCACAGGCATCCATACTGGTTCCCATGGTTTTTCTGGTTATTATCTCAACTGTTGTTCTGCAAAGTTTAACATCGGTAACGGTGGCGAATTTGTTAAAGTTACGGGCTCCTTCTCCGAATGGAATATTAATATTCGGTACCAGTAAATTTGCACGGGCTTTAGCCAAGGGATTGATCGAGAATGGCATAACAGTACGTATGTGTGATACTAACTGGGACTCTATTGGTGAAGCGCGTATGGATAATATTCCAACTTATTACGGTAATCCTATATCTGAACACGCTGAGCGCACGTTGGATTTATCTGCAATAGGTCAGGTGTTAGTGCTATCGCCTTATCGGCAATTAAACCCATTGGTTACTTACCACTTTGAATACACGATGGGAAAAGGGACGGTGCTTGCGTTAACGTCGGGTGAACAGGAAGGTAGAGCGAGCCACAAGGTATCAGAGGACTATGCGAAAAAGTTGGGCTTATTTAATGCAACGGCTACTTATGGACGCTTGGCGGGCTTGATAAGCCGCGGTGCAAAAATTAAAGGCACAAAATTATCTGAAACCTTTACCGAAGATCATTACCGTGAGACCTACGGTAATCGGGCAACACCGCTGTTTGCGGTTGATACTCAGGGGCACGTCTATTTTTATACCTTGGACAAGCCCATTAAGCCAAAAGCTGACTGGACGCTCGTAAGCTTGGTTGAGAACGAAGAATCTGCTGCGAGCGAGCCGGTTGAATCAATGAGTTAAGGCGCTACTTAGGTACCGGTGTTTTAATTTGAGTCCAGTGCGTGTTTAGTTTCCGTTTAATGCAAACAGCATTTTTTATATTTTTTACCGCTGCCACAAGGGCAGGGATCGTTGCGGCCTGTTTTGGGGGCGGTGCGTAATACGGTTCCAGTATCGGTACTCTCGTCACTGCGCTGTTCAAACCAATAGCTGTGAAGTGCTCGTGCGGCAGGCTCTATTTTTTGTTGCGATTGCCTGAATTCGGTTTCGCTCATTTTATCTAACTGTTCGTAGCCTGCGTAGGTGCCGTGCAGGGCAATGCGATCCAGATGGTGGCGCAGGTTCTTTGGCAGTTTTTCCCAGCCGCTCAGCGTGACGCCACGCATATAGCCAAAGCACCATTCGTCTACGATGTTATAGGTTTTAGCGTTAGCTTCCGTCTCGTTAAACAGTGCTTCAAATTCGCTTGAGCGCTCCAGTAGCATAAAAATGTTGTTGTTCATATGCTGTGTGGTAAACCGCATGAATTTTTCCATTTCTTCGGGCTTTTGCCACTCGGGCTCGGCACCTTGCCCTCCCCAGATTTCTGGGTACCAGACGCTGGGCATAACAGTGTTTGGGCTGGATACAATCGCGGTAAAAAAGCCATCCAATTCGCTCATGTCAATTATTGAGTTGTCGTTTTCGCAGCGGAAGATGATGCTCTCTACAAAATTCAGTTCGTCTTCTGTGAGGGGCGCGTAGTTCATGGTGGGGTCTCTATTGGGTTGAATAGCGAAGGCGCGGGGTGCTTGGGGATTTTAACGTATTTACGCTGATATTTTACCTTTTAACGTAGACAGATGGCACATGAGCTAACAGGTAATACCTGTCTTGCATTTTACGTCGATTTTTTGTTTAGGTGTGTCGGTCGCGAGGGGGCACAAATAGGTGTTCGTTATCAGCAGGGAATTGGCTGAAATTTAATCTGTGTCCCTTGGGGGCAGACGTCCAGTTTACCCGGAGTGCATTACAATGCTCCGCTGATTTATTGAGGGGGTTATATGTATACGTTTCATCAAATGCCTGCCCTGGGCTACGGCACCTGGAATAGAACCGCAGAAGAAACCTACAACGGGGTGATTACCGCACTGGAGGTTGGTTATCGACATATCGATACAGCACAGAATTATGAGAATGAGGTGGATGTTGGCAAAGCCTTAACCGATAGTGGCTTGAAGCGTCAAGACATCTTTCTAACGACAAAAGTTAAACCGGAGAATTATGGTTCTGGCGTAATTTTACCTTCTGTTAGAGAGAGTTTGGAAAAGCTGCAGACTGAACAAGTGGATTTGCTGTTACTGCATTACCCGTCGATTAATAATGAATACCCGATGGAGGATTACGTCGCGCAGTTAGCAGAGGTGTATGCTCTGGGCTTATGTCGACATATAGGTGTTTCGAATTTCACGATTCCGTTGATTGATCAGGCTATTGGGTTGTTGGGTGATGGGATATTGGTAAATAACCAGGTTGAACTTCATCCGTTTATGCAAAATAGGCCTATTGCCGGCCACTGTAAGTCGCTTGGCGTTTCAATAACGGCTTATTCGCCTATTGCGCGTGGAGGGGTTGTTGGTGAGCCTGTTTTAAACACAATTGCGCAACGGCATGAGGCCACAGAGTCTCAAGTTAGTTTGGCGTTTTTGATGGCGGAAGGGTATACCGTAATTCCAGCTGCCCGATCACGTGAACGTATCGAGGAAAACTTTTTATCCTCAAACCTAAGCCTGAGTATTGAGGAGATTGAGAAAATTCGCACACTCGATGCTGGCAAGCGTTTGGTCGACGGGCCCTGGTGTCCGAAGTGGGATGTGTAGCGAGCAGGCTTTGCAAGGCCATGTAGAAAGCGCTTAGGCGGCTCATCTGCCTTTTAACTTCGAAGAGCTGGGCTCTGTGTTCGTGACGACGGTCTTTGGTGTCGAGAGTCCGGCGCCTGGCCTACTAGACGATGCTATGGTTCGTTTTGGTGGTGAACACTAAATCCTATACATCGCGTACTGGCTTTTTGATGGCTCCAGAAGGAAATGCAAAAATCCTATGGCGCTTGATCTTTGTGAGGCTGTGATTATCAAACCCTATCTTTTAAAACGGCGTGCCAGTGCAATACTGCTAAACTAGCGGCCTGCTAGTTCGTCTTTTAACTCATTCATGGGTTTGTTTATGGCTTTAAGCTCCACTATTTATAAATTTACCATTGCGCTTTCTGATTTAGATCGCCATTACTACGACACGTTAAATCTTACCGTTGCGCAGCACCCTAGTGAGAGTCTTGAGCGTGTAATGGCCAGGGTATTGGCATACTGTTTACACGCAGAGGAATTTTTGGCATTTACCAAGGGCTTGTCCACTCCGGAAACTCCAGATATTTGGGCGAAAAGCCTCGATGGTCAAATCAGCGTATGGATTGAGATGGGAGAGCCCGCGGCCGATAAACTTAAAAAAGCGAGCCGTGTTGCTGAGGAGGTATGGGTGTATTCGTTCAATAGTAAATCCACTGTTTGGTGGCAGCAGGAGCAGGCTAAAATTGCACCGCTAGCCGTTAGGGTGCGGCAGTTTAGCTGGCCCGAAATCGTGGCTCTTGCTGCATTGGTTGAACGCACTATGGCGTTTTCGGTCACTATTTCGGGCGATTCGGCTTTTATCGCTACCGGCCAGGGCGAGTGTGAGCTGAGTTGGCAGGCGTTAAAGGATTAATGTTTGCTGGTTTAGGTTTAGGTTTAGGTTGAAACGTCTAAGCCGGCGGTTAAAAATGATTTATGCGGTTATCGCGCGAGTTAATATGCTCGTTCGGTATGAGGAAGCTTCGCTTCTGTACATTTTTGCTTAATGCCAGAGTTAGCTTTTCACGCAAACATAAATACTGTTTGTCGCGTCTTTGTTTTGGAATGGGTTGTAGAACGAAACGACGTGTGCTTCAACTTTGTCGAAGACTGTGGCCAGTAGAGTTTGGAAGTTTTCATCGGGTAAGTCTTGGGACCACATGGCGAATACGCCGCCGGGAAGAAGTTGTCTGGCCATCGCTCCGAGGTTTTCGGTGCTGTAAAAACTGGCGTTACTCTGATTTAGAAAGGCGGTGGGGGAGTGATCGATATCGAGCAGGATGGCGTCGAAACGTTTGCCCGGTTGAGTGCGATCAAATCCTCCGGTTGAGTTTTGTACGGCCAGGTCAAAAAAGCTCGCATGCACGTAGTGGCAGCGTCCATCGGCATTTAAAGCAGTGCCTAACGGCACCTTTTCATCTCGATGCCAGCCAATAACCGTTTCCAGCGCGTCTACCACCAGCAGTGATTCAATACGAGGATCTCTAAGCGCGGCTTCGGCGGTGTAGCCTAGGCCCAAGCCCCCTACAACTACCTGCAGCTCTTCGCCTTCTACCGAGGCTAGCCCTATCGTCGCAAGTGCAATTTCGGCATCTACAAACATGCTGGACATCAAAAACTCTTCACCCAGCCTTACTTCGTAGATAGGGTCCTGGCCCAGGGCTGGGATTACACGTCGGCGCAGCGATACTTCACCGAGTGGTGAAGGCTGGCTATCAATTTCTTCAAATAAAAGGGACATTTGGGCCTCAAGTTTTGGGTGCGAGAGCGTATACTAACACGTACTGCTTCCGGTATTTTTAGAGGGTTTTTATGGTTATGCGTAATTCTGATTTGGGCAAAGTAGATCGTGTACTCGCTGAGCAGCGGGAATATATCGCCAAGCGAGAGAAGGGCTATCGTGAAAAATCCTTAAAGCTCTACCCTTGGATTTGTGGGCGTTGCAGCCGGGAATTTAACCATAAAAACTTGCGAGAGCTCACGGTTCATCACCGTGATCACAATCATGATAACAATCCTTCTGATGGTAGCAATTGGGAGCTACTTTGTATCTATTGTCACGATGAGGAGCACACCAAGTTCGAAAACCAAGTTCAATTTGGTAACCGGGCGGAAAAAGAAATTGCTCCCGCGACTTACAATCCGTTTGCTGGATTAAAAGAGAAATTGGAGAAGGGGGAGTAAATAACTTCCTTAAGGGTGAGGGTAATGGGAAAGGTGTGTGGAAGGCTTTTTTTTTCTCATACTTAAATATGTGCTGGCTAGTTCCATTTTTTGAAATTTATTTTTGGATGGGGTTGCTCGTGAATTGAGGGGGGGTAACGATTTTACTTTAGGGCGCCGATGCCAAGCGTTTGTTATTGCGCCTAAAAAAGCGCTGGCAACGAGCAGACGCGTCTGCCGTCTAAAAATATTGCTACAATTGAAAGTCTTTTTCCCTAATCGGCGTGACGGATTAGGGCCTTTCTATTTTCCTAGGTGTCGTTGTACATGGGGTGTGTTGAGGCTGCCCCTGGAATCTACTCTATAGGTGTAATCGGTTAACATAGTTGCTGTAGTTTAGATGTGGAGTTGTAGCTTGTTTTCCGCTATTTCCCCTTGCCATAAGGGTTCATGGTTTTATCTTCGCGAAATATAATCATTTATTAGTAAGGTTTTTGTGACAGAGTAGGTTCGGTGGCGCATTTTTTATTCCCAAGGACTAAAGGAACGACATATAATCGTCGGAACGACTATTAAACGTTGTGTTCAATGTTACGGTTCATAAGAAAAATATTCTATCGACTCTAGTTAATACATTATTGGCGTTTAGTCATACATAAATCAGATGTTGCTAGCCATAATAAAATTACACCTTAGCGCTCTGGTTTGTTTGTTCCTCCCAATATTTTATTGCGGTAAAGCCGGGAGCTTTCGCCGCTGAAAGTGAGTAGGATTTTTTGTGGCGATCAGAAAATAATAATAATTTAATAGTATTTAATCTCGGTATCTTTCTTTCGGGAAATATATTTACCAGCAGGCTGTTGAAAGACTATCTGCGTTGCCAGCGCGGCGTTAAAAATGCTCATTTTTCGCTATGAAATCCGGTTTTACGCCTATTTTCACCCTGAGCTGACGGCCTCGTTTACGTTTTCAGAAAATAGTTAGCTACTTTTTTAAGGGTCGTTCTACTCAGTACGTCATTTAATAATGAATTGGCTGCGAATAGAGTGGTTAAGTAGCTAGTTTTTGAACCATTTGTCGATTTCAGGCATCAGGCTGTTTACTGGCTGGTTAACGGCCCGTAGCTTTTTTAGACTTAATAAATCATGTTTAAGAGGACCATGTTATGGATAAATTAATCAAATCCGCTAATCCCTTTTTAAGAGCGGCTAGACGCTCTGTGGGTATTATTAGTGTAAGTGCCGCTCTGGTGGCTACATCTCAGGCTGCGTTGGCGGCATGTGATTATGAGGTATCGAACGAGTGGGGTTCCGGTTTTACTGCGAGCATTGTTATTACCAACTCTACGTCCACTGCGGTGAATGGTTGGGATGTTGAATGGCAATACAGCGGAGATAACCGTATTACCAGTCTTTGGAATGCTAATTTGTCTGGCAGCAACCCATACTCGGCCAGTGATATTGGCTGGAATGGTTCTATTCAGCCAGGCCAGTCTGTGCAATTCGGATTTCAGGGTACGTCGGGTGGAACTGCAGAAGTTCCGGCGGTGACCGGAGCTGTATGTAGCGGCTCCTCGTCCTCCAGCAGCAGTTCTTCTTCAAGCAGTTCAAGCTCGTCGTCCAGTAGCAGTTCTTCTTCAAGCAGTTCGAGTTCGTCGTCCAGCAGTAGCTCTTCTACTAGCAGCTCTAGCTCTTCGAATGGTTCGTGCGAAGATATGTGTAAGTGGTATCAGGATGATCCTCGACCACTGTGCGAAAATCAGGATACCGGTTGGGGGTGGGAGAATAGCCAGAGCTGCATTGGCCGCACCACTTGCCTGTCACAAAGCGGCACTGGGGGTATAGTTAGTAGTTGTAGCAGTTCCTCCAGTTCAAGCTCTTCAAGCAGTAGCTCTTCAAGCAGTAGCTCTTCAAGCAGTAGCTCTTCAAGCAGTAGCAGTAGCTCTTCAAGCAGTAGCAGTAGCTCTTCTTCCTCAAGTTCCAGCGGTACCACGGACAATCTTTACTCTTTGGCAGATTTCCCACTTGGTGTTGCTGTTTCTGCGGGGAACGAAAGCCGTAGCTTTCTGAATATTACAGAGAAACAAACTACGATTAAGCAGCATTTCAGCCAGCTTACAGCCGGTAATATTATGAAAATGAGTTACCTACACCCCTCTGAAAACAGCTATAGCTACGATAATGCTGATGCTTTGGTGGCTTGGGCTAATTCAAACGGTCTGAGCGTACATGGCCATACCTTTATTTGGCATTCCGATTATCAGGTGCCTGATTTCATGAAGAATTACAGCGGTGATTTTGAAGCGATGTTGGATGAGCACGTAACTAATATCGCCTCTCATTTTGCTGGCAAACTGGCAAGCTGGGACGTTGTGAACGAAGCGATTGATGAGAATCAGTCCAACTGTTATCGCAACTCTGTGTTCTATCAGAAACTGGGGAGTGATTACATTCCTAATGCATTCCATGCGGCACGTGCAGCGGATCCAAGTGCAGACCTCTATTACAACGATTATGATACCGAAGGTGGTAACAGTAATAAGCTGAATTGTTTGCTGGATATTGTGGATAATTTACAGGCCCAAGACGTACCTATCGATGGCGTAGGTTTCCAGATGCACGTTCAGATTGATTGGCCGAGCTCTAGTAGTATTGCAACCGCGTTTCAAGCCGTTGTTGATCGTGGTTTGAAGGTGAAAATTACCGAGCTGGATGTACCAATCAACAACCCTTACGCGGATGCCGCGTTCCCTCAGTACAGCAGCTATACAGCGGAAGCGGCAGACAAACAGAAGCAACGTTATAAGTCGATTATTCAGACCTACCTCGATGTTGTGCCTGCCCATTTGCGTGGTGGTATTACGGTGTGGGGATTGTGGGATGGCGACAGCTGGCTGTTGGAATTTGATGAGCGCCAGGGTGCCGATGATTGGCCATTATTATTTTCCGGCCCTTCAAATGGGCCCTATGAGCCAAAGGCGGCGTTTGACGGTGTAGCAGAAGCCCTGCTAGGGCAGTAATACTCGGCTAAAGGTGTCTGCACTCTAAGCGCAACCAGTGAATTTGGCTGCGCTTTTTCTTTTTGTTTCTCTTCTCTCGTTCATTATGTTTGACGGATTGAACACTTCTCGCCCTTTTTATCGATACAGACGAAGATAACCTCGGTAGAAAATATTTCCGGATTTTCACCTTGTTGTGAACTTGCCACACTGGCGGTCACGCGATACGTTACGGAGGTTGTTCCGGTTTTTTCTTTTTCTACGTTAAACGAAAGAATACTGCCAAGTTCTACGCGCTTTTTATATGCGACCTTTTCCATTCCTACGGTAACAAAACTTTTTCCAGGGTGATCCAGTCGCGCACAAATATAGGCTGATTCATCGACCCATTTCAGCAGTGTGCCGCCAAATAAATAACCATAGTGGTTGAGGTGTTCCGTTAAGACAAGCTGGTAGTTATGCATAGTGTTTTTAATTGAAATCGGAATTCAAATGGCTGTCTATGTTTCAGCATAGTGCTTTCTAAAAAGAAAGCCCGGCAAAAATTCCGGGCTTTTTGATTTGCTAGCCTTGGCTTGCTGTTTTTAACTTCCCGTACAGCTTTGGCCGCTGAACACTGGCGTACTGGCACTACCACTATCTTTGTTGCCGTTAAAACTAAATGAAACACTGGCTGCTGGTTGGATGGAACTGTTCCAACCCAAGTGCGTTGCCGTATAGGGGTTGCTACCGGAGATACTGGCGTTCCACAGATTGGTAACGGTGGAGCTATCGCTGTATTCCCACACGGCTTCCCACCCTTCGATAACGCTGTCGCTGTTATTGGTGATGGTGATGGTTGCCTGAAATATAGCGCCCCAGTCGCCCACAATGGTGTATTCGCAGCTGGTGTCGGGGTTGGGTATCTCCGTGTCGTCCTCCAGCGTTATTGCTTGAGTCTGGTATACGCTGTAGTGGTTGTCCCAGGCGACAAGTGTAATGGTGTAATGACCGCTTTCAGCGTAGGTATGGCTGGTTGCCCCTTCTTCTACATTCTCGTTAATACCATCGCCCCACTGTATTATTATGTCGGGTTGAACGACATCTGGGTCCATTACGGATACTTCACAGCTAACAGTTTGCTCGTCCAGGCTACAGCTTAATGATGACTCGGGAGGATGACCATTTCCGATAACTGAAAATTCTCCACTTGCGATTGTGCTGTTAATCCCGTCGCTCACGCTAACGGTAATCGTCCTGATGCCGCCTTCGGCGTACATATAAGAGCGTGAGTCGGAGTTTCTTGTTGCCGGTTCTACGCCGTCACCCATATCCCATGTGTAGCTCAGCTCATCGCCATCTGCATCTTCGGCATCGACAGAGCATTGGGTGATGTACTGAGTAAGAGCTATTCCCAATGCGAAGTTGTCGCCGTAGAGGGTTTGATTGCTGCAATCCAATGTGGCAGTGGGTGGCGTGTTGATTATATCTCTGACGATTATCGTTTGTTCTATGCTATCGGTACCACCTGAATCTTTAACCGTAAGGAGAATAGTGTAGGAGCCTGCGAGGACGTAGGTGTGGGTAGCTACTTCACCCTCTGAGGTACTGCCATCACCAAAATCCCATTGATAGCTGCCAATTACGCTATTGGAACGTGAGTTATGGCCGTCGACAACTACAGTCAGGCCCGTTGTTTCCGCTTCAAATTGCGCTGACGGGGGCTGAGGGTAGACTACGTTCACGGTTTCGGATACTTCGTCGGTAAACTCGCCATCACTAACCCTTACGGTTACCGTGTAGGTTCCTCTGGATAGTGATGTGGTTAGCCTTCCCGACGAGCCACCGTTTATTGCGTTGCCGTTAATAAACCATTCGTAGCTTAGTTCGTCGCCGTCCGGGTCGCTGGAGCTACTTGCGTTGGCGTTAATTATCGCTTCAGAAACACTTACCGACAATATCGCTACGGGCGGATTATTTTCTCCACTGGGCGGATTAGAGGGCTCACAATCGCCACCTAGCTCCACCGGTGTAACACTGGCGCCATTTGCCTTGTTTAGTTGCATACCGAGTTCGGCTGATACTCCCGGTTGCAGCGTTGCATTCCATTGTTGCGGCGAGAGACTATAAAGGTTCTCACCAGCGAGGTCGCCTCCCCAGGCGGTACTTAAGGTAATGTTTTCTGGGAAGGTGATGAGTATTTCAGACCACTCTGCTGCTTGCTCCTCATTGTTGGTGATAGTGACTACTGCCGTAGCGCCGCTGGTCCATTCTGAGCTTAGGTTAAACTCACAGTTGAATTGTGCATGAGACATTCCGGTACTTATAGCCATTACTGCGACCAGAGCGGAGAGGAGGTATTTAAGGTGTGTGTAGTGTCGCATAAAACAGTCCTTATTTTATTTTATTGGGGATATTACTTTTAGACGAAAACGGGCTTAAACGTTACCATTTAAGGTTTTGCATAGTTGCTCAAATACTTATTTCAGTAATGCGGGGGCTGAATTAAGCGGTGATCATATAAGCAGTATAAGGGGGCTTTATGTGCCGTTCTTTACTGCCGTGAGAGCAGGGCGATTATAGTTCACGTTAGTTTAAAAATATTAGTACTGGCTTACAGTTAATTTATTTATATAAACCCTTTGTGGGAGCGTTGCGATAATTGCACTGAGGCACGGCTAAAAGAATCATGTGCTTGGCCCAAGTATTCAGTAATGTATTTATGTGCCAAGTCAGGGGCGCAAGCACATCTTATAACGAATGCTATATCGGGTTTTAGTGTATACGTAGTCTTCGTTAGCCCAAAGAGTACTGTTGGGCGCATTTATTGAGATTTTATTGGGGATGTCCTTACGTCGAAAAAGGAATGGCTATCGGTTGCTATGCCATTGTCGTTTAAGCTAAACACCGGATCAGCCAGCGTTACTTCGGCTTTTTTTTTCGTGACGGTACTGGTGGTTAGATGCGCAAGGTTGTCCAGTAGCGAATCTGAAGTGGAGGCTGGCATATGTTCCCAGAGCAGGATATAACCGCTTTCGATAATGAAAAGGACATTGTCCAGCAGCGTAGTTTCAGAATGCTCGTTTAACCAGAGGTTGATACTTTGTGCAATATTGTGCTCCGGTATGTTTATTTTTAACACTGCGATAGAAAGTCGTAGCTCACCTGAATGCCAATCAATGGTGTTGTTAAATAAGCAGTATGGTTGACCTTCATGGAGAGCACCAGCCCACAGTTGAGGAAAATTACTGCTTGATCGACCTCTGCCACTGGTTTCGCTAAAGTTAAAGACTGATCCATGTAACATGCCGTAGGCTCTGCCAGAAACTGAGCTTTTGGTTGCTGCGGAGTAACTGCCTGCGGAAGCATATACAACCAGTGCGACTTCGTCCGGCAGGTTTCCGGTGTCTTCCGGTATTAGCGCTGGGAAGTAGGCCTGGAGACCGACCGGTCCCATTTGCTGTACGGTAGCGGGAATAAAAACGTTGCCAAGAATCTTAACAAAGTCATTATATTTACTTTGATAGCGTTCGGATCTAAATCCTCGCCAAACACGAATACCTTCGCAGTTGCAGTTTGCTGTCATGTCTCTTTACTCACTGATGAGAAAGCTCAAGAGTAGAGGAAAAGGGGGGGCGCTATCAAGTTCGTATAGAAAGGGTATCCATTTTATCGCAATTGCGAATACGTTAATTAATGCTTTGGCGGGTTGATATGCATTCAGTTCAGAATTATTGAAGTGGCGTTCAAATCTTTTAAGTAGGCATATGGATGGGAATGCAGCATAGTAGGTCCCAAGCGAGCAGAACAAAAAAAAGAGGCTGAAAAGTGTGTAACGGTGTGCGAAAACAGGTTGTTAATAATACTGAATTCGACTTATCTATTACGCTTTTCGTTCGAAAAGGAGCGAACATAAACGCCAAGGAATTTGGGACGGTTTGTTTTGATATCGATGCAGGAAGCATTGAAGAGATTGAATACGGAAATCTTCAAAACGGCTATTTAAATGGAATTCGTCTCGCTGCTAAAGTCGATGGATCTGACGTGTGCTATATGGAGATGGTGTCTGACGAAAATTGTGCTTTGGATCAGCGTCTAAACTGCTCTGACACAATAAGTATCGGGCGCATAGAGCACTTTTGTATATAAAGTAGACTAGTTACGGATAAGTGGGATTAAGGAAAGCCATGGACGATCCATCTGACACAAGGAAGTGTACCACTAGTATTTTCGGCGAATACTCCTTTGTACGTTGACTACCTAATATAAGCTGTTAGAGTCCCAGGGACTTCTTGAGCTATATAGGTATAAACGTGCATATAAATGTAAAACACCTCACTGCGCTGAAAGTAACCGTTTTTGAAACTTTTCTGGCTGTTGTTGATAAGGGAAGCTTCAGTAATGCCGCAGATGTTAAAGCTCTTTCTCCCGCCGCCGTTACCTTTCAAATTAAGCAATTAGAAGAAATTGTCGGTCAGAAATTATTTATTCGGGGTAAAGATCAGTCAACCTTAACGGAATCTGGTATCGAAGTACTCAAATTTGCTCGTACCATGGTTGAGGGTATTTCCTCTCTGGAAGTCGGCCTTAAAAGCGCAGTAGAGACTATGTCGGGTACGGTAAAGTATGCGATGCCGCATGGCTGTTTACTTTCTCCTCACTTTGGTATGTTATTAGATAAGCGTAAACAGTACCCCGGTATTAATTTGGTGGTAAATTTGATGCTTAATGAAGAGGTTTTATCGCTCATTAAAGAGAATAAAGCCGATTTCGGTTTTGTGACCGAAAAGGTCGCCAACCCTCTGCTGAATTATCAGGAGTTTTGTCAGGAGGAGTATGTTCTTGTTTCGTCCTCCCGGAAAAATCTGACGGAAATTAATACCGATAATATCCTGGATTATCAATTCGTAGCTTATCCGTCATTTGAGCAGCTTTTTACTCTGTGGAAAGCGCATTTTATGGCAGAGCTTAAAGATGTAAGCGCCGCTTCTTTAAATCTTGCCAATCGCTTTAACTGGATTGATGGGGCGATAAAAATGGTTATCGGCGGTTTGGGGTTCTCCATCTTCCCCCGGCATACCGTTCAGCACCATATCGATGCCGGTGCGTTGTTCGAGTACCCATCTGAATATCCACCACTATTCAATAATATATACATCATTCAGCATATTCATGCGCAAAAAAATGAACGGGTTCGCCAAGTTATTGATTGGTTTTTAAGCATGCACTCGGATGAACGCAACTAATGACGAAAGATAAGTAAGCTCTGAGCAAGTCCAAGCAGCCACTGGTTTTTAAGTACTTCTGTTGGCAAGGTATGCGATATGGGTAGGCGACTCGCCTGCTAAAGGAGTACAACACCCGAAAGCTACAGCCTTTCAGCCAAATGCTTTAGGTTGTGCAGAGACTGTTTGGACTTGTTCATAGCGTCCCTAAAGGCATTTCCCATGAATACTATTCCTTACGCGATTGCAGGCTTTAACGGCGAGAGTTGGGTGTTACCCGCTGCAATAGAAGAGAGTTATTGGGCCACATTGGGGGCTGGTGCTGATACGCTTTGTCTCTCAGTATTTCTTACCAGTGACCATCAAATGGTATGCGCACCATCAGCAGATTTATCCGGGGTTTCCTCCGAGTATACCGATATAGGGGCTGTCAGTTTTGAACAGCTCGTGTTAATTGACGTGTGTGAAAAGTGGCGATCTCAGGCCTTGGATAGCGATGGTCAGCCCATTGGTGAATGGGGTGGAGATACTCCCTGGCGTAAAAATAATTCGAGGAGTTTGCGCAGTTTTTTAAAGCTGGAGCGGGTACTCCAACTTTTTTCGCGGCGCGCAAAAATAATATTGCTACTCCCCGGTGATGATTATGCCTTATTACAGGTTTTATGTGAACAGCTACATCTGAAAGTAAAGCGGTTCTCGCTCGCAAAACGCGCTATGTTAATTGCCGAAGAAAAAGGCTTTGAATGGTTGCAGCAGACGGGTAGTGACATTCCAGTGGCCTTGGATATTCGCAAAAAAAAGCTTAATGACGATACTGCTTCCAACCTACGCTCCTCCCATTATTCGCGTTTCTTTGCCAATTGTGAGCAGGTTATAGATAGCAGCCTGCAGAGTACGCAAGTAGCAGGCTTTCTTGATGATGAAAATATAAAATGGGTTTTGGCCAGCAGCTCAATGCGGTTTACGCCTAGCAAATATTATCTGTACAAATTATTGTCGATTAACACTCTAGAAACGCTGATTGTCGGAAGTGTTTCTGCATTGAAGGAAAATTTGATCCGGCCGGGATTGATTTATAGTGATGGCCTGCAATCCGGCACTCTTGATCAAGCGCAATGGGCCGCAGGTTACTCCCATAATAACAATGACACTGATATTCGTTTTGAAAAGGGTGTGGTTATTGATATAAAAGAGGGCGGTGAATACTCTGGTGGGGCTGTGGTTAGCAAACTACCTACCTACGGAGAGTTTGACGTGAGGGTTAGTTACTCTGTGGCCAGTCCTCATCAGGGTACAACATTTGAGTTGGCAGCTATTACGATTGAGCCGAGTTATAAAAGCGTCAATCTTTGTTTCGATGTACATGGTGCTCCTCCGTATGCGTCTTCCGAGAGGGATGAAGACGACGGCAAACGGTGCGGCTGGAACAATGGCTTTTCTACGAGTAGCCCAATGTTGCGCAACCTCGATATTCAAAATGCAGTGAGTGAACCCGAAAAAGAGAAACCGAAAAAAATACTCTGGGGAGAAGCTTATTCTTCAAATATGTATAATTGCTATGGTCGCGATGTTGGCTATGGTGGTACTGAGCATACTTCAGGTGAGCTTCGTCTTACTCGTAGGGGCGATATTTTTACTACTTATTACCGGGACTATTTCAACAAAAGCTGGGTTTGTTCCGGCTGTATGTTAGTACAGAGTATGCCTTCCAGCGTCCACTTTCGTCTGGCCGCCAAACACTGGAAAAAGAAGAATCCAGCCCCGCCGGGTAACAAGGTTACTTTTCGGGATTTCTATTTGTATCAGGATTAGTTTGCGTGTGAGCGCCCAAAAATTGTCTGTCCAGGGGTTTTGTTATGAAAATGATGTCCATTTTTTTTCTGCTAATGTTTGTCTCGATTTCATCTTCAGCCGAGTGTACGTTTTCTTTTCAGGTTGATTCTGGGGCGGTGTATGATCAGGACGATATCAACAAGTTTGTGGTATCGGAAGTTCGGTCTCGTTTGAGCCGGAGTCAATCGATGTTTGATACGAAGGTGCACCGAAATTGTGATTCGAACAGCGATACGGTTGTACTGAACATGGAGGCGGTCGCACTCTATATCCACAGTATTAACGGCGTCGATTTGGCCGATGATGTGGAACGTTATACTGATGATGAAGCGATACTAAGCTTCGAGAACTTTAATAAAGCTTTCGATGACGCGCTAGAGTTCGCATCGCTTAACAAAAAACGACAGCAAAACGTTGTTAAGAGTTTTGCCTTTGTTATTGCAGAATCAGCCAGGTTTGAAGACGTTGATAAGGCCGTAATAAAAATATTTTCTACAGCTTGTTCGTATAAATGGAGTGATTATATGGATATGCTTCGACGCTGGAAAACCATTTCTATCTTCGTAAACTCTCAGGGCCTGGTAAAGGGCTTGCCTTCGCTTGGAGGTTGGAGGGCTTTCCTTATAGCGCCTATTACCAGCGAACAGGTGGAGCACTACAATAAAGCGACAGAGGATGGCTGGAAAGTTGTGAGGTGGAAGTATGGTGAGCCGCGCATTCAGGACAAGGCCTCACCACTGTCAACCGGAACAGCAAGTTGTTCGGCGATTTAGTTGTGTTTAATCAGTGCTTCCCTAGCTTTCTGAGTCTTTAAAAAGAGAGTATTTTTTTAAATTGCCTCTGAGTTGGTGGTAACTCAAACCAAGTAACTCAGCGGCTTTTCGCTGATTAAAGCGAGCCTCGTCCATGGCCTGATTAAGAAGCTCCTGCTCGTAAGTTTCCACTAGGTTTTTGAAATCGAGAGGGAATGCTGTGGAATCCGATTTAGCTGTGGCAGTGGGTGTTTCGGTATCGTCCGTATACTTTTGCGTTTTTATTTCCTGCGGTCGAGACTGGTTTAGCCGAAAAGGCGATTCAAAGGGATCTATTTGAATGTCGTCTATCGGTTCTGGATCGGCTCCCCAGCGGCTAACGCATCGCTCAACCACATTTTTTAGTTCGCGTATATTACCTGGCCAGCTGTAGTCTTGTAACTGTTCAATGACTGCAGGGGTAAACCCAGTAAAATATGGCAGGGCCATTTCCTTGCACATGCTCAGGGCGTAGTGTTCAGCCAGGAGAAGAATGTCTTCTTTTCTCTCTCGTAGTGGGGGTAGGGTAATCACATCGAAGGCCAGTCGGTCGAGTAGGTCGTGACGAAATTTTCCTTGGTCTGCTAAATCCGGCAGGTCTACGTTGGTTGCGGCAACCAGCCGTACGTCGGCAGTCAGGGTCGAGCTGCCTCCCAGTCGTTCAAATTCACCGTATTCAATAAAGCGCAGAAGTTTTTCCT
This sequence comes from Teredinibacter haidensis, assembly GCF_014211975.1. Taxonomy (NCBI): domain Bacteria; kingdom Pseudomonadati; phylum Pseudomonadota; class Gammaproteobacteria; order Cellvibrionales; family Cellvibrionaceae; genus Teredinibacter; species Teredinibacter haidensis. The sequence goes on from NZ_CP060084.1 coordinate 1,195,514, forward strand.
GTGTGCGCATGGACATGGTGCCCAGCTCATCCAAAAACAGTGTGCCGCCATCGGCGCGTTCAAAACGGCCTTTGTGTAGTTTGCTTGCACCGGTAAAGGCGCCTGATTCATGGCCGAAAAGCTCGGATTCCAATAATTCCTGGTTCAACGCGGCACAGTTCATTTTTACTAGGGATTTGCTCCAGCGTTCAGATAGGTAGTGTAGGCGCTCGGCTATTAATTCTTTACCCGTTCCTCTTTCGCCAACCACCATGACAGGGCGGTTGAGTTGAGTCATATGAGAAACCTGCTCCAGTACTTCGAGAAAGCAGTCTGATTCTCCAATCACTTTGGGTGGTGTTTGTGGGGTGGTCATAAGCGCTATTTGTTAGTTTGTTTTACCGAATGTTAGCAACAGGCAGGGCTAGTTGGAAAGCGATAAATGTCGTTATATCGAATAAGTTAAGTAAAAACAAAGGGTTATTGTTTTGGTTTTTGTTGGCATGCTTTGTGGAAAGGTCTTGGTATTAGCTTAAGGGGGTAGCGAGGAGCATTATGTTGGCAGTGGGAGTTCTGCCAGAACAGGATGTTGTACGGGAAATCTAAAAATTCAAAATAACGAAATGGAGATAAGAGATGATCAAGCAGATGGGTTTCGGTTTGGCGTTAATGGTCGCGGCTATGGTTGGTGCGATGAGTGCGGTGGCGGATGACTCAAGTCGTCAAAGTTTTGAGGAGAGAGTGTTGGCGGAATTCTCACGAATTAAACTGGAAACGCCCGGAGACGTGAAAGTTGTGGTCGGAGAGGCGCAAAAAGTCGTTATTTACGCTGACCCGAAAACGCTCACCAAGATCAAAACTAAGAGCGACGACAGTACGCTTTATATTAAGCACCATCGTTGGATGTCCGGAAGTACGAATATCCGCGTAGAAATAACCTTGCCAGTGTTAGATGCTGCTTATATTTCAGGGTCGGGAAGTTTTGATATCGAGAACTTAAACTCGGACGAGTTTAGCGTGCATATCTCAGGCTCTGGGCGCTTCGTTGCTAACGGGGTAGCGAAAAAATTGAACGCACGTATTTCCGGGGCTGGGAGTATTGACGCGACAGGTGTAGATGCTGCTAGTGCCGATGTCCATATTAGCGGTTCGGGCAGGGTAAAAGTGAAGGCTCAGGATAATCTTGACGTGCATATATCGGGTAGCGGGTCGGTTCTATACCGTGGTGACCCCAAACTGAGCACGCGTATTTCCGGATCTGGATCTATTGATTCGATGGAGTAACGTTTACTGACGTTGCCAGCTAGGTATTTGCAATGGTGAGGGGCGTATTGGCTAAAGTGTAAACTGCCGCCACATTCCAATAACAATAAATCACGGGCCAAAATCCCAGCGCTAGCAGATTAGACCTTGGTTTATATCGGGATTTAGCCGATTGTTGCCACATGGTTTGTGCAGTCTCTAGTCGCTACTGTTGTTAATGCAAAGCAACCTGGCGCGATACCGGGAAAATAAATGAGTTGCTAAGCTTGGAAAATGTGCCGATTATGCTCGTAACAGCGCTGCTGGCGTTAATGATAAAAACCGGTGTTCACTGGGTGTGTATATGGGGTTGAGTTTTTGCCCTGGCTCGCATTGTATATATGCTATTGTTTTACGTTATAGCAACGGAGAAAAACCCCAGTCCAAGAAGTTATTCTTATCTGATTGGCCTACTGGTCAACCTGGGCTTGTTAGTTCCGGTGCTACTGCACTTGTTGAGTTGAGGCTGAAGCCTGTGAGGTAACACTGGAAGGCCAAACTAAATGATTTTTCAATTTATGTGTCGAACTAAAGTCGTCGGCTAATCGTTTGTTTTCGTTCTTGCTATAGGCTGGATTGTTTAATACAAATACGCGACCGTTTTGTTTTTTTATGGCGTCGATTTCGTCGAAAAATAGCTCTCTAAAAACGGCCGAAGCTTGTCCAGTGTTAAAGATATGGTCCAGGCCTTTGGTAAATCGTTCGACTTTTACTTTGTCGTTGGTGTTGAAGTAAGCCCAAGTTCTTATTGGGTAATAGATAAAGGGTTTATTGGCAATGGTTATTTGCGGATAGGTGTTTTTTACACTGTTGTAGGTTGGTTTTATTTGAAGGATGGATAGTGGCACGTGGTGAAATCGATCCTGCTGTAACATGCCAAACACGTTATTGATACGGAAGGAGGCCACCACGGGTATCTCCATGTGTTCATAGATCTGTACATCAGTCCACTGGTAGCCTTGGCCGACCGTGTAGTGCTTTAGTTGATCGAAATCTGATATTTGTTCAAAAGTGCTTTGGAACGTCTTCTTAACCAAGCTCTGGCGCAAGCCCAGTGCGCCCTCCAGAAAGCTGTTTTCATATTGATGGATTTCTTCTTGGTGATCCTTGGGTAAAATGGCTGCACTTAGGCTGCCGTGGAACTTTACGCCCAAAGATAACTCTTTCCAGACTCTGGCCATGGATGAGGGTGTTTTTAATGATGTTATGTTACAGGGGCCATATTCTTTTTCCGTTACTTTTGCTGCAAGCTTGAATATGGCTTCTTCATAATGGCTGAATGCCGAACCGAAACCGCCAACACGAAGAATAAAGCAGTGTTCACTCGCGGCGTGTGATTGTACAGGCTGAATCCCCAATAGTAAGGTCGCAAATAATGCGCCGACGGTTGTCAGGTATTTGGCTTGATTGTAGAGTAACTGCATCCGGGCGACTCGAGAAATGCGCTTGACACTACGAGTATAGTCGGCGTGGAAAGTATCATCAGTTTTGGCTTTCGATTACCCTAAGTTTATCCTGGTGGTGTAGAAATGGCATGCTAATCCTTGATCATGGTGGGGGGAAAGGGGTATATTCAAAAGCTTGTTACCTGATGTGTGCCAGAAAAACTGGACAATGCAAAAGGCAGTGCTTATGCACTGCCTTTTCGCGTTTCGCTCATAATAATGATGGTTTGTCTTAGCGAAGGATATGCACAAGTTGTTGGATACCAGTTATCACGTTGAAACCCCCGAGGCAATAGATCTCACTGCTCAGCTCGCTGGGCCTGTTCCCCGTATATTGGCGTATACCCTCGATTTCACCCTACGTGCTGTGATTCTGGGTTTGGTGCTCATTGTGCTGGCCTTTCTGGGCGAGGCCGGCTGGGGCATATACTTTATATTAATGTTTATCTTCGAGTGGTTTTACCCAGTACTCTTTGAAGTGCTGCGCCAAGGGCAAACGCCCGGCAAAAAGGCGATGGAGATTGCCGTGGTCAACGATGACCTTACGCCAGTTACCTGGAGCACGTCTTTAATTCGTAACCTCCTACGTGCGGCAGATATGTTGCCTGCATGCTACGTATTGGGGTTGTTTGCTATGTGCAGTACCCGGCATTTTCAGCGTATGGGCGATTTGGCTGCGGGTTCTGTGGTGGTTCATCGTCGTGTGACCAAGAAGCAGGGCAATGAGCTTCCTGAGGTGACGGCGTACCCTCCACCCGTTGCGCTAACATTGGAAGACCAAGTTGCACTGACGGGCTACGCGCAACGCCATGGGCAACTTTCAACAGGGCGAAAGCAGGAGTTAGCCGAAATTCTTCAGGATGTTACGCAGAAGAAAGGCCCCGATGCGGTTATGTATCTACAGGGCGTGGGTAATTGGCTGCTGGGGAATCGAAAATGAAACAACAGAGTTTTGAATCACTCCACCAGAAGAGTTGGTTGCAGCTGGATAAAATCCTGGATAGTCGTTCGCGCTCATCAGACAAACGCTTTCCCGAACTGTTCAGAGAGTTGTGTCATCAGCTTGCTATAGCCAAGCATCGTCGTTACAGCCCGCAATTGGTCGATCAACTGAATGAACGGGTTATTAAAGCTCACCACCTGTTTTATCAGCATAATCACCGGTTTCATTTTCAGTGGCTAGATTTCTTGGTGGCCGGTTTTCCGCAGGCCATTCGCCGGAATCGTCGTTTTGTCTATGTATCTCTCGCGCTCTTTCTACTGCCTTTTATCGGTATGGCGCTGGCCTGCTATGTGAATGAAGAGTTTATCTACAGCTTTATGTCCCAAGAGCAGGTTCGCATGATGGAGTCCATGTATGATCCTGCCAATCGAAAAATTGGGCGTGATCGGGATACGACAACCGATATCATGATGTTTGGTCACTATATTCAAAATAATATTGGGGTTAGCTTTCGTTCTTTTGCTGGCGGCATTTTATTCGGTTTGGGCTCGATTTTTTTTATGGTGTTTAACGGTATAAGCATCGGAGGTGTGACTGGGCACCTGACTCAGCTTGATTACGGCAGCACGTTCTATCCGTTTGTTGCTGGTCATGGTTCGTTCGAACTCACGGCGATCGTATTCAGCGGTGCAGCGGGTTTGAAGCTGGGTTATGCAATGATAAATCGAGGCAGGCAAACATTGTTGCAATCATTGCGCACAGCGGGCAAAGATTCGATTGTAATTGTATACGGAACAACGCTTATGCTGCTAATTGCGGCATTTATTGAAGCATTCTGGTCATCCACAACATCATTACCTTCCATGCTTAAATATATTGTGGGTATCGCGCTCTGGATTGCTGTTATTGGTTATTTTATTTTTTCGGGCAGGCGCTATGGATCTTGATCGTATTAGTGTCGAAGCGCGGGAGCGCTCTCCTTGGGAGGCATTAGATCTGGGCTGTGTTATGGCGCGGGCATGGTGGTGGCCGCTGTTTCTAAGCTGGATGATTCCAAGCGCTGTTGTTTTTGTTGTAATAAGCCTGCTGTTCGTGCAGGAAAACTGGCTTTCCTACTTCGTTGTATGGTGGTTAAAACCGCTGTGGGACAGGGGCGCGCTCTATATTGCTAGCCGACGTTTGTTTGGTGAGCCTACGGGCGTGCGCGATGTGTTACGCAATCTCTGGCGGTTGTACAAAACTGACTTGTTTTTATCGCTGACGTTACGCCGTTTTAGTTTTACCCGCTCGTTCGATATGCCACTTACCGTTCTGGAGCACGTAAAGGGAAAACAACGATCATCAAGACAGGCCATTCTGCATCGGAGGCACGCGGGCGCCGCTTCTTGGTTAACGGTAGTCGGAGTGTTTACTGAAAGCTTCCTTACTCTGGGGCTTTTTGTTTTTCTTGTGATGATGGTTCCGGAGCAGGTGGAGATTGATTATCTAGGTTTATTTGTTGAGCAGGAAGACGTCATCGTGTGGCTTGTTAATATCCTGTATTTCTGCTCAATGTGTTTAGTGGGGCCATTTTTCGCGGTTTCTGGTTTTGCTTTGTATATCAGCCGACGTATAGATTTGGAAGCTTGGGATATCGAAATTCGTTTTCGGCATTTGGCATCGGCCTATGCCCAAAAAATGGATATTCGGCCGGGTAAACTATTATCCACTTTAATATGTACCTGTGTTTTATCCTTTGCCTTTATTGTTGCGCCGGTACAATCCACTTTTGCTGACGAGCTTAAGAGTGCAGCTGAAATGGTTGCGGTCGTGAATGAAGTCGATACGACAACAGGCTCTGAAGCCGAATGGGCGAAAGAACAAATTTTTAACGTTTTGGAAGATAAAGATTTTCATCGTATTGAGCAGGTAAGTGGTTGGCGCGTAAAAGACTGGCAATTGAGTGATCCCGACGAAATTCCAGAGTGGTTGATTTGGCTAGCGGAATTTATGTTCGATAATGCCGACGTTTTCGCAGGCATTGGTCGATTTTTGAAAGCACCTATGGCGTATATTGAGTATGTTTTGTGGGGGCTGGCGATTTTTATCGTCATTTATATAATGTATCGCTTTCGCAAAAATATTTCTGATTTTGTCTCTACGACGGATAAAAAGTCTCTTGTCCAAGCGCCTCCAGAGGTTATGTTTGGGCTGGATGTAACGAAAGAAAGTCTACCTGATGATATTCCTGCAACAGTATTTACATTGTGGCAGTCGGGAGATCACCGAGCCGCCGTTAGTTTACTGTATCGCGCCATGCTAACCGGGTTAATTCACGAATACGAGTTCACTTTTGCCGACAGCAACACGGAAGGTGAGTGTGTCGCGATAGTAAAAACCCGTGGTAACAAACTCTTGAGCCACTATTTTACTGCCTTAACGGGGTGCTGGCAGCAATTGGCCTATGGGCACATTGTGCCCGAAAGCGAACAAATTACTAAGCTGTGTGATAACTGGCGGGAGGTGTTCCCCCATGAATAACCGCGTTAGTATTCTGCTTTCCGGCTTGTTAGCTGTGTTGATTGGTTACTTAATCTACACTTTTTTTGAGTATTACGATGAAGAAAGGGATTTAGGTTGGGGAAGAAATGCCCAGAAAAATCCCTTTTTGGCTATTGGAAAATTCAGTGAAACCTATGGAGTGACGGTAGAGAGTGTCGATAGCATTTTAAAAATTGCCTCTCTTGATTCCTACGATACCTTGTTTATTACCCAAAGTGGCCAGGTTTTGTCCGAAAATCGAATGCAGGAGCTTCTTGGTTGGGTGAATGCCGGAGGGCATTTGATTGTCGCGGCGCAGCGGCCATCTGGAGAGGAAAGAGATCGGTTATTCGAATACTTTGATATCAAACTCCATACAACCGATTTTAAGCGTAGCGTTTTTGATAATGATATTTTCGATGAAGCTGAAGATGATGAGCTTACTGAAGAAGAGAAGAAAAACCGCGAAGTAGAGAATAAGAAAAAGTTTATCGATCAGCTTCGGGAGTTCAATGAAAATTTGAAAAAGCAGGGCTTGCTGGGAGAAAGCGAAGAGGAAAAATCGCCCCAGGAAAACACCTTGGAATACGAAAAGACAGTGGACGCAGAGCTGCTTACAAAGCTTACTTTCGAAGATGTGCCAGGCGAACTCCGAATTGAATTTAATCCAGAAATAGCCATAAGCCATCCGGCCTTCGATGAGGAGGACTGGGATGAAGAAAAATATCAGCCTACCTACTGGCGTGGAGAGAATAATGGAACGCATTTTTTACAGCTCAACTCGGGAGATGGTCTGGTAACGGTGATATCAGACTCCGAAATTTTTCGTTCGGAAAATATCGCCAACTTTGAGCACGCCTATCTTTGGTACATTCTGACGGGGGGGGCTACAGCCGCCATTGTCTATGGCTCAAATATGCCCTCACTGTGGTATATGTTGGTGGTGTTTATGCCTGAATTGCTATTGGCATTGGGTGTATTTATTTGCGCCTGGATTTGGTTCAATATTCGCCGTTTTGGCCCGATCCGTGAGGAAAATATTCAGGTGCGTAGATCTTCTGCTGAACATATTCAGGCCAGTGCTGGTTATATGTGGCGGGGGGGCTGGCAGGGGTCGCTTTTGGCGCCGGTGCGTGAGGAAATTCAACAGCAGGCCGAAAAGTTGATAGCGGGGTACGATTCCGCCGAGCAGAATGAACGGGTCAATTTACTATCTCTCGCCTGTAAGCTGGATAGTAGCGCCGTTAGTGCGGCAATGGAATCTAACGAAGATCTAAATGAAGAAAGTTTTTATCAAACAGTTCGAATACTTCAGAAAATCAGAGAAAGCTTATGACTGAAAATAACGAAATTGAAACGCCAGCTGACAGCGCTCCACCGGAGAGCGAAGAGCTGGTGCAGACGCAGTCGATTATCGCTAAGCTGCGAGAGAGAATTAACTCTGAGCTGATAGGTCAGGAGGACGTCGTTGATCAGATATTAATTGCGTTGCTCTCAAATGGTCATGTGCTGGTTGAAGGCGTTCCCGGTTTGGGTAAGACGCTGTTGGTGCGTTTAATGGCGAATTGTTTTGACGGCGAGTTTAAGCGTATACAGTTTACTCCCGATCTAATGCCAGCGGACATTACCGGCCATGTGTTGTTCGATATGAACGAAAGTAAATTTCGTTTGCGCAAAGGCCCGGTATTTACCAATATTTTATTGGCCGATGAGATTAACCGTGCTCCAGCCAAAACCCAGGCAGCCCTGCTGGAAGTAATGCAGGAGCGCCAGGTTACGTTAGAAGGAACAGCAAAAGAATTACCAAGACCTTTTATGGTGATGGCTACACAAAATCCGATTGAGCAGGAGGGAACCTACCCGCTACCTGAAGCACAGCTCGATCGTTTTCTGATGAAAGTATTAATCGATTATCCAACCCACGAAGATGAGATACGGTTAACTAAACTGGTCACTACGGGTTTTGTCGATGATCAAGACGCATTTAAAGATGATTCTCCCATATTGAGCCCGGAACAGGTGTTTAGACTGCAAAAAACCGTGGCCGATATTGTGGTGGATGATCAGGTTACTGATTACGCGGTTCGCCTGGTAAGGGCGACAAGAGATACCACAGCACTAACGCGAGGGGCGGGTACCAGGGCCTGTATCGGCCTGATACGCTGTGCTCGTGCTCATGCTCTTTTGCGGGGTTCAGATTTTGTATTGCCGGATGACGTTAAGCAAATGACGTTGCCGGTTTTACGTCACCGGGTTGCACTTTCTGCAGAAATGGAGATTGATGGTTTTAACGTTGACCAGGTTCTAGCCAAAATTTTCAACGGTGTGGATGCGCCGCGCTTATGAGGCCAGGCCCAAATCTGCTAAAAATTCTGGTCGGCTGGATGCTGTTTGCACTGGTAGTGTTTGCTGCGCGTTTATTTTCCGTTTCGAGCCCTGTGGAAACCGATTTACTGGTTGATAACGTGAAATTTGGTTCGTTGGAGTTACTTTGGTGGTTGAGTTCCGGCCTGTTGTTACTGGGACTTGTGTTTGATTTTCTCCGTCATAGACGTTTTTGGAAACTTTCTGTGGTTCGCGAACTACCTCATAGTTTGGCTCTAGGGGTAAAAGCTTCTGTTGCGTTGGATATTCGAAATGGCTATCCGTTTTCGGTAACCCTGGACGTAACGGAGCTCTATCCCGATTGTATTGAGGCCGAAGAGCTACCTTTCACGCTCACGCTAGCGCCAGTTAGCAGCAAAAAAGTTATCTATCCTGTACTACCCATAAAACGTGGAGAGGCGCGCTTTGGTCTAACTGGTTTACGGGTGAGTACGCGCTGGGGCTTGTGGCAAAAGCTGCAATGGGTGGGTGGCGAAGAAGCGGTCAAAATTTATCCCAACTTTGCTCCGATTGCGAACTCTGCCGGTATAGGCCTGGAGCATCAGATTGCTCAAATGGGAGTTCATCTGCAGCAGCGTCGCGGCGAGGGTAGTGATTTTCATCAGTTGCGTGAGTTTCGTGAAGGCGATTCGTTGCGGCAAATCGATTGGAAGGCAACGTCGCGCCAGCGTAAACCTATCTCCAGAGAGTATCAGGATGAGCGTGATCAGGATGTTGTTTTTATGCTGGATTGCGGGCGCAGGTTGCGGGCGAAAGACGACCATATCAGCCACTTCGATCATGCTTTAAATGCTTTGTTGCTCACCAGCTATGTAGCTTTAAGGCAGGGCGATGCCGTAGGCATGATGAGCTTTGCCGGCGATGAGCGCTGGCTCGCTCCGCTAAAAGGCCCTGCACGTATTAATACGATTCTCAATCAGCTCTACGATTTACACAGTAGTCTGGAAACCAGTGATTACCTGCAAGCGGCGGAAAAATTTTTACAGCGAAATAGTAAGCGGGCATTGGTCATTCTTATTTCCAATATCAGGGACGAGGAGTCAGAAGACCTTGTTGTCGCTACCGAGCTATTATCCAAAAAACATATCGTTATGGTGGCAAGCCTGCGCGAAGTGTATTTGGATAAAAAACTGAATGAGCCGGTGAGTAATTTTTCTTCTGCCCTAAGTTACTGTGGCATGACAGAAACCGTTCGGCGCAGGCGCAGAGCCCTGGCGAAGCTGCAGGGCAGGGGTGTCATTATGACCGACTCTCTCCCACAAAATTTACATATCGAACTGGTGAACGAGTATTTTAAACTCAAGCGTAGCGGACGGTTGTAAGTACTCGTTTGCCGGCGGGTAATTCAATTCTTGAACATTCCCCTCAGTATAATATCCATCCCTTCATTTTCCGTGTTCGATACATAGTAAATTCTATGTGCCAATATCGCCTCAGGTGGTACCTAAATAAACATCTGTGCTGATTTTATGCGGTAACCTCTATGTTATATGGGTTTACATGGAGGTTAGTGCTATGAACGGTTTAACTGATACCGAAATATTTAATGATCGTGCGCCTGGCTTTTATTTTTGTGATGGAGCATGGTTTGCTATATTTCACGCGCCAACTCTGGCTTCGAATGTACAGCTGGTCGGTGATTTTACGCACTGGGAAGCTTCACCACTACAGTTGCAGAAAACAGAAAGTGGAAAGTTTTGGGGGGCTAGGGTTAAGCCTCAGGAATTCTCTCAGCTGCCGAAGGCGGGTGATAAATACAAGTTTCGGCTTAAGTATAGGGGCGAAAATTCCTGGCATTTAACGCAGGACCCTGCCGCGCGAAATATTGAAGATACGACGCTTACTTGCAGTTCGATTGTTACCGAAAATAATTATTGGTGGCACGATCAAAGTTGGCAAAGGCCCGGCTGGGAATATTACGCCATCTACCAAGTTCATCCCGCTCGCTTCAGTCATCGTTCAACGTCAAATCCCATTCCTAGACTCACGAATGAAGTTAGCACTTATATTCGAGAGCTCGGTTTTACTGCATTGGAGTTGTTACCTGTTAACGCTTTCTCTCAGGATGATAGTTGGGGATATAACGGCGTATTCCTTTATGCCATAGAGACCTCTTACGGTACGCCAAATGATTTGAAAGCACTTGTGGATAGCTGCCACCAGAATGGCATGGCTGTTATTTTAGATGTGGTGTTGAATCACAGTGGGAATAGAGACAATATTTTGTGGAATATCGATCACGAAGAATATTTTTCCGGCGATACTGATTGGGGGCCGATGTTTAATTATGGTAGCGACGTTACTCGCCACTTTCTGATCAATAATCTTTGTTTTCTGACAGAAGAATACCATATTGATGGGTTCCGCTTCGATATGTCCCACATTATGCACATGGGGGATCGGTGGGTGAACCATGTGCGTCAACCGGGTCGTGAAAGTGGCTGGAATTTTTTATTGGAACTGCGGCATAAATTAAAATCGATCGATCCAAAACTACTGTTGATTGCTGAGGAACTTCCCGATAACTGGTATGTGACGCAGGAAGTTATTGGCTCCTCATGGAGCGGTGAGCACCACGCACCATTTGATAGCCAATGGTGCGATGCTTACCATGATAATGCCAAGGCCGTTATTCGGGGTGACCACCTGGATAAATTAAAAGCAGCACTGACCTATTATGGTGACAGCTGGCACGATAGTATTAACTACACGGAGTCTCACGATGAAGTCGGGAATGAAGATGCACGCATCGCTCATGTGGCGCGTAATGGCAGGGGCTGGAATATTTCACAGGTGTCTGCTTGCCTGACTTTGCTGTCTCGCGGTATTCCAATGATATTTATGGGACAGGAAGCAGGGGAGTGGATGCAGTTCGGTCAGAACGGTGTAGCCAGCGATGGCAGCCGTTGGTGGGAGCATTATTTGGATTTGGATAGATACGAACATGACCCCCAGCAAAGTAAAATTCTGGCCTGGTACAAAACCATCGCTAAAATTCGAAAGCGGGATATGTGGACCTGGTCGGCTGATAGTATCGAGATTAATCATCTTCACAACGACAACGGTGTGGTTGCATTTACACGCAGTAATGGGAAATATTTGGTGGTGTTAAACTTTAATGATCAGGTATTTTACGATTACGACCTTCATGTGGAGGGGTATTATAAGGAGCTGGCGAATACCAGCTGGCCCGTATTTAATTTATTCGGTGATAAAGAAGCAACACGCGGTGGAGATAAGCATCACTATATCCACAATGTACATGTTCCAGCCCACGGTGCGATTGTACTGGAGCGCTATTAAAAAAGGCCGGTGATTCCTCACCGGCCTTTTATTGACTAACTATCTTTGCGTTTCCGTTTGGCGTCGGACGTGTGACGTGGCTTTCTGTCCTTTCTAGGCTTGCGTGGACGATTTGGAGCATCGTTGTTGGCTGTGTTACTGCTTGCTGCAACACGTTCAATATTGATTGGGCGTTGCTTTACGCGGGTTTTTTTGAGTTCTGATAACAGATCGTTAGGCATACCTGCTGGTAGGTCTACGGTACTGAAAGCGTCGTAAATTTTAATATGACCTATATAGCGGCCATCAATATCGGCTTCATTGGCTATGGCGCCAACAATCTCTCGCGGCGTCACCTCATCGTTGTGGCCCACAGCAATGCGGAAGCGTTCCATAACAATTTCTGGGTAATCGCGTAGCGACTGAGCGTTACCAAGGTTTGGAATACCTTTGTCGTCACTATCCTTGCCTCTTTCCCAAAGCTCTTTAGTCGGTTTTTCTGGCTTCTTCGGTTTGTCTTTTGGTGGCAGCAAGGGGCGATCTTTTTGCAGTAAATACGCGAGCGCTGCAGCAATATCTTCCGGGCTGGCTTCCTGCTCATGGCAGAGTTCACCGACAATTCGCTGGAAGAAGCTTTTATCCTCGTTGTTTAATGCCTCAGCCACTGAGCTTTTGAATATGGCAGCACGGCGATCAATAAGATCGTCCCGTGAGGGCAGGTGCATCTGGGTAATTTTCTGACGCGTGGTATTTTCTATCGAACGCAGCATTCGCCGCTCGCGTGGCGCAACAAAAAGAATGGCCTTACCTTTACGGCCCGCGCGACCGGTACGGCCAATACGGTGAACATAGGCCTCGTCGTCGTAGGGAATATCGTAGTTTAGAACGTGGCTGATTCTGTCAACATCCAGGCCCCGGGCGGCGACATCAGTAGCAATAACCATATCTAGCTGACCATTCTTCAGCTGTTCAACCGTGCGTTGGCGCAGGGCTTGGTTCATATCACCGTTGAGTGGTGCTGCCGAAAATCCTCGGGCGTTCAGCTTTTCAGAAAGGTCTGCTGTGGCGGTTTTGGTTCGCACGAAAATAAGCATGCCATCGAACTCTTCCACTTCAAGAATTCGGGTAAGCGCCTCGAGCTTGTTTGTACCAGACACCAACCAGTAGTGTTGTTCAATATTTTCGTTAGTGGCAACCGCAGATTCAATACGAATTTCCGTTGGCTTTTTTAGGTACTTGTCAGCTACGCGGCGAATGGGCGGTGGCATAGTTGCTGAAAAAAGAGCAATTTGCCTGTCGCCAGGTGTTTTGTCCAAAATCGCTTCAACATCTTCGTTAAAGCCCATGCGCAACATCTCGTCGGCCTCATCCAGAACCAGAGTTTTAAGTTGGCTTAGATCCAGGCTGCGACGATCGAGGTGGTCGAGCAGTCGACCCGGTGTACCAACAATAACGTGTACGCCACGCTGCAGCCCCCGCAGCTGGGCACGCATGTCGTGGCCACCATAGATTGGCATCACGTGAAAACCTTTCATTTCAGACGCATAGGCCTGAAATGCTTCAGCAACCTGTAAGGCCAGTTCCCGCGTTGGGCACAGTACCAAAGCTTGGGGCTTGGTCTGCTTAAGATCGATATTGGCTAGAATAGGTAAGGCAAACGCGGCTGTCTTACCTGTGCCGGTTTGTGCCATGCCGAGTAGATCGCCGCCTTTTATAAGCGCTGGAATAGTCGCTGCCTGAATGGGTGAAGGTGTTTCATAACCCACATGGCTGAGTGCCTTGAGTATGTAGCCTGGGAGGTTAAGATCGGCAAAGTTGTCGACGGAATCGTTTGTGTCTTCGGGCATGGATATCCTTGTAGGTGGGCAGTTAATGGAGTTTAGCTGACCCTGAGCGAAATTGCGGGATGGGGAACTAGAAAAAGGCGCAGATAATAGCAAAGGTGCTGCAATGGTAACAGTGTGGAAGTGATTTTATTGTAGGGAAATGTATTTAAAGGCAGTTTGCTAGGGTTTAGGTGCTGCTTTTGGGGGGCAATAGTGACTTGGATTCGTTTAACGTTAGGATGCGAGCGGTCTGATTCTGTCTACACTTATGGAGTTTCCTTTCAATCATGATGGAGCTCGGAAGTACTATTTTGACACAGCAGCGGCTAGCAAAACCTCATTATATCGTTCAGTGGAAGGCTCGTGTTATGACGCCGGACCGGCAATTGTGCGAGACTTATATTAAGGCTGTGGCTAAAGGAGGTTTTGTTATTAATTTTCCCTATGCGCTGTCTTTGGGTTCCGATGCCAATATTGAATTGTACGTGGAGTACCGCGGGAAGATGGAGCGTATTCGCGCTAAAACGCGTGTGGTCTATTGTCGCTTGTTGTCGAACAATCAGGGTGCTGTAATTGAGCTGCGTATTACGTTTACCTCCAAAGAGGAGATGCACATCTTTAATAACGTGCTGCAGATTTTCACTAATGCGAACGAGTCTTAGCCTGATAGAGCTACGTCTTGCCCAAGAAGTAGGCACAGCCTTTTTTATTTTTACGAATGAAGGCTGTGCCTAATTAGGCCGAGTGTTATTTGGCAGAAGTATCTATGCCGGGAGTTTCGGTTCCGAGATAAAAGTGCGCTATATCCATATCTATAATAGGGTCTGCTTGATAGCTCGCAATTTCAAATACCGGCGTCTGGCCGAATTGTTTTACGTACAGTTTCTCGCTATGAGAGTAGAACGCATAATTGGCGCTACGCTCTTTTCCCTTCAGGTTGATGGTGAACACAGGGTTTTGAATAACAATACTTTGTATCGCATCTCCATCTACCATCAGCTTGTTAACTAGCAGGTTATTAAAACGCTTGATCCAGGCGTCAATTGCGCCGTTATCGAGTGCTTTGTTTGCATCCGAAGGAGATAAGAACCACTGGGTATTGTCGCTTTCTGTATCGATAATATTGGTGAGAGTGAAGCTATCGGTCTTGGCTTCGGTTATAAGGCCTTCAAAGCCAAGCAGTGTTTTGTCAAACCAGAGTTCCGGTTCAGCTGGAGCTTCGTGCTGAGCCAGCTCAATAATATGGATATCCTGCTCGTCGTTTACGCGAACATGAACTTTTCGATAGCTCGGGCTGGTGCCCAAGTATAGCGTCGCAATTCTTTTGCCATTGTTTGAGAGCTCCAGGGTTTTTTGAGCGTTATCTTCCGCAACTTCAAAACGTTCCGCCGCGTGGCTAGAGCTGGCTACTGGCCAGCCTGCTTTAAGCTTTGAGAGTTTTTGCAGGAGCTCTTCCATTTTTCCTGGTGAAACCAACAGCCTGCCGTAATCTGGCAGGCGCCATTGTTCGCCATCTTTTGTTAGTCGAACCCTGTTTTTACCGTCGGTGATCACAAGCTCTGTCGTTTCGTTTAGACCTTTAGCCAGTGGCTCAGGCTTGTTAGCGGCTTCACTGTTGTTTGTGACCAGCTTGGTACCTAAGACCAAGACTACCTGCAGTACCAGCAACAGAGTCAGAAACTGTATGGCTTTATTCATGCGTGAACTCCTTTCTGGCTGTTGGCATCAGCATCGGTGGTAATGAGAGTGCTCAGAATTTTTTGGTAATTCGCCCGGGTCATTCGCTGGCGCCAGAGAACCACGAGGTATATCGCAAGCAGAGAGACGATTGCCAGACCGTAGTTGAGCAGTTCCCAGAATTGTCGCTGCTTATCGCCCAGGGGGGGCAGAGTGCGATTGAAGTGGCTGCGGGAACGAATACTGAGCAAGCCTTCGTCCTCAAGGCTCCACTCAGCGGCATTAATGACAAACTGCAAAGGGTTGACGTAGTTGTTGCCGGCCATGGAGCTTTGTAGGCGTAGCACACCATCCTCGGCAAAGCTGTTAGAGGCGATAACAATTAGGCGTGCGGATTCGGGGGAGTGCTCGATGATGTTACTGAGCACTTCCTTATCGTCTTCGGATGTACCTTCTGTTTTCTCCTCTTCTTGGGTTTCGGCCGCTTCCCGCTTTAGTAACGGGGATTCCTTACCGGAATAGAACGATCTAAAACGACCGGTTAATACAACCGAAAGCGATTGTTCGCCAACGAACGCCCCAACATCAAAACCGGTGCTACCGTCCTCCCGCGTTTTGGGGTTGATATCCAGGTCGTCACTTAACCATGTGGTGCCGGAGCTTTTTGCCAGAACGACAGAGCTTCGCTTAGCGTTTTTGGATGCATCCAATGTGATGGGAGATGCCCAGGGCACGCTCAGCTGTTGGAGGCCGGAGGTGACTGGGTTTGTCTGGCTCAGTCCCGCGTCGCGTAACTCAAGGAAGTAGGGGTAGTCCAGCATGTCGATTTCCTGCACGGCGAACATACCTACTTGACGGGTGACGGGGATGGGGAAAGCAGAGTTTTGGGTATCCATCACCAAAGATTTACCGATACTGACGCCATGGTGAGCCAACCAGTCCTCTAGGTTGGATACGTGGGTATTTGCAGACAGACCTTGCTGCTGGAGTTGCGCAAGGAAGGGGGAACTTGCTAACAACAGGGTACCGCCACGCATTAGATATTGGTCGATCGCAAATACCGATCTTTCATCGAGATTTTCCGGCGCTAAGACCATCAATAAGTCAATATCTTCCGGTATTTTTCCAGATGAAAGCTCAACGTTTTTAGTCGTCATATTCTCATTGAGCATTTGTTGAAGCGCGCCGAAACTGGCGGGAGAAGGTTGGCCCATTTGCGCCGCGTAAGGGTTGGGTTGCGGTGCAACAATACCGATGGTTTTGGTGAAGCCGGAGGCAAAACGTTTAAGACCAGACTCCAGAGCGCGGTTAATGGAATCCTCATTCCACTCTTCAGGTAGCGCGATTTGCACTGCAATCTCGTCGTTGCTTAATACCAGATAGTAATAAAAAGTAGAGAGATCAAACAAGCTGGAGGCCATCGGTTGGAAACCATAGTTTTCAGCAATTTCCTGAGCGACAGCTCCATCATTGGCTTCTGGGTCGATAAATTTAAAGGCGAATTTGCCGTTGGATTTATCGCGGGTGTTTTCAAGTACAGATTGCAGTGCCGTATTCAATGCCAGCAATGATTCTGGCAGTTTGTCTTCGGTAGAAACATAGGCGGTAAGTTGGACGCTAGCCTGAATACTGTTAAAGAGGTTGCCTCCGGACTGGTAAGCATAGAGTACCTGCTTGATGGCATTAGTTATATCGTATTCGGGATTGCGCAGCTTAATATCCAGGTCGCTTTCGCCTTGGGCTTTCACTTCGATCAGTTCCTGAAAGCTCAATACTTTATATTCATCGCCGTACTGAATCAGAATGTTGAAGTAGGAATTTATGACGGCAGATTGATAACGGTCAGCAACGCGGAAGGGGACTGGTCGAATTCCGTATTTACTTCCGGCTTCCTCTTCCGCTTCTGGATTTGTGGCCGGGTCTATTAGTTCTACCCGTATTTTACCTTCGCTTTCTGCTGCATATTCTTTTAATAGGTCTTGTACTTCTGGGACGAGCGGTGCAAGTAGTGGATGTGTTTTTGCGCTGAAATAGCCGCGAATTAACAGAGGCTCCTGCAATTGATTCAGGTATCCCCGAGTCGCATCGCTAATGGAGTACATTTGTCCCTCTGTTGTGTCTAAACGCAGCGCAGAAACGGGTGAAAGTACCAGATTAAATATTAACAAATTGGCAATTATTAGTAGCGAAGAAAACTTCCAGCGGTTGTGATGTTTTTTATCTCCATCATCAGCCCACCGGTCTTTTTCCAGACTGTAGCGATTTAATACCAGAAAAGCGGCGGCAACACTGATGTAATAATAAAAATCACGGATATCCAGTACGCCGCGAGTAATGGATTCAAACCGCGAGCCGGACCCGAGAAAACGCAGCCATTCAGCGGTTTCATTGCTTACCAGCTTTAATAGTACAGGCGAACCGAGCAAATAGAACACCGTGCATAAAACAACGGTAAGAATCAGGCTGACGATTTGATTGTCGCTGCGACTGGAGACAAAAAGCCCAATGGCAATATAGGCTGCACCTAAAAGAATGGTTGCCATATAACCACTGACTACTGGCCCCCAATCCAGATTCCCGATCAGCGAAACAGTAATCGGCAGGGGTAGCGTTAACAGCAGTGCGACCAGCAGTAAAATTTTACAGGCGGCGAATTTACCTTGAACAAACTGCCAGCTCGAAACCGGCAAGGTCAAAACGTGTTCGAGCGTGCCGCTACGTCGTTCTTCGCTCCACATGCGCATGGTGAGTGCAGCGCTGAGGAAAATTAGTAATACAGGCATCCATTCAAATAGTGGCCGAACATCGGAAATATTGCGGGAAAAATAGGATTCACCCCAGAAGAAAATAAAAAGTGTCGTGGCAATAAATACGCCCAAAAACAAATAGGCTATAGGTGACGCAAAAAATAACTTCAGTTCTTTTTTTGCGATTTTAATGACAGGCTGTTGACCTCTTCGAATATCAAGCAGCATTGTTAACCTCCCGCTCGACGACGCCTAAATGGTTTTTATTTAAGTGAATATTACGGAATACGGTTTCCAGGTCTCGAAGCATTGGGTGGATAGCATAAATTTTATGGCCCTCCACAATAAGTTTTTCGCAAATCCAGGCGATTAGGGCTGAAATATCAATATTGCTTCCGGTAGGCAGATGGAACTGGTTGACTCCATTTGTGTCACTGACAAGTTCAGCCGCTGCAGAATCCAGTAGTTGATTGTTTACGTAAAAACTAGCCAACAGAGCATTCACTGCGCTTAAATTCGCAGAGGTTTGCAGTGCAATGGTGTCGCTGCGGCGTAGTTCTTCTAAGCTTTGATCAACGGCGAGTTCGCCGTTATCGAGAATAATTACGCGGTCACAGAGTGCGTCCACTTCTTGCATAATATGGGTGGAAATAATAACGGTAGACTGTTGCGCGAGCCCGCGGATAAGTTTCCGCATCTCGTGGGTTTGATGTGGGTCGAGGCCGTTCGTGGGTTCGTCGAGAATTAAAATTTTAGGGTTGTGGATAAGTGCCTGGGCAACACCAACGCGCTGCTTAAAACCTCGGGAGAGGGTTGCAATAGCCTGCAGAGCTTTACTGGCGAGCTGTGTTTTTCTGATGCTTTCAACAACTGCAGTCTCCTGCGCCTGCTCCGGGATATTGCGAACCTGAGTACAGTAGAATAGGTAATCCATCACGCTCATTTCCGGGTATATCGGCAAGTTTTCCGGAAGGTAGCCTATTGATCGCTGGATGTCGTTGGCGTTTTCTGACAGCTCTTTGCCATCAATAACAATAGAGCCTGCGCTGGGCTCAATATAGCCCGTCAGCATTTTCATGATTGTGGTTTTCCCCGCACCATTATGGCCGAGTAAACCAACAATTTCGCCAGACTTTATATGAAAAGAGACGTTGTTGACGGCGGCAAAGTTACCGTAGCTCCGACTGATATTGTTCGCACGAATCA
The DNA here is from genome assembly GCF_014211975.1 of Teredinibacter haidensis. Taxonomy (NCBI): domain Bacteria; kingdom Pseudomonadati; phylum Pseudomonadota; class Gammaproteobacteria; order Cellvibrionales; family Cellvibrionaceae; genus Teredinibacter; species Teredinibacter haidensis. The sequence continues at coordinate 1,214,826 of NZ_CP060084.1, forward strand.
TTTCTGACCCCAAGTATTTTACGTTATTGTTTAAATATTAACCTGTGACGGTGGTTTCTTTAGTGTGAGTTCTTCTGAGCTTTTTTCTTGCTAAAGAGTTCCCTTAATTAACATATCGAGTAGGAATTTATCGGAAGGAAGGTGGTGCCTCCCGCAAAAATATCAAGTCTTGAATAAGAAGTTTTGGAAGGAGGGGGCGTCGAGCCTATAAAAAAGGCCGCGAGCTTTAGCTGGCGGCCTTTGCTCCAAAACAGGAAGTCTTAGAATATGGACGGATTGGCGTCTATGCGACCTTCGCGAACGGGGAAGTCGCGTGAAGGAGAGCCGGTGTATAACTGCCGAGGGCGACCAATTTTGTAGCCGTCGGTAATCATTTCATGCCAGTGCGCAATCCAGCCAATGGTGCGGCCAGTCGCGAAAATGACAGTAAACATATCGGTTGGAATGCCAATCGCTTTCATAATGATACCGGAGTAAAAGTCGACATTCGGATAGAGTTTTTTCTCTACGAAGTATTCGTCTTCCAAGGCAATGGTTTCTAGGCGTTTAGCGATTTTCAGGAGAGGATCATCTTCCAGTCCTAGTTCAGCCAGTACTTCGTCGCAGGTCTCTTTCATCACCTTTGCACGTGGATCGAAGTTTTTGTATACGCGGTGGCCAAAACCCATTAAGCGGAAGGGATCGTCCTTGTCTTTGGCGCGAGCAACAAATTTATCGATGTTTTTCTCGTCGCCAATCTCTTCTAGCATATTCAGTACGGCTTCGTTTGCACCGCCGTGAGCAGGCCCCCAAAGGGTTGCAATACCAGCAGCAATACAGGCAAACGGGTTGGCACCGGATGAGCCAGCCAAGCGTACGGTGGAAGTGGAGGCGTTTTGCTCGTGGTCAGCATGCAGCAGGAATATGCGATCCATGGCGCGCGCAATAACGGGGTTTACGTCTGGGTCATTGCACGGCGAACCAAACATCATATGCAGGAAGTTTTCGGCATAGCCCAGATTGTTATTCGGGTACATAAACGGCTGACCCTGCGAGTGTTTGTAACACATGGCAGCTAAGGTAGGTACTTTTGCAATTAGGCGGTGGGCAGAAATAATTCGATGGCGGGCGTTATTGATGTCGAGCGAGTCGTGATAGAAAGCTGACAGTGCACCGACAATACCGCACATCATGGCCATGGGGTGGGAGTCATAATGGAAACCGCGGAAAAAGCGGGAAATAGACTCGTGAACCATGGTGTGGTTGGTCACAATGTTAACGAATTCATCGTATTCGCTTTGCGACGGAAGTTCTCCGTGGAGCAGTAAATAGCAGGTTTCCAGATAGTCGGACTGTTTTGCGAGTGTTTCAATAGGGTAGCCGCGGTGTAGCAGAATGCCCTTGTCGCCGTCGATATAGGTAATTTTGGATTCGCAGGAAGCGGTTGAAACAAAGCCGGGGTCGTATGTGAAATAGCCTTTTCCTGTTAGGGCTCTAACATCGATAACATCTGGACCAATGGTGCCGGCGTATACTGGCAGTTCAATGGGTTCATCCAAGTTATCAATCTTTAGGCTGGCTTTTTTATCAGTCATTTTGGACTCCTGTGTAACAAAACGTGCATTCTCACTCAAATGAACAAGAACACATTCTTATATTGAAATTGTGTAGCTGCATGAACCGCAGGCACATGATGTGCGAGTTTGGCAACAAAACGAACCAATCGCTTTTTTTCAATTATGATCAGTATATTGCAACTGAGGTAATTTGCAGTAGCCGACATTAGTCTATGGCTACCGTTAAATGGCGGTGCATACAGGTTGGGCACCGATATTGGTCAAATAGTAGGCGTAATAAATCCTCTTTATCGAAACCGGCCTCCGCCAAGGGTCACGATTATAGTGAATTTTGCCTGCATAAGTGTAGTCTTGCGCTGAGCAGAATCAAAAAAACATGCTTTAATGGAAATAGGGATGGTTGATTTTCGATCGTTGTGAGCTTTTATGGTGAAAATATTAGCCTGTAGTCCAAAGTGGTGCGCGGCAACTTGCTCTTTAGTTGAATAATGTAGCCTAAGTACTTATAAACAATTGTAATTTTACTGTCGCATTATTATAATTTCGTGCGTTTCCGATGGCGCATTCGCGCATGAGGTTATGGCGCGTTTTTCGTTAATACCGCCTTCCCTAACACATCCAGCAAACCTGATTCATTTACCGTACTCTGTGGTGGTGGTTTTTTTGTAATCTGGTTCTTGATGCAGTGAGTTTATAGAGTCTAGAGCTTACAAAGGTATGCATATTGAGCGCGAAAAGAAAGAGCCATGAGTCGTTCTTTGGGTAGAGATCAAATAGGTGTCAATTAATGCCAGAAAGAACGAGATTGGTTAAATGAATTTTATACAAACCCGGTAAACAAGGTGCGACGCGACTGTGAAAAATAACAGACCTGTTAATCTGGATCTCTCAACTATCAAGTTTCCTGTTACGGCAATAGTTTCAATCTTACACCGTGTGTCTGGTGTGGTTTTGCTGGCAGGGGTTATTGTACTGCTACTGATGCTTGATATGAGTCTGTCCTCAGAAGAATCCTACAATCAGCTTGCTGATCTACTCGCTACGCTCTGGGCAAAATTAGTGCTCTGGGGTGTTTTGGCGGCTCTGGCCTACCATTTCTGCGCAGGTGTTAGACACCTGATTATGGATGTGGGTGTTGGTGAGAGCCTCAAGGGTGGCAGGCTGGGAGCCAAACTCGCATTGTTTTTTGCGATTGTACTAATTATTTGTGCGGGGGTATGGGTATGGTAACGGCGGTTACAAGCTGGGGGCGAAGCGGCCTCTACGACTGGTTGGTACAGCGCTTCAGTGCATTGGTTCTAGCGACTTACACCTTATTAGTTGTTGGTTTTATCGTTGCTCATCCGGGTATGAGCTATGAAGAGTGGTCTGGTCTTTACGGTCAGTTGTGGATGCGGGTGTTCAGCCTGCTGGCACTGATCTGTACCATTGCGCATGGTTGGATTGGCTTGTGGGGTGTGTTGACCGATTATGTGACTACGCGAATGATGGGCGAATCTGCATTGGTTTTGCGTATGCTGGCGTTACTAATCTATGCGCTGGTTAGTATTACTTTCCTAGTGTGGGGCGTTGAGATTTTGTGGGGGTTTAATTAATGGCTAACATCCGAACGATTTCATTCGACGGTATTGTTGTCGGTGGTGGCGGTGCAGGTATGCGCGCGGCATTGCAGATGGCTCAGTCCGGATTTAAGACAGCGGTGGTAACAAAAGTATTTCCAACGCGTTCTCACACGGTTTCCGCTCAAGGCGGTATTACCTGCGCAATTGGCAGTGCAGACCCAGAGGACAACTGGCGCTGGCATATGTACGATACCGTTAAAGGGTCGGACTATATAGGTGATCAAGATGCTATTGAATATATGTGTTCTGTTGGCCCGGAAGTGGTGTTTGAGTTAGAACATATGGGCCTGCCGTTTTCCCGTACCGACAATGGCCGTATATACCAGCGTCCTTTCGGTGGGCAATCAAAAGACTTTGGTCGCGGTGGCCAAGCCGCACGAACCTGTGCTGCGGCAGACAGAACCGGTCATGCGCTTTTGCATGCGCTCTACCAAGGCAATGTTAAAAATAACACCGTATTCCTGAATGAATGGTTCGCTGTAGATCTGGTGAAAAACCAGGATGGCGCTGTTTGTGGTGTTATTGCTATCAATATGGAAGATGGTGAAGTGGTCTACATTAAGTCGAAAGCGACGGTGCTGGCGACCGGCGGTGCAGGCCGTATGTATGCCTCGACAACCAATGCTCATATTAATACCGGAGACGGTCTTGGTATGGCGCTACGTAGTGGCTTCCCTGTTCAGGATATTGAAATGTGGCAGTTCCACCCAACGGGCATTCACGGTGCCGGTGTGTTGGTGACTGAAGGTTGCCGCGGAGAGGGTGGTTATCTGGTGAATAAAGATGGCGAGCGCTTTATGGAGCGTTATGCGCCAAACGCCAAAGATCTCGCTGGTCGCGATGTTGTGGCACGTTCTATGGTACTTGAAATTCTGGGTGGTCGAGGCTGTGGTGAAAATGGCGATCATGTGTTTTTGAAGTTGGATCATCTGGGTGCCGATACCTTGAACCAGCGTTTGCCAGGTATTTTGGAATTGTCCCGTACCTTTGCGCACGCCGACCCCATTAAAGACCCCATACCGGTTGTACCAACCTGTCACTATATGATGGGTGGTATTCCTACCAATGTTAATGGTCAGGCGCTTACCCAGAACGCAAAGGGTGACGACGAAGTCGTTGAGGGTTTTTATGCTTGTGGTGAGGTGGCCTGTGTGTCAGTTCATGGCGCTAACCGTTTGGGCGGGAATTCCCTACTGGATCTCGTTGTGTTTGGTCGCGCCTCGGGTCTGTATATCGAAAAAGCGTTGCGTGAGGGTATTGAATTACGTGATCCAACAGAGTCGGACTTGGAAGTTGCAACGGCTCGCCTGAATAAAGTCAATGCCAGCTCGGGTGGTGAGAATGCTTCTGTTCTGCGCACTGAGTTACAGAACATTATGCAGAACCACTTCGGCGTATTCCGCAAAGGTGAGTTTATGCAGGAAGGGATACAGAAACTTGCAGCACTGCGGGAGCGTGTCGAAAATGTAACGTTGGCTGATAAGAGCAGCACCTTTAATACTGCCCGTATCGAAGCACTGGAAATTCAGAACCTGTTTGAAGTCGCTGAAGCTACTGCGATTGCCGCAGAAGAACGCAAGGAATCTCGTGGTGCCCATGCCCGGGAAGACTTCCAGGATCGCGACGACAAGAACTGGTTGTGCCACTCGATGTATTTTCCTGGCGAAAAGCGCGTAGGCAAGCGTGATGTGAATTTCGCTCCGAAAACGATGGAAGCCTTCGAACCCAAAGTTCGTACCTACTAAAACAGGGTGCTCATAAAATGCTGAAAGTTGAAGTTTATCGCTACAATCCCGAAACGGACAAAGAGCCCTATATGAAAGCCTATGAGCTTGATGTCCAGGGTAAAGACCTTATGGTGTTGGATGTTCTTGAATTATTGAAAGCTCAAGACCCTGCGTTGGCCTTTCGTCGATCTTGCAGGGAAGGTGTTTGCGGTTCGGACGGGCTGAATATTGCCGGTAAAAATGGTCTGGCTTGTGTAACACCTCTTTCCGATTGCGTTAAGAATAATAAGTTAGTGTTGAGACCTTTACCTGGCCTACCGGTGGTGCGTGATCTGGTTATTGATATGAGCCAGTTCTACGCACAGTTTCTCAAGGTAGACCCTTATCTGCAGAACGATACGCCTGCGCCAGCGATTGAACGTTTGCAGTCTCCAGAAGAACGTGAAAAGCTGGACGGTTTGTACGAGTGTATTCTCTGTGCCTGCTGTTCAACCAGTTGCCCATCATTCTGGTGGAATCCAGATAAGTTTATTGGCCCTGCAGGCTTGTTGCAGGCCTATAGATTCCTGGCCGATAGTCGCGATACAGCTACGGACGAACGGCTGGCAAAGCTGGATGATCCGTTCAGTGTTTTCCGTTGTCACGGCATACAAAACTGTGTGGATGTTTGCCCTAAGGGTTTGAATCCTACACGAGCAATTGGCCATATTCGTAGCATGTTATTACATCGAGGAACTTAATCGACGGAGCAGTTTCAGCGTACTGATGATGTAAGTATCGGTACTGAAGCTGAACCGACATATTTAGTTGCCGGAGCTTTGCGTAGTGCGTTGCTCCGGTTTCTTCGATAAGAGCAGTAAGATTTTCTATACTGATTAGCAGGATTGGTGAAGCACATAAAAAATTACCAATCGGTTGATTAGAAAGCCTTAATTTGAGTATTTATTTGCTTCAGCCCAGCATGCTTGAGCAAATCCCTGAAAGCGGTGAGTAAACCATGCATGACAGTTTAATGGAGGCACTTTGGCAAACGGGCCATATATCCGGCAGTAATGCTGCATATGTGGAAGACGTTTACGAGTCGTTTCTGAAGGATCCAAACTCCGTCCCAGAGCAGTGGCGCGAGTACTTTGAAAAACTACCTACCGTTAACGGTGGTACTGGTGCTGACGTTCGCCATTCCGAGATTATCGAATATTTCGAATTGCTAGGCCGTAATCGTGCTCGTCCGATGGTAGCTCCCGGGGAGGGCGCTGCAAATATTGCGCACGAACGAAAGCAGGTTGAGGTTGTTCAGTTAGTTAATGCTTACCGTTTGAGCGGGCATCAGAAGGCGCAGCTTGACCCACTAAAACTGCGCGATGTTAGAACACCTCACGATCTGAGTTTGGATTTTCACGGTTTAAATACCGCTGATTTGGATTCCGTATTTCAAACTGGGGATCTGTCATTTGGCTATAATGAGGCCTCTTTAAAAGACATTATTGCCGATTTGGATAAGACCTACTGCCATACGATTGGTGCAGAGGTCATGCACATTACCAACTACGAAGAGCGTCGCTGGTTGCTGCAACGGCTTGAAAGTAGTCGTTCCTGTCCGGATTTTGGCGAAAAAACCAAACTCAATCTGTTGCGTCGTTTGACCGCAGCGGAAGGTTTGGAGCGCCACCTGGACAGTAAGTATCCGGGTACCAAACGCTTTGGCCTGGAAGGCGCAGAAAGCTTAATTCCTTTGCTGGATACTTTGATCAATCGCTGTGGTGGATACGGAGCCAAGGAAATGGTTATCGGTATGGCTCATAGAGGCCGACTCAATACATTGGTAAACGTGTTGGGTAAGAATCCGGTGGAACTATTCGAGGAGTTCGAAGGGAAGAAATTGGTGGACACCTCCGGTGATGTGAAATACCACCAAGGGTTTTCTTCGAATGTGATGACCCCAGGCGGTGAAATGCATCTGGCCCTGGCTTTCAACCCGTCACATCTGGAGATTGTAGCTCCAGTAGTTGAGGGCTCTGTGCGTGCACGCCAGGATCGTCGCGATGATGTTCGCGGAAATAAAGTAGTTCCTTTGGTAATTCACGGCGATGCGGCGTTTGCTGGTCAGGGTGTCGTGATGGAAACTTTTCAGATGTCCCAAACCCGTGCTTACAAAACAGGCGGTACGATTCATCTGGTTGTCAATAATCAGGTTGGCTTCACCACAAACCGAAAAGAAGACTCTCGGTCTACCGACTATGCAACCGACGTTGCAAAAATGATCGAAGCACCGATTTTCCACGTTAATGGTGATGATCCCGAAGCTGTTGCTTACCTAGCAAATCTGGCTGCCGATTATCGCAATGAATTTGGGAAAGATGTGGTTGTTGACTTAGTCTGTTATCGCCGTCGCGGTCACAACGAAACTGATGAGCCCTCCGCGACACAGCCGGTAATGTACAAAGCTATTCGAGCGCAGAAAACAACGCGTACGCTCTATGCTGAGCAGTTGGTCAACGAGAGTGTACTGAGTGCAGAAGAAGCGCAAAGCATGTCTGATGATTACCGTGCCGCACTGGATCGCGGTGACCATGTGGCGCGAGGCTTGGTCAGTGAGCCTGATAGATCCCTATTCGTCGATTGGTCACCCTATATTGGTCATGATTGGCAGACCCCCTACGATAGTACTTACCCTATAAAAGAGCTGCAGGATCTAGCAGAGCAAATCAACAACATTCCCGATGGTGTTCAAGTTCAGCGGCAGGTCTCCAAGATTTATGAGGATCGCCGCAAGATGGCCGGTGGTGCGCTACCTATTAACTGGGGTATGGCCGAAACTTTGGCTTATGCAACCTTGCTAAAGCAGGATTACGGCGTTCGTCTTACGGGGCAGGATGTTGGTCGCGGTACTTTCTCTCATCGCCACGCTGTTGTTCACAACCAGAAAGATGGTGAATGTTATATCCCGCTGCAAAATGTGAAGGAAGATCAGCCTGTATTTGATATTTTCGATTCGTTTCTTTCCGAAGAGGCTGTGCTGGCATTTGAATATGGTTACGCAACAACCAAACCGGGTGGTTTGGTTATTTGGGAAGCCCAGTTTGGTGATTTCGCCAATGGTGCGCAAGTCGTCATCGACCAGTTTATTACCAGTGGTGAGCACAAATGGCAGCGGTTATGTGGTTTGACGATGCTCTTGCCTCACGGCTACGAAGGTCAGGGACCAGAGCATTCTTCCGCTCGTCTTGAACGCTTCATGCAACTGTGTGCTGAACACAATATTCAGGTGTGCATTCCTACAACACCTGCGCAGGTTTACCACATGATACGGCGCCAGGCGATTCGTTTGATGCGCCGTCCTTTGGTTGTGATGAGCCCCAAGTGGATTCTGCGCCATAAATTGGCGACTTCATCTTTGGAGGAATTGGCAGAAGGTACTTTCCAATCCGTTATTGGTGATGACAAAGTGTCTGGTGAAGATGCAAAACGTGTCATTCTGTGTAGTGGTAAAGTGTATTACCACCTATACGAAGCGCGCGAAGAACTTGAACAGAACGATGTGGCATTAATTCGAATTGAACAGTTGTATCCCTTTCCGGAAGAAGATCTGCGTGTTGCTCTTAAGCAATATGCTCATCTTTGCGATGTTGTCTGGTGTCAGGAAGAGCCGATGAACCAAGGCGCCTGGTATGCCAGTCAGCACCGTATGCGTCGAGTGGTTGAGCGAGTTAACGAAGATGCCTACCTGCGTTATGTTGGTCGGCAATCTTCTTCCGCTCCAGCTGCGGGCTATATGTCGACCCACCTGGATGAACTGAACAAATTTGTAAATGCAGCACTGGACACCAGTGTATAAGTAACGACTTTTTAGCTAATAAGCGACAAGGACACATTTGAAAATGAGTAACGAAATCAAAGTCCCGACGTTTCCTGAATCAGTTCAGGACGGCACCATTGCAACGTGGTACAAGAAGCCCGGCGAAGCATTTTCGCGCGACGAGGTAATTGTCGATATTGAAACCGACAAGGTTGTACAGGAAGTTCCGGCTCCTGCAGATGGAGTACTGAAAGAAATTTTGAAAGAAGAGGGTGATGTCGTTACCAGTAACGAAGTGATTGCTATCTTTAGTGAAGGTGGTGCAGCGGCTTCAGACGATGTCACTTCGGTTGATAGCAGTGCTGACGCGGGTGAAATTCTCGCTGCCCCTGCAGCAAAAAAACTGGCCGACGAGCGCGGCATTAGCTTGGCAGATGTAAGTGGTACAGGCAAAGGCGGCCGAATAACCAAGGAAGATGTGGCTAACTTCAGCAAAGCGGCGCCAACAGAAGAAAAACCGGCCGCAGTTGTTCCAGCGCAGGCTAAAGCAGCCGCAAGCCCAGAACCGGTTATGCAGATGACGGGTGATCGCGTAGAGAAGCGTGTCCCTATGACACGTTTGCGTGCACGTATCGCTGAGCGTTTGCTCGAGGCGACCCAGTCTACGGCCATGTTAACTACTTTCAACGAAGTGAATATGGCGCCGGTAATGGAGCTTCGCCGTCAGTACAAAGACCGCTTTGAAAAAGTTCACAACGGCACTCGCCTTGGGTTTATGGGCTTCTTTGTAAAAGCGGCCGTTGAGGCTTTGCGTCGTATCCCAGCAGTCAATTCATCTATTGATGGAAACGATTTTGTATACCACGGTTATCAGGATATCGGTGTTGCTGTATCCACAGAGAAAGGCCTTGTTGTTCCGGTACTGCGTAATTGTGAAAACATGAGTATTGCTGAAGTGGAAAATGGTGTACGAGACTTCGGTATCCGTGGTCGCGATGGCAAGATTGGTATAGATGAAATGCAAGGTGGCACTTTTACCATCACCAATGGTGGTGTATTCGGTTCCCTGATGTCTACACCCATTCTCAATCCACCTCAGGCAGCGATTTTGGGAATGCATAAAATTCAGGAACGCCCAATGGCCGTAAACGGCGAGGTAAAAATTCTGCCAATGATGTATCTCGCACTGTCATATGACCATCGCATTATTGATGGTAAAGAGGCCGTTCAGTTCCTGGTGGCTATCAAGGATATGATTGAAGATCCTGCGCGTATTCTGCTCGAACTATAAATCATTTTCCTATTTGCAAGGCCAGTCATTTGATTGGCCTTGCTGCCATAACAAATTAGATTGCACATATACACAACTTTCTGGGGTTTATCCTATGTCTAACAAATACGACGTTATCGTTATCGGTTCTGGTCCTGCCGGCTATGTTGCCGCCATTCGTGCAGCTCAACTCGGATTGAAAACAGCCTGTATCGAAAAGTGGAAAGGTAAAGATGGTAAGGGCGTTAATGGTGGTACTTGTCTAAACGTAGGTTGCATTCCATCCAAAGCTCTACTCGATAGCTCACACAAATATCATGAGGCCAAAGTGTCATTTGGCTCACACGGTATTGGTACTGGTGATGTCTCCATCGATGTCCCATCGATGATCGAGCGTAAAGAGCGTATCGTAAAGCAAATGGCCGGTGGTGTAGCCGGCCTGTTAAAAGCTAATAAAGTAGATTCGCTCTATGGTACTGGCAAGCTGTTGGCTAACCGTAAAGTTCAGTTCGTCGATTTCGAAGATAAAGAAACTATTCTGGAGGCAGAAAACGTCATTTTGGCGTCTGGCTCCATTCCGGTAAATATTCCAGTTGCTCTCGTTGACAACGATGTCATCGTAGACTCAACAGGCGCGCTAGAGTTTCAGGAAGTACCAGAGCGATTAGGCGTAATTGGCGCCGGTGTTATTGGCCTGGAGCTGGGCAGTGTGTGGGGTCGTCTGGGCTCTAAAGTTGTGTTGCTGGAAGCGATGGAATCTTTCCTGGCGATGATGGATCAGCAAATTTCTAAAGAAGCTCAGAAAATTTATAAGAAACAGCATCTCGATATTCGTCTCGGTTGCCGCGTAACGGGCACAGAAGTCGTCGAAAGTAAGGGCAAAAAAGAAGTTGTTGTTACCTATACCGATAAAGACGGAAAAGATGCGAAAGAAATATTTGATAAGTTAATTGTTTGTGTCGGGCGTCGGCCATTCACAGATGGCTTACTGTCTGATGAAAGTGATGTAAAGCTCGACGAGCGTGGCTCTATTTATGTTAACGACTTGTGTTCAACCAGTGCCCCGGGCGTTTGGGCTATTGGTGATGTTGTTCGTGGCCCGATGCTTGCGCACAAAGGTTCCGAAGAGGGTGTAATGGTTGCCGAGCGTATCGCTGGTCAGAAAACTGTAATGAATTACGATATTATCCCTAACGTTATTTACACTCATCCGGAAATTGCTGCAGTAGGTCGCACCGAAGAACAAATTAAAGCCGATGGAGAGCCCTATAATATTGGAACTTTCCCATTCCAGGCTATTGGTCGTGCGGTAGCTGCTGATGAATCGGATGGTATGGTGAAAATTATCGCACACGCCGACACCGATCGTATATTGGGTTGCCATATTGTAGGCCCAAGCGCGCCCGATTTAGTGCAACAAATCGCTATTGCTATGGAATTTGGCTCCACTGCAGAAGATATTGGTATGACCGTATTTGGTCATCCGACCTTCTCTGAGGCAGTAAAGGAAGCTGCATTGGCCGTTAACGGGCATGCTATCCATATGCCCAACCGTAAGAAGCGCAAATAAACATAAAAGGCGCAAAGGGAAAACTCTTTCCTACATAAAACCCCGGCCAGCTTAAATACTGGCTGGAGACCTCCATAACATTTCCATACAAGTCCGTGGGGCGCGTTTGGAAAACATAGGAAGTAACAATGAACTTACATGAGTATCAGGGCAAACAGCTTTTTGCTGAATATGGATTGCCTGTTTCTAAAGGTATGGCCGTAGAAACGCCAGCCGAAGCGGCAAGTGCCGTCGATATTTTGGGTGGTGACAAATGGGTTGTGAAGGCCCAGGTTCACGCCGGTGGCCGCGGTAAAGCCGGTGGTGTAAAGCTGATTAAATCTAAAGCGGAAGCAGAAGAATTTGCCAAACAATGGTTGGGTAAAAACCTGGTTACCTATCAAACTGATGAAAACGGCCAGCCAGTCAGCCGTATTCTTGTGGAGACCTGTAGTGATATTGATCAGGAGCTCTACTTAGGTGCCGTTGTCGATCGTTCTTCTCGCCGCATTGTGTTTATGGCTTCCACTGAAGGCGGTGTTGAAATTGAAAAAGTTGCAGAAGAGACTCCAGAAAAAATCCTGAGGGCAACTATCGACCCATTGACGGGTGCCCAGCCTTATCAAGGTCGTGATCTGGCATTCAGGCTTGGTTTGAAAGATAAGCAAATCAAGCAATTCACCCAGATCTTTATGGGCTTGGCAAAAATGTTTCAGGACAAAGACTTGGCCCTGCTGGAAATTAACCCCCTGGTTATTACTACCGACGGTGACCTGCATTGTCTCGACGCAAAAATTAATATCGATGGCAACGCCATGTACCGACAGCCAGCGTTAAAAGAAATGCACGATCCTACCCAGGAAGACGAGCGCGAGGCGCATGCAGCTAAATGGGAACTGAATTACGTTGCACTCGATGGCAATATCGGTTGCATGGTGAATGGCGCAGGTCTGGCCATGGGCACCATGGATATTGTAAAACTACACGGTGGAAAGCCAGCTAACTTCCTCGATGTCGGTGGCGGTGCAACTAAAGAGCGAGTGATTGAAGCCTTTAAAATTATTCTCTCCGATGAAAACGTCTCCGCCGTTCTGATTAACATCTTCGGTGGGATAGTTCGTTGCGACCTTATCGCCGAAGGCGTTGTAGGTGCGGTAGAAGAAGTGGGCGTGAAAGTGCCCGTAGTTTGTCGCCTTGAGGGCAATAATGCCGAGCTGGGTGCAAAAGTACTGGCTGACAGCGGTTTGAACATTATTGCTGCAACCAGTTTGACCGATGCGGCACAACAAGCTGTTAAAGCAGCGGAGGGCAAATAATGAGTATTCTGATAAATAAAGATACCAAGGTTCTCTGTCAAGGTTTTACCGGCGCTCAGGGTACGTTTCACTCCGAGCAGGCAATTGAATACGGAACCAAAATTGTTGGTGGTGTAACGCCTGGGAAAGGGGGGCAAACCCATTTGGATCTGCCTGTGTTTAATACAATGGCTGAAGCAGTAGCTGATACTGGCGCTGAAGCCTCTGTTATCTATGTGCCAGCACCTTTCTGTAAAGATTCGATTCTCGAAGCCGCAAACAGCGGTGTAAAGCTGATTGTATGCATTACCGAGGGTATTCCAACACTGGATATGCTTGAGTGTAAAGTGAAGTGTGATGAGCTAGGTGTACGTTTAATTGGCCCTAATTGCCCAGGTGTTATTACGCCTGGAGAATGTAAAATCGGTATTATGCCAGGCCATATTCACCTGCCTGGAAAAGTCGGTATTGTTTCCCGTTCTGGTACTTTAACCTACGAAGCTGTTAAGCAGACTACCGATTACGGTTTTGGTCAGTCTACCTGTGTCGGTATTGGCGGTGACCCCATTCCGGGTTCCAACTTTATCGATATTCTCGAACTGTTCGAGAAAGACGAAAAAACCGAAGCCATCGTTATGATTGGTGAAATCGGTGGAACGGCGGAAGAAGAAGCGGCGGCATACATAAAAGAGCATGTCACCAAGCCTGTTGTTTCTTACATTGCGGGTGTAACTGCGCCTGCTGGTAAGCGTATGGGCCACGCTGGCGCCATTATTTCTGGCGGTAAAGGTACGGCGGACGAGAAGTTCGCTGCGCTGGAAAGCGCTGGTGTTAAAACCGTTCGCAGTCTCGCGCAAATTGGTGATGGCTTGAAGGAAATTGCCGGTTGGTAAATTCGTTTCATCCTTGGCTATGACAAAAAGCCTCCACTGAAAGGTGGGGGCTTTTTAGTTTCTAGGAAAGCTCGAAACACATGGGTTCAAGTTGAAAGGCTTCATTCGTTGCCTTAGCACTAAAATCCCGTCCCATTTTAAATGGTGTGAGCCCTGGGGCGCAGTCGCTACTAGAAGAGTTTTTATACCTTAGTGGGGGCTTGAATTGAGCCTTTTGAGATGCCACTGAACAATTTATGTGGATATGAGAGGTGGAACCTTTGTTCTCAGATAAACGGTAAAACTTCATACTGAATGTTGAAGCCGATAGGTTACTCAAAGGGGGTTCATAAAAAACACTTAAAAAACAATGTGTTACGCCCATGTCTTTACTCCGTTTATAGTTTTCTTTGTCTGCTTTCAGCGTTATACATTTTTCTAAAATATTCTTCTGAGTCTATATACGTCAATGGCGTTTGGGATCTGTTCGCTTTCGAGTACAATGTTACAACTGTTGATCGGATCGGTAGGTTGATGGCTAAGCTTCTCTTCGATTTTTAAGGAATATAAAGTGAAGTTGGTTGCATTGCTAAAAGAAAAAAGCCAACAAATTCAGTTGAGTAATGGCGAGTTTATTAAGCGATTCGAGCCTCAGGTTCGAGAGTTGCGGGAGTCCTTTAACCAGTCGGTATCGAACTCTTTTGCCAGCGCTTGGTTTTCACGCCTACTAGCGGTTGCGAATGAAGAAGAGCATATCAACTTACCGCCAATTCCTGAGGTGCTTGCCCTAAAAGACAGGCTTACAGGTAAATTGGGTGCTGAGATTCATATCAGTGGCTGGCACACGGTTACGCAGGCTTGCATCGATGGCTTTGCTGAGGTGACCGGTGACCATCAGTGGATACATGTGGATGAATGTCGCGCGAAAGTAGAATCGCCTTATAAATCCACCGTTGCCCACGGCTTTCTCATTCTCTCTCTACTCCCTCGTCTAAGGGGGCTTGATAGTTACGCGAAGGAACACTATGCCCAGGCGAAACTTGTCGTCAACTGTGGCTTGAATAACGTTAAGTTTCTTTCACCGGTAAAACCCGGAAATCCGATACGCTCCCGCACGTTTTTGCGGGCTTTGCAGGCGAACAAGAGAAGTCTTGATGTCACAGAAGAGGTCATTGTCGAGGTTGGCAATGGCGCTCGAAGGGCTTGTACCGTCGAATTGGTTACCCGTATTTACTTCTAATGCTGTTCTCTCCCCACCAAATCATACCTAGCACGGCGATCGAGACGATGTTCGTTCGTTTTCCGTAGGCTGTCTATACTTACGTGAGTCAACACCGTCGTTGACGATTTATTTGATAGTCCGAGGAGTTAATGCTTTGGTTTTGCCGAGCGTTTCGAAGCCGTTCCTAGCTGTTTGTTTAACTTATATTATCTTGTCATTCACATACTCAGAAGTGTCGTCCGCTGGCTCCGATATGAGCACCATTATGGGTATGTCGCTTGAGGATTTATTGAATATTGACGTAGCGGTGTGGTCTGTAAGCCGCTCAGATGAAGGTTCCGCGTCTGCTCCAGCAACTGTCGTTGTGGTGGGTAAACGAAAAATAAAGGAACGGGGTTATAGGGATCTGGTTGATGCGCTACGCGATTTGCCCGGTTTTGATATTATGGAGTCGGCAGGGCGGTTTGGTGAGTACTACACCATTAGAGGGATCCAGGGTAATGACCGCTTTTTAGTTCTAGTGGACGGCCACCGAATAAACCCTAACCAAGGCACCTTTCTTTCTACGGGCAACTCGATATCTATTCGTTATGCCGAGCAAATCGAGATTGTCTACGGCCCATCATCCGTGACTTTCGGTGCAGATGCTTTCGCCGCTATTATCAATATTGTTACGCCTCATACCTCTGAAACTAGCTCTCCCGAGGGTAGTGTTTATCTTGCCGGTGGGCAGGAGAGCACAAAAGATATCGGGTTTGAAGGTGTCACTCCGCTAGCGGGTAAGAATGGTTCGCTGTATATCAGTGGTCGTCAATATACTTCCGATGGCGTGGATCTTTCAGCGCGAGATACCGCGTTTTCTACCCTTGGCGACTTCGATCAAGCCATTTCCGACCATACTCTCAATGCCCGTTTGCGATATAAGCAAGTAGAGGTGGGGTATTTTAAGCAAAGTTTCAATGAAGGAAATGGCGTTGGACATAATCCGGCGATCTATGAAATGTCGAATGACAACGTATGGAAAACGTCCACCGATATCTTTTGGTTGAATTACGACATTACCCCTAAGGATACGGTCAATGTTCATATGGATCTGTCCTATACGAAACATATTCAAGATCCTGACACACTCTTTAAAAAGCAACCGGCGCAGTATTTTACCGGTGAGGACAAAACACTTAAGGCCAGCTCGACGCTGAATTACCGTATGGCGAATGATACTCAACTGGTGGCTGGTGCTGAGATTGAGAGAACCGAAAGCATACCGCCCTATGCCAATGATCAAGTCTTCGGTACGGGTAATTCAGTTCAATTTTCTGGCAGTAACGAAACAAGAATACGCGAGGAGTTAACGGTAGAAGAGGTGCGCTTGGCAGGGTATTCTCAATTAGCCGTGCCTCTTTACGATAATCTAAGCTTAACGGCTGGATTTCGCTACGATTATTCGGACGAAAAATCGAACAGCTTTAACCCTCGCGGGAACCTTATTTACACCCCGAATAAAAAGACAACGCTTAAATTTATTTATGGGACAGCGTTTCAAGCTCCGTCGTTGTTTTACCAGTATGAACAGTTTGTTGTCCCGAGCTCTAGCCTTATCATGATTCCAAATACCAAGCTCGAAAATCAGGAGCTAGAATCGTATGAGTTAAGCCTAACCCAGCGTTTGACCGATAATGCCGTGATCAATGTATCCCTGTACAACAATTCTCTATCAAACCTTATTTACCGGTCAAACTCAGATGTTGAGGTAGATGGTTTTTCCACGGTATTGCAGAATACCAATATAGGTACGCAGGAATCCTTCGGTACGGATATGCGATTAGATGCGGTTGTAAATGAAAAGTCTGAAATCAGCTTATTCTATAGCTATATTCATAGCCATTATGACTTGAGCGGCGAATCCAATGATACCCCTCGCGTTTCCACGCATAAGTCGGGCCTCTCATATACGTATAAACCGACACAGGGTTTCCTCACTACTTTGCAGGTACGTTGGGTTTCCCCTATCTCAACGCATGAATTAAACAGCCGGAATCCTGTAAGCGGTAAGCAGTCTGGACACTACTTGTTAAACGTGTTTATGAAATACCGAGTGCTTAAGACCATAGCGTTGTTTGCCAAACTGGAGAATTTACCGGATAACGATATTGAACATGGTGGATTGTTTGGTCAGAGCGGCCCTTACACTCCATCCCTTTATCAGCCGGGGTTTAACGGAACGCTCGGGATAGACGTAGAGTTTTGAGGAGAAACGCCAATCCCTCCCAATAAAAGTAACTCATCGTCCAATATTCTCTAGTCCCCATCATTTATGAGGCACCTATGGCCAGGCGTCGCTTATACCATTGGCTACCACGCTCTGTCGGTTTTGAATAATCGATTAAAGGACTCTATTGGGACGCTCCCGATTTTTGCAAAGGGCAAAACGCCTGGAGAACGGCAAAAGGTAGATTCAACTAAAATCCCATAACCCGTTATTTTATACCGATGTCGCCGAATCCGTTTGTCTGCTAGCCACCACTAAATCCCCCCCCAAACCCCGATCGATGTTTTGGAGAGTTGTTTAGTCGTGGCGATGGCTTAGTTGTAAAGCCTATCCAGAAGGGGCAGAAGCCTATCCGGATGGGTCAGAAGCCTATCCGGATTGGGCCAGAACCTTATCCGGGAGGGTCAGAAGTCTATCCGGGTTGGGCCAGAACCCTATCCGGGAGGGTCAGAAGTCTATCCGGATTGGGCCAGAACCTTATCCGGGAGGATTAGAACTCTATCTGGGCCATCGATACCCATTGCGTGCTTGCGCCACAAATCCGCCGTAAATCCATCCGTGGGGGCTTCACGCCCGCGTCCCTGCGGGTGAGAGTGTGTGGGGCAAACGCCCAATTATAGAGGCAAGTCTGCGTTACTAGGGGAGACTCATTAGACCAAGTCTCAATCGGAGTATCAGGCATGCCATGAGTATAGATAGTGAAAAAATCCTGCTTAGATTAACGAGTGCGATTTACGATAAAAAGCATAAGCACTATCGACAGCAAGGCATATGCAGGGAGCATGAACCATTTATTATTGCGATCAACGGAGCACTTTTTACACCGAGCTCTGGGCTCGACGACGTTACGCCGCGCATAGTTCCGTCCCTTGCTTGCAGGAGTGCAGGCGCTACAAAACTTCAGAAAAAGTGCCGCGCCTCCAGCAACAAAGTACTGTCTATATTCATCCATCATTATGGGTATTTTAGGGTTAATGAATGCCTTTCATTTCTTTTTTAAGCCAAGGTGAAAGCAGAATTACGAACAATCCAACGCAAATACCTATCCACATAAGGGTGGAGTATAAATTTGTGTAGGTTGCTAACATGGCTTCTGTAGTCGCCTGCTCAACGCCAGAGGTATCGATAGAAGCCATCTTTCCTATTCTGGTTGAAATAGTTTCAGATAGGGCGGTGGCTAAAAACCAGGTTCCCATACTTACACCAACAACTTTGTGAATAGACAGTTTACTGACTGCGGACAATCCAACGGGGGAAATGCATAGCTCTCCGGTTGTATGCAGTAAATAGGCGAGCACCATCCAGATGGCGGCGACTTTCCCCGCATCATTCGTATAGTGTGCGCCTATTACCAGAGCGCCAAAACCCAAGCCTGCTTGAATAATACCGAGCCCGAACTTTACTGGCGTTGATGGCTCCATGTTTTTTCGACCTAACCATGTCCAGAAAACCGCTAGAGGGATCGCGAGTATCATTATAAAACCCGCATTCAGGGAGCCAAACATAGATGCACGGATTTCTTGACCATTAACGTCTCTATCGAGAACACGATCCGCATAAAGCGTCATACTACCTGCCGATTGCTCGAATAGAGCCCAAAATACCACGCTGGATAATATCAGGAACATTAAGACGACTGTTCTTCTGTACTCGGGACTTTTATTTGTCTTAAATCCGTAACCAATAAAGGCGAAAAGACTGAGTAACATTAAGCCTAGACCGATATCTTTACCTGTTATGGCCCAAACCAAGCCGGTAACCACTGAAAAAGTCGCCAGAGTAAGTGCGGCTTTATCGTGCAATACACTTTCCTGATGGTAGCTCATGGAATAAAGTATAAGCGCAACGATGGCAACAATAAGCATGCTGTTTTGTGTAATGTGGACAATGGGTTCGTGCTGAACCAGCCACCAGACGATAGAAAGGGAAAGAATAGAAATTAAATAGATGGACCACTCGGTATTGATGGGCCCCAGAAATGCCTCTTTCAATTTTTTGGGTTCACTGGGGTCGGCGTGATTGTATAAATAACGTTGTCCGTAGAGGAAACTGAATAATCCAAATAGCATGCCTATGCCGGCAGTGCCAAAGCCGTAGTTCCAGCCAAAGGTTTCACCCAGCCAGCCACAAAGCAGCACTGCGGCGAACGAGCCAATATTAATGCCCATATAATAGATGGTGTAGCCGGCATCGCGACGTGTGTCTTCAAGCTCGTAAAGACGACCTACGATGGCAGAAATATTGGGTTTTAAAAAGCCAACACCGAGGGTAATAAGGGCGAGTGCAAAGAAAAATATATTCAGCGCAATTTTATCCTGAATGATGACTTCTTCCGCGAGGATTGTGCCGGCTAATATCTTTTCACCCGAATCTAACGTAAGTGTTTCCTGCAATACGGAGCCTGCGGCATATAGTGTAGCTTGGCTGCCTTCAAAGGCCATGGTCGCATGCCCTAGAGACAATAATATTGCGCCGAATACAACCGCCTTACGCATACCGAGATACCGATCTGCCAGCAGGCCGCCAATAAGGGGTAGGGCATAGACCAACCCAGCGTAGGCGCCGAGAACATCGTAGCTGGCCGCATCGGTGAAGAGATGGTATTTGGTCAAATAGAGTAACAGCAAATATTTCATGCCGTAGAAAGAAAACCGTTCCCAGAGCTCTGTAGTAAAGCAAACGAACAAACCCTTGGGGTGACCGAATAATTCGGTTTGCGTCATGATCGCTGACAAGATGAGTCTCCAAATTTTTGGTGTTTAAATTTAATGCTCTAAATTTTTAGATATAACCGGTATAGCCGCTAACAACTGCTGCGTGTATTCCTCTCGAGGGCTTTGAAACACGGTTTCGGTTTCTCCCTGCTCGACAATCTTTCCGCTGTTCATAACCATAACGCGATCACACAAATATCGAACTACAGAAAGGTCGTGAGAAATAAAGAGCATTGTTAAGCCGCGTTTTTTCGTAAGCGCCAATATCAGTTCCAATATCTGCGCCTGAATTGTAACATCCAATGCTGATACCGGTTCATCGGCAATAATAAATTTTGGCTTAGGTGCTAACGCTCTGGCGATGGCTATTCGCTGTCGCTGGCCCCCAGAAAATTCATGCGGGTACTTTCGTATATGTTCCCGCTCCAGGCCGACATCATCCAAAAGCTCATTTATTTTTTGCAATAGGTTGTCGCGGTTTGCAATATTGTGTTTCAACAAGGGTTCAGCGAGTGTGTCAAATACGGTGTATCGAGGATTTAACGAAGCAAACGGATCTTGGAAAATGATTTGAAAATCTTTTCTAGCATTCCTCAATTCTGTTTGGTTCATAGTGTGCAGCGTTTGTTCGCCCAAGGTTATAGATTTTGCGTCACTTTCTATTAAGCGAATAATGCTTCGGCCAAGTGTGGATTTTCCCGAACCGGATTCACCCACAAGCCCCAATATCTCACCTTTTCTAATATCCAGGCTTACATTGTCGACGGCTTTAAACGTTTGTGTATTTCGTTTAAACCAGGAGCTTGATGTTGTTTGGTAGACCTTGGTGATGTTTTCTACTCTAATCAAGGGCTTTTCTTTGATGTTAATTGCCGCATCGACAGGCTTTGTTGTGCTGGGTATTGCGGCGATAAGTTGCTGCGTATAGGGGTGCTGTTGTCGATGGAAAATATCGTCTGTTTTTCCTTGCTCAACAATTTCGCCATCTTTCATAACAATAATATCGTCGGCTAAATGCGAGATAACGGCTAA
Organism: Teredinibacter haidensis; assembly: GCF_014211975.1. Lineage (NCBI taxonomy): Bacteria > Pseudomonadati > Pseudomonadota > Gammaproteobacteria > Cellvibrionales > Cellvibrionaceae > Teredinibacter > Teredinibacter haidensis. Next base: position 1,235,750 of record NZ_CP060084.1, read on the forward strand.
ATCGTGGGTAATAAAAATGACCGCAAGATTATGGGATGCTTGCAGCTTTTTGATAAGTTCAAGAATTTGAGCCTGAATAGTAACGTCCAGAGCTGTTGTAGGCTCATCCGCGATCAGTAGTTTTGGCTCTGTAATAAGCGCCATGGCGATCATAACACGCTGGCGCATACCGCCAGAAAACTCGTGAGGGTAGGCGTTTAAGCGCTGCTCGGCATTGATAATGCCGACTTCTTCAAGTGTTTTTAGGGCCTTTTCCCTCGCATTTTTTTTATTCCCCTTAAAGTGTACGCGGTAGGCTTCCATTAGTTGGTCACCTATTTTCATATACGGATTTAAGGACGTCATCGGGTCCTGAAAAATCATACTGATTTTGTGGCCGCGTATGCTGAGTAGCTCTCGTTCGCTCATCTGCAATAGATCTTTCCCTTCAAACAGGGCTTCACCTGTTTCTATCTTTCCTGGGGGAGTGGGTACAAGACCTAAAATACTATAGCAGCTGACTGATTTCCCCGAGCCGGATTCTCCGACGATACCTAGGATTTTTCCCGCCTCGACACCGAAGCTGATGTTGTTAACCGCCGTGGTAACACCTTCTCGGGTGTAGAATTTAGTTGTTAAGTTTTTAACGGTAAGTATGCTCATTCTTCCGGCCCCTAATCTTTTGACGTTCGTGGATCAAAGGCGTCGCGTAAGCCATCACCGAGGAAATTTAAGGCGAATAGCGTGAAGGATAAAAACAAGCTAGGGTAAAGTATCAGCCATGGGTATTCTTCAATCGTTTCTACTCCATTTGAAATAAGCGCCCCCCAGGAGCTTTGAGGTGGTTGAATACCAAGCCCCAGGAAGCTGAGGAAAGATTCCAGCAAAATGACGCTGGGGATCGTCAGTGTTGTATATACGATTACCGGCCCGAGAATATTGGGGATTAAATGTCGAGTCATAATCTGCCAACGATTTAGACCCATAGAGATTGCCGCTTCGATAAACTCCTGGTGTTTTAGCGCCATTACTTGACCGCGTACAATTCTCGCCATCGTCAGCCATTCCACTGCACCAATGGCCAAAAACAGAAGGAAAATACTGCGGCCAAAAACAACAGTTAACAATATGATAAAAATAGTAAAAGGCAGTGCGTAGAGAATATCAACGATACGCATCATAACGGCATCTGTTTTTCCGCCTAGGTAGCCGGCAGTTGTTCCCCACAAAACACCGATAAGTAATGCAACTGCAGTGGCGACAATCCCAACCATCAGCGAAACCCGGCTGCCGTATAGAATACGGGTAAGCTGGTCGCGACCAAAAATATCGGTTCCCATCCAATGTGTCAGGGACGGTGGTGTTGCTCCCAGATCCAAATTCTGAGCTTCGTATGAATATGGGGCTATCAGAGGTGCGAGTAATGCGAGCGTCACTATCACGACTAAAAAAATAAGGCCTGCTATGGCAAGCTTATTTTTTTTAAGCCGTACATAGGCATCCTGTGATAGCGAGCGTCCGGCTTCGTATTCACTAAGTGAATCTTTCAAAAAAGGTTTGTTCAGGAGCATGGTTGAATTACTTACTCAGTGATTGTCGCAATTTGGGGTTCATCCAGGCCTGCAAAATATCCGCAAGGAAATTGAAGGTGATAATGAGTGTGGAAAAGAAAATTGTCGTACCAAGAATCATGGTGTAATCGCGGTTAAATGCTGCCTGCAAATAGAAACGGCCCAGGCCCGGAATTTGGTAGATGGTTTCCACTACAAAAGAACCGGAAAGCAAACCCGCTGCAGCGGGGCCTGCGAAAGCCACAACGGGAGAGAGTGCGCCGCGCAATGCATGGTGAAAGACAACATTGAATCTTGAAACGCCTTTTGCCCTTGCTGTACGAATATAATCCTGTGATAAGACTTCCAGCATACCACCGCGAGTTAGGCGCGCGACGTAGGCAGCGTAAGCTGCTCCCAGAGTAATGGCGGGCAGTACTTTATCGCCTTGAGATGACCCCCACCCAGAAACAGGAAACCACTCAAGCCCAATTCCAAAGCCCAAAATCAACAATGGCCCAAGTACGAACGACGGTAGGCAGATACCCATCATGGCAATCGTCATGGGAATATAATCTTGCAGGGTGTTGGGCCTTAAGGCAGCAATTACACCGGAAAGTATACCCAGGCAGGCGGCAAATAGGAGGGCATATAAACCTAGCTCAATGGTGATAGGAAGTCCCGTTCCGATTATTTCGGTAACACTACGGCTCGGGTATTTAAAGGAGGGCCCGAAGTCTCCTTTTAATAGATTGAAAACATAGTCTTTAAATTGTACTGCGATGGGGGCGTTCAAGTTGTAGCGTTCGTTTAGATTTTGCAGCACTTCGGGAGAAACGGCTCGATCACTATCGAACGGGCCTCCTGGTGCCATATGAACCAGGGTGAAAGTGATCAGTACAACAAAAAAAAGTACTGGTATCGCTGAAAGTAAACGAATAATAATGAATTTAAACACGGTTTATTTTGGCTCGCTTTCGAGGTAGACATTTTTATAGGGGTGGCGATGCAGAACATTGGGGTACCAGTTTTTAACATTGGTTTGAACCAAGTTAAGATCCGCCATAAAATACAGCGGGACTATTGGCATTTCGTCCGCAAGAATTTTGTTGGCCTGTTCAAAAAGAGAAAAACGTTCTGTATCTGTCTTGGCGCTTTGGGCATTTAAAACAAGTTGGTCGTAGTGTTCGCTTTTCCATCCGGTATCGTTATTGCCTCCGTAGGAAAGCATAAGTTCATAGAAGTTGCTGGGATCCAGGTAGTCTGCTATCCAGCCTTTTCTCGACACATCGAATTGCAGATTCTGTTGTGTGTTTAAATACACTTTCCATTCCTGGTTTAATAAGTTGGCTTCGATATTGAGGTTTTTATTCCACATTTGTTGTACAGCTAGCGCAACCTTACGATGATTGTCGTGAGTGTTAAATAGAATGTCGATCGCTGGAAATCCTTCGCCGTTGGGGAAGCCTGCCTCTGCAAGTAGTTCCCTGGCCTTTTCTGGGTTATAAGCGAAGTAAGATTTTGGTTGGTGGCCGGAAGGGTCGGGTGGAACAAAATAGTAGGCCGGAATTTCACCACCCTTGGTTACTCGTTTAACTAGCGACTCTCGGTCAACCGCATAGGCTAGGGCCTTACGCACACGAACATCATTAAAGGGTTTTCGTGTGGTATTAAGCAGGTAGTAGTAATTGGAATAAACTAATTTTTTCCTTAAAAATTGAGGTTTTTCTTTTTCGTATGTAGCGATTTTTTCAATTGCCATTTGAGGCGTATAGGTTAGGTGCACCTGTCCACTGCGAAAGGCTCGCTCCTCAGTTTGTTGGTTGTCGATAGGGAAGAAGTGTATGCCATTAAGTCGTACGGCGTCGGCCCCCCAATACTGAGGGTTTTTTTCCACTTCAATAACCTTGTTAATTTCCCAGCGCTTTAGTGTGAAAGCAGAGTTGGATACAATATTTCCAGGTAGCGTCCACTTGGATATGCGGTCATCGATTTTCCCAAATTTTTCAATGGTGGCCTGGTGTACAGGGAAATAAGTGTGATGCTCCAGTACCTGTAAAAAATAGGGTGTTGGATTAACGAGTTTTACTTCCAGTCGCTTGTTGTCCAGCGCTTTAACGCCAACCTTTGAAAAGTCGTCTGTTTTCCCCAAATTAAATTGTTCTGCGTTTTCAACATAAAACATCATGTAGGCATATTGATTCCCCAATCCTGGGGATAGTGCGCGCTTCCACGAATAAACAAAATCCTGGGCGGTTAAGTTGTCGCCATTCGACCATTTGGCGTTATCGCGTATTTTAAATGTATAAGTGAGTCTGTCGTCTGAAATTTGCCAGTTTTCAGCTGTTGCGGGGATTGGCTCGAGCGTTTTTTCATGTAGTGTTGTCAAGCCTTCAAACATTGATGTTATAACGTTGAAGTCGGGACTTCCGGTGGTTATGTGGGGGTCAATACCTTGAGGTTCCTCACCGTTGGCGATAAAAAGAATTTGATTTTCATTGCCATATTCAACGTTAGTCATTTCTTTTTTACCGCAGCCAATCGATAACGCAAGCACACAGCTTAAAAGAAGATGGATTGAAACTTTTAACATGCGTTATTGCCCTCTTAGGGTTATTTGAATTAACGGTTTATTAGTGTGACACGAAGCTCCTTCGGGGATTGATAAGTGTTGAGCTGCATCATAAGGGATTGGTGGCGGAGCTGCTTGATCCAAGAGCAATGGCGAGAATTTGTTAGCGTTGCTATAGATGTTTGAAATGATGTTACGCATTGAGTCTCGTTAAATACCAGTCAAAGGGGCAGGTTTGCGATATGTGGTGTGCTTCAAGAGCATACCACTTGGAAAACTAAAGTGCGCGAACTGCAGAATAACATGTTGGCAAAAATGACGGGTATAGCATGGGGTTGCACAATATATAAACGCAACATTTTAAGCCAGGAAGTTAGATCAATCATTGATGTTGCCAACCGTCACTTATGACAAAAACGATTAATACGACATATTGTTACGACAAGGGGTACATTCTATAAGATCGGCTCCCCGATAAGGTGCGCCGATTCTTCGGGCGCACCAAGGCAGTTCCTCTTAGGTCTGTTGTTAGTGGTCCACTTTTAATTGCTCTGCAAAGGTTTCGAAGCTATAAGGGCGACCTAAAAAGTCTTCGACTAGTACTGCCGCATCTTTCACTCCACCAGGAGTCAATACCGATTCACGATAGCGGCGTGCAATATCTTTATTACGCAAGCCTGCCTTTTCGAACTCGCTAAACATATCCGACGCAATAACCAGCGACCACATGTAAGTGTAGTAGGACGCGGAGTAACCATAGAGATGACCGAAGCTATTGTGGAAATAGGTGTCTTCGACATAGGAAAAGGGGGAATATTCCGCCTGCAACTCCGCCATAGTGGTCGTCAGATCGAGATCTTCCGGGTTTTGATTGTAGAAGTGGAGGGACACTGCGGCATAGAACATCTGGTGTCGCGTCCAGAGGGCTCTGCCGAAATGGCGACCTGCGTTCATTTTTTCGACTAGTTCATCGGGAATTAGCTCGCCATCAGCATTACGAGCAAAGGTTTTAAGGGTGCCACTGTCCCACACCCATTCTTCCAGCATTTGCGATGGAGCCTCCACAAAGTCGTGCTCTGTTTTGATCCCCGAGAAATATAGCCAGCGTTGGTGGCCGCCAAACAGGCCGTGGAGGAGGTGCCCGAATTCATGTAGGAATGTCTCTACCTGGGCATGCTCCATTAGTTCGCTGCCGTCCTTTTCGCCGGGGAAATTGCACACCAGTGCAGCAATAGGTGGTTGAATCCCGGCAACACCATCCTGCACGCCAAATGCCGCAGCGTGGCTGTATTTCCCATCTCTTGGGTGCATATCTAGATAAAACTGCCCTATGAGATTATCGCCTTCATACATCTCATAGGCACTGACAGACTCGTGCCAAACATCCGTCTGCCACGGTACAATTTTCACACCGAACATTTTTTCGGTCAGATCGAAAATACCCTGTTTGACGTTGGCGTAGCTGAAGTATTGACGAACCTGTTGGGAATCGACGGCGTATGCTTCATTCTTTACCTTTTCTTCGATAAAGGTTTTTTGCCAGTCACCCACGCCGTTGGCTTCGGGATATACCTCGCGCAAGCGATTTAATAGTTGCTGGTATTCACGTGCGGATTGGGGTTTGGCGAGTTCACTTACGCGGTTGATAAAGTTTTCCGCTTTTAAGGGATCACCAATCATCAAATCTTCCATCACATATTGGGCGTAGTTTTGGTAGCCGAGTATCTGTGCCAGCTCGTATCGCTTGACCAGCAGGTCCTTTAGTACTGTCTGGTTGTCTGGGTAGGCACGTTTGCGGAATTCTTTATAGAGTTCTAGGCGTAAGCTGTCGTCTTCAGCATATTGCATAACCGGTATGTAATCGGGGTAGCGTGTTGTTAGGGGTATCTCGCCGTTTTCGTCTGCATTGTGACTGTCGATATAGTCCTGGGGTAAGCCCTTAAGACGCTCTACCGAATCGATCTTGATCGAACGAATATTTTCCCGAATATTTTTATTGAAGGTTTGGCCTAGCAGTAAAAGCTCTTCATTCAATTCGCGTATACGCTCACGGGATTTTTTGTCCAAGCTTACGCCCGATCTTTTGTAATCCAGCAGCATTTTTTCAACCAAGCGTTTATCGATGGCGTCGTAGCTTATTGTATCCAGCGCCTGCAGTTGGTTGAAAATGGGGCGTGAAAGCGAAATATCCGTGAGCAGCTGGATATAGCGCTGTTGGCATTCGTCAGCGGCTTTTCGCACTTCCGCGTTGGGGTGAACATTTCTGTACAGGCTGGCTTTGCTTAAGCTCTTATCTAACAGAATATCCAGCTCGTTTATTTCTGTGAGCAGCTCTTTATTGCCGGCGGAAGGTTTATGTTGTTCGAGCACCATGTAACGCTTGGTGGCTTTCTGGATATCCTTTTTACACTCCCCTTGATAGGCAGCTGCTTGGGCATCTTCAAAGACAGTTTCGAGAGACGCTTGATTTTCATCCGGAGTATCGGTTGTTGAGCACCCGACTAGGGCTAAAACAACAAATATGAATAATAGGGGCTTAGAGAGGTGCAAAGAAGAAGCGTACGAGTTCATGATATTGCCTATTCAGTAACGGTTGCCCAAAGTTTATCCTATATTTTGCGTGCTTGCGAAGTACCAGAGTGGGCGTGTATCTGGCGCTGGACTACACTGTATAGGTATTTTCACGAAACAGGATCACTAACGGAAGCGCCTATGCCCGTAAAAGGATTAAAAGCTTGGACTGAAAAGTTACAAAAGCAGGACATGCCCGTATTGGGCAATGTCATCGCAGAGTTGAACAAAATTACCGGTAGCGATGACGCAAATGTCAACCAATTAGCAGAGGTTATTCTTCGAGATCCACAGTTAACATCGCATGTATTACGTATTGCCAATAGTGTGCAATACAACTATTCCAAGGCTTCTATTAATACGGTTAGCCGGGCCATTGTTTTAATAGGCCTCAAAGGTGTTCGCGCCATTTGTATCTCATTACTTGTTATGGACAGCCTTTTGGGCGATCAACCAAAAGAGCAGGTCTTGAAGTTGGTTGCGCAGGGCTTCCACGCGGCCACCCAGGCTCGCCAGATTGTGCAGAAGGTGGATGAAAAGGTAGGCGAAGAAGTGTTTATTGCCGCGCTGCTTACCAACCTGGGCGAAATGGCTTTTTGGGCCACCGAAGGTGAAGCGCAGTCGCATCCGGGGTTGTTAAGCGAGGAGCCGGCGATAAAACGCGATGCGATGGAGCAGGTGCTGGGTACATCGTTCAAAGCCATTACAGGCCAGCTGGCCAAACATTGGAAGTTGGGTGATACGCTGGAAGAGGCGCTGTATCCCAAAAAGCACCTGTCAAAAAAAGCGGAAGCGGTTATTATCGGTGAGCGTTTAAGCAGAGCTTCTCTTTATGGGTGGACGAGCCCCCAGCTAAAAAAAGTGCTTCGGGAGGTTATTTCGTTTACCTCGATGGATGCGGAAGCAACCCTTGCCATGGTTAGAGATGGTGCGGACCAGGCTGCGCAAGTTGCGCTTAGTTATGGTGTCTCGGAGGCCTGCCCGCTCATTCCTTCTGCCACCAAAGCTAGCAGCAAAGGGAAACGTAAAATACGCAGTAAAATTCTAAAGGGCGACCCGAGCGTGCAACTCAGTATTTTGCGCGAACTTTCTACGGCCGCAGCTGATTGTCTGGATGTGAATACCATTTTTCAAATGGTGTTGGAAGGGATGCACAGGGGGATAGGTCTCGAACGCGTATGCATTGCCTTTATCGATAAACGAAAGCTGAAAGCTAAATACGTTTTAGGCGAGGGTACCGAGCACTGGCGCAGTAGTTTTCTGTTTGATATAGGCCCTTATAGCGACAGTATTTTTACGCGCGCTATCGAGCAGGGCGGCAGTCATTGGTTTAGTTTGGAAACTATCAATGCAAACCCAAAACTATTTAGCGATGATATTTCACGCATTATTGGGAAATTTCCGGCGTTTGTTTCGGTTCTTCAGTTAGGCGACCGAAAAATCGGGCTTTTCTACGCCGACCGTTCGACTTTTGGCGGCAAACTAGACGAAGAGCAGTTCGAAAGCTTTAAGCATTTTGCGGGGCAGGCTCAGTTTTCTCTATCGCTACAGTCAAAAAAGCGAAAGTAATAAGCTGCCATTTAGTTTACGTGAGTGACATCCACAAATAGCGTTAACGATTGTCCCGGCTGTAGATATTTTTTTGTGCTCAGCTTATTCCAGCGCAGGATATCGTTTACCTTCAACTGAAATTTGTCGGCAATACGGTGTAGCGAGTCCCCCCTGCGCACTTTGTAGGAGACCTTGCGAATAACGGCGTTATTGTTGGATTGTTTTGTGGCGACGCTGCTTGTTTTGGTCCAAATAGCGAGGGTTTGGCCAGGATAGATAGGGTCGGTTGGAGCCATATTATTCCAGCGCGCAACCTGGCGGGTGCTGACCTTGTAGCGGCGGGCGATGGTCCATACGCTGTCACCCTTCTTGACGTGGTGATCAACGCGCGTGCCGTTCGCTGTTTTCGAACTTAAGCTGCGGCGATTGTGTAGGCGCTGATCCAGGCTCTGGCTGTAGTGGTGCACATCGGCAGCTGCCACGGGAACCATTAGGGTTTTACCTGCGCGAATAAAGGAGTTGTTAATGTTATTGATGGCTTTTAACGAGCGGATACTGATCTTGTATTGATCGGCAATAGTGGAAAGGGTATCGCCGTTGCGAATGGTGTAGCGTTCCCAGGTGACTCGGTCTCTCTCGGGAATCTTCGAAAGATTTTCTTTGAAGCGGGTCGCGTTGTTAACGGGTATCAATAGACTGTGTGGTCCTTTGGGATCTGTCGCCCAGCGGTTAAAAGCAGGGTTAAGGTGGTAGAGAGTATCCATGCTTAAATCTGCCAGCTCTGCCGCCTGGGCCAAGTCGATCTGAGAGCCTGTTTCAACTTCGGCAAAGTAGGGTTCGTCGGCTATTGAGTGTAATGAAAGTCCATACTTCTCTGGGTTTCCGATAAGGATTGCCAGGGCGATTAGCTTGGGGACGTAAGCTTCCGTTTCCCTGGGAAGATCAAGGTTCCAGAAATCCGTCGGCTTACCTTTCTTACGATTTTTTCGAATGGACTTGGAGACGTTACCTGAGCCACTATTGTATGAGGCCAGTGCATGCAGCCAGTCACCGTCGAAACGAGTATTTAATTTATCGAGGTAGAGCAGGGCCGCGTTGGTAGAAGCGACAATATCGCGCCTGCCGTCGTACCACCAGTTTTGTTTTAAGCCCCACATTTTCCCGGTGCCGGGAATAAACTGCCATATACCGGATGCCCGACCGTGGGAGTATGCGAAAGGATCAAATGCGCTTTCGACAACCGGCAGTAAAGCCAGCTCCATTGGCAGGCCCTTTGCCTCCACTGATTCTACAATATGATAGAGGTAACGCTCCCCGCGTTTTGCCACGCGATTAATGTACTGAGGGTGTTTGGCGTACCACTTTAGTTGTTGCTCAACTCGCTTGTTGGTGGATCTATCCAGCTGGTAGCCTGCGCGAATACGATCCCAGATATCTCCTGGTAGCGGCTCTGGCAATTGCGCCAAGTCCTGCTCTGAAAGCTCATCACTCGGTTCCTCGAACAAAAAAGCAACGGGGTTTGTGACAGCTGATACCTCTGAATGAAGCATCTGAGCGGGTCTAATATTGAGGGTGTTACAGCCACTTATCCAAAGAAGGGTGAACAGTAAGGTGAAAATTTTTGCTGATAGAGATCGGCTACTATGCATAAGTACTAATAAACGGGTGTTTTAAGCTGTTTTAGTTGTGTAGATCTATGAGACAAACAAATGGCCCTGAGGTTCAGGTTCCTGGCGCAGCAGTTTACCTTCGCTCGGCCTATATGCAAGTTCAAAACCGATCTTTCCACTGGCGAAGCAGGGTAAAGACATCTTCTTCATTGCTAGCCTGCTTATCAAATGCGGCTTCCACGGTGGCTTTTACCTGGTCGTCATCGCAGCGTAAAAACGGGTTTATCTGCAATTCGGTCTCCAGGGTAGACGGTAATGTGGGGGCGTTGTTCTGCCTATGGCTTTTAACCTTGGCCATATACGCCTTAACCGCGGCGTTTTCCGGCATTACTGTATTCGCAAAGAGTAAGTTGGCGGCTGTATATTCGTGGGTGCAGTAGATGGAAGTCCTTATCGGCAACTGCTTTATGCGGTCGAGAGAGCTTTTCAGCTGCGTTGCTGTACCACCTAACAAGCGGCCGCAGCCGGCAGAGAATAGAGTGTCTCCGCAAAACAGGCTTGTACCTTCTGGTTGTTCCAGGATATACCCGAGGTGTTCCTGGGTGTGACCGGGAATTTCGATAACAGAAAATCGTAGAGTGTTATCTATCGCTACCTCAGAGCCTTCATGTACGGGATGCGTAATACTGGGGATAGAGGGAGAGTTCGGGCCAAAAACGGGGCAATGGTATTGCTTCACAAGCGCTTCGATACCACCAACATGGTCCCAGTGCTGATGGGTGACCAGGATACCAGCCAAGCTTACATTCTGCTGTTGCAAGGCCTGAGCAACGGGGGCTGCGTCGCCCGGGTCAACGACAACTGCCGACCTATTGGCTTGATCGGCAATCAGCCAGACATAATTGTCCGTCAGTATGGGGATAGCTTTTATATCTAACATGTCGAAATCTCTTTAAGACGAGTGCTGTTACATCCTATGCCTGTAAAGTAACGCAGTGCTGTCAGCTTGTAATATTAGAGTCTCTGGTACACTATTGCTGACCAGATTAAGGTAGTGAACAAGCCAGTATAGCAATTGCTCTGCGTTATTTATGAAAACGAAACAAAGCATCAAGCCACTCCATCAAACAATAGCTCAGATTGCCAAGTGGTATGAGTCGCCCCTAGGTCAATCGATTCTTGCTGCCCAGCAACAGGTACTGAACGAGGAACTTAGTTGCCTGTTCGGCTATCATCTTATGCAGTTGAGCGTTTTACCTTATCATCGCCTGTCGGAATCCAGTCGCATTAATCACTGCTTCTCTTTGGCTCCAGCCGTAGTGCATTCGAAGCAGGCTGCGCAAAACTTGTGCGATCTTCAAGGCATGGCTGAACTAGATGCCTTGCCATTAGCTGATGAGTCTATCGATGTCACCATTCTCCACCATGTGCTGGAGTTTTCCAATAATCCCCATCAAGTGCTCAAAGAGGCTGCCCGTGTCACGGTTCCCCGGGGACATATTGTTATTTTTGGCTTTAACCCCCTCAGTCTTCTCGGGTTATTGCAACTGGGAGCCCAGTTTTACAGCCGCAAGGTCATTTGGAAGCGGCGGGCTTTACGTGCAGGGCGCTTGAAGGATTGGCTGGAATTTCTGGATTTTTCCTGTTTACAGCTCAAATACCTTTCGCATAATCTGCCCATTAATCATGCTCGCTATCTACATCATTCCCGGTTCCTGAGTCGCGGGTTAAATAGCACCCTGCCTTTCGGTTCAACATTCTGTATGGTCGCGCGTAAAGATAAGGTTGGGTTGACGCCTTTAAAACCCGAGTGGGAAGCTGCGGCTCCGTTGCTAGGGGCTTCGCCTCTACCCAAAAGATCGATGACTGCTCGTTCGGGCGAATCAGCGTTAATCTTGCCCTTGCGGCGTAGAAATAACATTCAAACAAAGCGCTAACACATTGAAAATAAAGTTATTTTTAGAAGTTATTTGTTTCGGTCGCCTGGGGCTGGGCTCTTGAGGCCTAGCCATACTGTACCGAAGTGCAGAGAAAGCGCTATACGGTGGTGAAGTCCTCAGAGTGAATAGCCGTATGGAGTTACGCGCGGCAATCGACGGCTTACCCAGCCTCAAGTAGAGTCACGGTGACTCATGGGGCCGATTCCTAGTCTGTGCGTAGAGGCATTACGGAATGGATTACTAAGTGAAGGCTGGAAATAGCGGCAAAAATTGCTGTCGTGATTGAAGGTCTTTGGCAGCAGTTAGGGGCTCGAACCCAGCGCCATAGTATTCGATAGAAATGGGTAAAAGGCCGTCGGGAAAATGAAATCGCCGACGAGTTGGATAACCGTGGTATTGATGAACTTTAACAGGATGAACAAAACGTGAGACAAGTTGTACTGGACACTGAAACGACGGGCCTTGAACCCGAACAGGGTCACAAAATTATTGAAATAGGTTGTGTAGAACTATTTAACCGCAAGCTGACCGGACGCCATTACCATCAGTACATTAAACCCATGCGGGATATCGATGAGGGCGCAATTGAAGTTCACGGTATCACAACTGAAATGCTCGAAGATAAGCCGGTCTTCTCACAAATTGTGGATGAATTTCTTGAATTTATCGGCGATGCAGAGCTGGTAATTCATAACGCCCCCTTTGATGTTGGCTTCCTCAATCATGAAATCAAAGCGTTACGCCGCGGTTTAGGTACCATTGAGGATCGATGTAAAATACTTGATACCCTGGTATTTGCACGCCGCAAGCACCCTGGTCAGAAGAATAATCTCGATGCGCTGTGTAAGCGATATACCGTAGATAATTCCCAGCGAGACCTGCACGGCGCTCTTTTGGATGCCGAGATTCTTGCCGACGTATATTTAATTATGACCGGTGGTCAAACCAATCTCGCCTTGAGTGGCAATCAGGTGGATGGTTCGGGAGGTGCAGAAGGGGAGGAGCAGGTAGTGCGGATAGCAACCGATAGGCCAAGGCTTAAAGTCCTACGTGCCAGCGAAGAAGAGCTGGCACAGCATGAAGCAAAATTGACCACCGTCGACAAAGTCTCCGGTGGTAATTGTTTATGGCTTAAATCTGAACCTTAAACGACTAAGCCAAGTACAGTACGGCAACAAATCCAACGCCACCTAATACAAAGGTGTACGGCAGAGCCATAAGGACCATCTTCCCATAGGAAAGCCGAATGAGTGGCGCAAGAGCAGATGTTAGCAGGAACAGGAAGGCTGCCTGACCATTGGGGGTCGCCACGCTTGGCAGGTTGGTGCCCGTGTTAATCGCTACCGCCAGCAAGTCGAAATGTTCCCGGGTGATATCTCCTGCCAGAAGCGCACTTTTTATCTCTGTTATATAAACCGTCGCAACAAAAACGTTGTCGCTGATCATGGATAAAATGCCGTTGGCGACAAAGAACATGGGGCCTTGCAGCTCGGGGCTTAGGTCTAGCAGAAGATGAGTGATCGGTTGAAATAGGTGCTGATCGTGAATAACGGCAACAATGGAGAAGAAAACTACCAGTAGTGCGGTAAAAGGCAGGGCCTCTTCAAATGCATGGCCAATCCGGTGCTCTTCGGTGATGCCATTGAAAGCGGTGAGCAGAATAATGACAGCCAGGCCAATCAGTCCAACTGCTGCTAAGTGGAATGCCAAGGCAATTACCAGAAATAGGGTACCAAGAGCTTGAACGACTAGCTCAATTTTTTCGTTATTCGTACGCTTGGCTGACTCTTTGCGGTCGAAGTCCTCAAGAATCTCGCGCACACGATCGGGAAGAAGGGCGCCGTAACCAAATATTTTAAACTTTTCAACCACAACACAGGTGATAAGACCTGCAACTAGAGCCGGCATGGATACTGGTGCCATCACCGTAAAGAACTTAATAAAATTCCAGCCCGCCTGCTCTGCAATTAACAGGTTCTGCGGCTCACCAACCAAAGTGCAAACTCCTCCAAGGGCTGTCCCCACTGCGCCATGCATAATCAGGCTGCGTAAAAATGCGCGAAAGGCGTCAAGGTCGTTGCGGTGTTGATCGTCTACTTTTCCGTCATCCGAATGGTCGTGGTCAACGTTTTTGTGTCCACCAGAGGCGAAGCGGTGATATACCGAGTAGAAGCCTACTGCTACGGCAATCAGTACAGCGGTAACTGTAAGCGCGTCTAAAAATGCCGATAACACTGCTGCAACCAGAGAAAACAACAATGACAGTATGATTTTTGAGCGAACGCCGAGCAATATCTTGGTAAACACGAACAGCAGCAAACTTTTCATAAAGTAGATGCCGGCAACCATAAACATCAATAGCATGATGACTTCAAAATTGGCTTCAGTTTCATGTAAAACGGATTCTGGTGATGTCATACCCAGCATGACCGCTTCAATTGCCAGCAATCCACCCGGCTGCAGTGGGTAGCATTTAAGCGCCATTGCGAGCGTGAAAATAAATTCCAGTATTAGTACCCACCCGGCAACGAACGGATTTACGGCAAATAAAACAGGGTTTATTAGCAGAAATGCGATTATTGTTTGTTTATACCAAGTGACGGACGGGCCAAGAAAGTTTTCGGCGAGCGCGTTTAATGGTTTTAGTGGCATGACATTTGATCCTTTAGAGAAATTCCCCATCGGGGTTAAAATTTTACGAAAAACGAATACGTTAAGAATAGCCTAATCTTGCCATAATCTGGCGCATTGTATGGTAACGGAGGTATACGAGAACTCGTTTGTGGGTACTTAACTTCCATATTGGAGTTTGAGAGCTGACGTAATCTATGGACATCCATATCGGGACGACAATTTGGACTAGATCTTAATAAAAATCAACTGCTATCAGATACTTAGCGTATGGAAGGGGCCTTGGCCTTGAATCGGCAAAAAAAGTAAACCTTTTTATTGCCGCCTCAATTGGCATGACGCAAATAACAACATAAAGGTTTTGGAGTAATCCCCTGCCACTATGTCGAGATCTTTACTTAAGGTTGAGAGGTAACTCTTAGAAAATTAAAGACTTTTTCGTAAACCATATTATACTTGTAGGGCTTTTTACCCATTTTTTGGTTAATTCCAAAGCTGAACCAAGGAAAGTAACCCTGTGAAGCCAGATACGGATTCCGTTAAATTTCAATCGCTCAATATGGTGCGTGATGAGCTCGTGGCAACAATAGACGAGTCTGCGCGCAACCTGGAGCAGTTTGTAACCCAGCAAGAAGACAGCGATGCATTGCAGAGCTGTATTAACGGTATACGCCAAATTGTGGGTATTCTCCGGTTAATCCAGTTTGGAGGGGCCAGTCTTTTAGCGGAAGAATTGCTGATTACCGCAACCGATATTTCACCTGGGAACAGTGGATCTCATTTTGATAAACAGCTTGAAGTGATCTCGAATACTTTTTTCGTCTTAACGCGTTACCTTGAATACATACAGCAGGTCGAACGAAATATCCCCGTTTTGCTAATACCTCAAATTAATGAGCTTAGAAAGTTACGCTCGGAACCTGCGCTTTCGGAGTGTCATTTCTTTCATATCGATTTGGGGCAGAGCCCAGCCATACCTGCGTTCGAGCCCTTTCCCTTAAACGGGACTTCTTTCACACAAATGGTCAAGCGGCTTAGGCAGATGTATCAAATCGGTTTGCTCGGTCTGATGCGCGAACAGCAAATCAAGAACTCGCTGGCTATGATGCGGCGGGCAATGATTCGTATGCAGCGCATTTCTGGTCATTCACAGCCCTTAACCCTGCTGTGGTGGCTCGCAAATCTTTCGCTTGAGGCGATGCATACTGAAGGGATGGCTATTCTGGAAACCCGCAAAATACTGTTTTCCCGGATTGACAGGGTGCTGAGGCAAATTCAGGTAAACGGTGAGGCGGCGCTTAAGGCTGCTCCACCCCGGGCATTGCTGAAAGAGCTAGTTTATTTACTGGCGCTTTCCGGAAAGGCGTCGTCAGAGATTACCGCCATTCGGGAAAGTTACGGGATATTGGGGTTTTCTCTCAACGATAAGGATTTAACTAATGAGCGTGATGCCCTAAACGGCCCCAGTGCACATACGGTAATGTCGTTAGCCAATGTGCTGCAAAGCGAATTGGAAGGCACGAAGCGCGTACTCGAAAAT
This sequence comes from Teredinibacter haidensis, assembly GCF_014211975.1. Lineage (NCBI taxonomy): Bacteria > Pseudomonadati > Pseudomonadota > Gammaproteobacteria > Cellvibrionales > Cellvibrionaceae > Teredinibacter > Teredinibacter haidensis. The sequence continues at coordinate 1,251,694 of NZ_CP060084.1, forward strand.
GCAGCGCAGAGCAGCAGTCAAAAAATAGATGATATTGACGAGTTTATCGCCAACCTGCAAAAAATCGCCGAAATTTTGTCGGTTGTTGGGTTGGTTTCGCCGAGCAATATTCTGAGGGAAGAAATTAAACGGATTCAGCTGTGGAAACTCGATCCCGACGCACCGGATAACAGTGAGTTGGCTGATGTAGCGAATACACTTTTGTACCTGGAAAGCGCTGTCGCTGCGCTGGAGTCTGCCAAACTGTCCGACGAAAAACTGGCAGAGGCCAATAAGATTGCGCAGCAGGAAATTATTGCCTCCAGCGAGCTTTCAGAAGCTGGTCGGATCGTTGTCGAAGAGTGCGAGGCCGGTCTCTCTCTCACCAAGCGTGCTTTAAGTTCCTTTGTTGATTCGAATTATGATATCGGGCATATCCGCAATATAGCTAAAACGCTCAATACCGTTCGTGGCGGCATGATTATGTTGAAAAGAGATCACGCTGCAGATGTTTTGGCGCGCTGCGTCAGTTTTGTAGAAGATGTTCTAATGGATCAGGAGCAGCCCGCTGCACTAAAAGAGTTGTTGGAAACCTTTGCTGATGCCATCGTATCTATCGAGTACTATCTAGACTCTGCCACATCGTCGTTGCAAATGGACGAATCCGTATTAAAAATTGCTGATGAGAGCCTCGAAGCATTAGGTCACGCGGTTTATGGAGAAAGTTGAAAGAGGCTGCCAGCCTACCTCGGTAAGTGAGTCTGCAATCGTTATTTTACAGTCAAAATTTCTTCTCACAAAAAACGATAACAGTGAATTTATATTTCCTGTCGAGAGTTTATTATCCCTGGGCACGACGGTGTTGCGGCAATATAGCCTTGGTGAAAACCCTGTAATTGTCGAGGTCACCGATGACTCTTGTGCAGAGGGATTTGAGTGGCGAGATCTCCGGCAAATACTTAGCAGTGTGGAGCCCTCGCTGTTCAAGGTTGCCAGTAAAACGATACAGTACAGCCGATGGTTAACGGATCACACGTATTGTGGTCGTTGCGGACAAAAAACGCTTTTGGATTCGATGGAACCAAGGCTTTATTGCGAGTGCTGTAAGCTGGATGTTTACCCCAGAATATCTCCCTGCGTGATCGGCCTAATTCAAAAAGGCGACCAGTGTTTACTGGCGAGAGGAGAACGGCACCCAGATATTTTCAGTACCTTGGCCGGGTTTATCGAGCCCGGTGAAACACCAGAAGAGGCTTTTGCTCGCGAAGTAGCAGAAGAGGTGGGGGTTTCCATTACCAATATACGCTATGTGGGCGCTCAAACCTGGCCGTTCCCTAGTCAGTTGATGCTGGGCTATACGGCTGACTATAAGCATGGTGATCTTATTATCGACGAAAAAGAAATTCTTGAAGCCGGGTGGTTTGATGTCGATAACTTGCCCTCGATCCCGTCGGAGCGTACGATCGCCGGGCAATTGATTCGAGCCTTCGTTAAAAGCAAAGCAAGTCATTAGGAGAAGCTATGCTCTACAGTGGATTCGTTGGACTGATTATATTGTTGTCCCTCGCTGCCATTTATTTCGGCCTGAAAATGATGGGGCGCGGGAGGTGGCTACTTGCCTGGATGAGAGGAACGTTTGGAATAGGGCTTCTTGTTGGGGCGGTATTGCTTGGCCTGCTAAGCTTGGATTTGCTCAGCTATAAGCTATTGTTGGAAAATAAACCACTGGGAACCATTAGTTTCAGCAAGCTTGCAGATCAGCATTACACTGCCAAGCTAACGCTTATCAATGAAGGCACGGAGTTGGAATACCCGATTTTCGGTGATCAGTGGCAAATTGATGCCCGTATCATCAGTTGGACCGGAGCGCTTAAAATGTTGGGTGCCAAGCCGGGTTATCGCCTCGATCGCCTGAGCGGACGATACTATTCCTTGGAGGATGAACACCGCAAGCAACGTAGCATTCATCAGCTAGCCAGTAGTGAATATTGGGTTGATATTTGGAGCTGGCTACAGAATGACAGTGGGTTTGTTCCTCTCATTGATGCCACTTACGGAAGTGCCACGTACTTACCAATGGACGATGGTGCGTTTTATGAAGTTTCACTTAGCAGCAGTGGGCTGCTAGCAAAGCCAATGAATAAAGTCGCTGAGAATGCCGTAGAGCATTGGCGTTAATACTGTAAATAGACGGAGTCTTATCTTGGAATTTTTATATGAATATGGCCTTTTTTTTGCGAAAAGCGTCACGATTGTTATCGCTATAGGCGCTGTCGTGGCTGTTATAGCGGCCACAAGCCTTAAATCGCACGGCCATAGTAAAGGTCATATTGAAGTCAGTAAGCTTAATGAAAAATATGAAGATATCGTCGAGGGGATTAAGTCGGTTGTTATCGATGAAGAGACATTAAAGCTCGAAGAAAAGGAAAGGAAGAAACAGGCGAAGATCGATAAAAAAGCCGCAAAAACGAAAGCGAAAGCTGAAAAAAAGAACAAAACCGAGCTTGTTGAAAATACTGAAGAGAATGTCAAAAAGCGCGTTTTCGTTACTGATTTCGACGGCGATATTAAAGCGTCGGCAACGGAAGAGTTACGTAAGGTAGTAACGGCAATTTTGTCTCTTGCTAGCGAGCATGATGAAGTTGTTGTGAAACTCGAAAGTCAAGGTGGAATGGTACACAGTTATGGCTTGGCTTCCAGTCAGCTTTCCAGAATTACCGCAAAGGGTATTCCATTAACGGTTTGTGTCGATAAAGTTGCTGCGAGCGGTGGTTATATGATGGCATGTGTGGCCAATAAAATTATCAGTGCACCTTTTGCTATTATTGGCTCTATTGGCGTTGTTGCGCAGCTGCCTAACTTTCATCGGTTGCTGAAAAAGAACAATGTTGATTATGAAATGTTTACGGCGGGTGAGTACAAGCGCACCATAACGATGTTTGGCGAAAATTCGGAGAAAGGCCGCAAAAAGTTTGTTGAGGACCTGGAAGATACTCATGTTCTTTTTAAAGACTTTATCCGTGAGAATCGCTCGGTCGTGGATGTGGATGCGGTTTCAACCGGGGAAATCTGGTTTGGTACGCGAGCTTTAGATAAAAAGCTTATAGATGAAATCCAAACATCGGACCAATATTTGATGGATGCGTGTGTTGATTCTGATGTGTTTGAAATCACCTATATTGAGAAGAAATCGCTGCCAGAAAAATTCGGATTGAGCGTGGAATCGGCACTAGACAATGTTTTTACCAAAACACTACAAAAGTTAAATAATAAAATTTTCAGTTAATCTCGTCTTAACTTATCGGAAACGGCTATAGGGTTCGGGAAGTTAAAGATCACAATATAGCTGGAAATTACGAAAGTAAAGATAGCCGCTGTTTGAATAAGCAAGGATGCTTTCTCTCCGATCAACCCTGTCGTTGTCGCAACAAAGACAATGAGCAGGGAGAATTCACTGATTTGCCCCAAACGAAAACCAATATCCCAAGCTAGCGCTGGCCTTTCACTTTGCTGCCGAAGTAACCCGTAAAAGACCAAGGGCTTAGCAATTAAAATCATCCCCGCATAAATTGCCGCGAACAGAAGTATTTCTGGCAGTAGTATAATGTTGAGCTGAGCTCCCAGGCTAAAGAAAAAGAGTACGAGGAAAAAGTCGCGCAGCGGTTTCAGGTTTAAGGCTATATATTGGGCGATCGGACTGGTGGCAATGGAAATACCCGCTATAAACGCCCCAATTTCAGCCGACAAATAAAGAAGCTCTGCCAGCTCCGCCAGCCCTAGGCACCATCCAATAGCGACTAGGAAAATATATTCATGGAAGCGGTCGAATCGTGCGATCAGTTTTATCAGAACAAATTTTACGAAAAGAAAGGCGCAAGAGACTAAAATCGGAAGGGCGATGATGGCGATACCGAGTTGGGTAAATTCCACAGAGCCGCTTTTTCCACTGATTAGAATCATCAGGCAAATAATGGCGATAAAATCCTGCAGCAACAGCAGGCCAATCATTAATTCACCCGTGTGTTTGTGATGCAGTACGGTGGTAGGCAGTAGTTTGATTCCAATAATTGTACTGGAAAACATCGAAGCCATGCCGATAGCTGTAGCTTCCATAAGTGTGAAGCCAAAAACTAATCCTAGCCCCAAGCCCAGCAGCGCAAAGACAGTGCTGCTAATTACCGCAATATGGGTTGCGCTGCGCAATACGGCTAGTAGAGCGCGAGGCTGCATATCTAGGCCTAGCAAAAATAGCAGGAAAATAATGCCGATCTCGGATATTTCGGCGATATGTGAAACGTCTTTAACAACGGAGAAACCGTAAGGGCCTAAGAGTACGCCAAGCGCAATATAGGCGACTAAGAGTGGTTGACGGGTATAAAGTGCTACTGACGCAAGAACTGCAGCGCCACAAAAAATCGCAAAAAACGCACTAAAAATTTGTCCTTCCATAAGGGAAATGGCCGCCATTAATCCAACTGCTAGTCTATCATTGTTGCAGTAAAGGCGTTTAAAGAAAAGAGTGGCGAAGAAGTGGTGGATTATAGAGGAGGCAGCCACCGATGAAGGCGACTGCCGTAGGCCCTAATTCCGGCGACGAAATAACGGTTGGGGCTCATCAATAGCGGCTTGGTATTTCACAGAAAAATCTTCCAGACTTTCCAATGCCGATTCCACGTCAATATCTTCAGAAAGTTCAAAGCTGTTAACGCCACATCGAGCGAGGTAGAACAGCTGATCCTGAATAAAATTACCGATGGCGCGAATTTCGCCTTGGTAATCATAAGTCTCCCGAAGTGAGCGTGCTATGGAAAAGCCTCTACCGTCGGTAAAAGCTGGAAAATCAATACAAACTAGAGGGGTTTTATCCAGGATGGTTTCTAAAGTCGAGGACTCATTATCCGTGCTAATCCACACGGCATTAAGACTGGTGCCTTTTGTATCTTTGGCAAAGGCTTCGAACTCGGGTAACGGGAGTATGTAGTTTCCCTGCGCGAGATCTGCCTGCTGGCACTCTTCCGCTGTACGTAATATGCGCCAGTTATTCTCTGATAGTACCGAGTCTTTAATTAGCTTTCGCATACACTCGCTCCTTAAATGAGGTTATACCGATACGATGGTAGGTCTCGCCGAAGCTTTCTTCCTCGTTGCGATACTCAACATAGACATCAACCAGCTGACGAATGACCCTGGACATTTCTTCCCGAGAGAATGATGGGCCTAGTACTTTCCCGAGAGCGGCATTGTTACCTGAACGACCGCCGAGCTGTACCTGATAGAATTCCTCGCCTTTTTTGTCAACACCTAGTATGCCGATATCGCCGATATGGTGGTGGCCACAGGCGTTCATACAACCGGAGATATTCAAATCCAAATTGCCGAGATCGTATAGGTAATCCAAATCATCAAATTCACGCTGGATGGCTTCAGCTATCGGGATAGATTTGGCATTTGCCAGAGAGCAGAAATCGCCACCGGGGCAACAAATCATATCAGTGAGTGTGCCGATATTGGGGGTCGCAAATCCGGCAGGTTTCAATTCCGACCATAACGAGAATAATTGGTGGACCGGCACATCGGCCAGGACAATATTCTGTTCGTGCGTTGCTCTAACTTCGCCAAATGAATATTTGTCTGCAAGCGTCGCGATGAGTTCTAGCTGCGCGTCAGTGATATCTCCCGGTGGAATACCAACTGGCTTTAACGATAAGGTCACGGCTCTATAACCGGGCATTTGGTGGCCGAAAACATTACGTGAAAGCCAGTTGCCAAAGGCCTTGCTCCCCTTTACTTGATTTGCCAGTTGTTGTGCTTCTTCCTGTTCGGTAAATTCTTCGTAATCAGGTGTAGTGAAGAAGCTTTTGGCCCGTTTAATTTCTTTATCGGTAAGCAGTGTTTGACTATCGCGAATTTTTTCCCATTCATGTTCAACCATTTGGCTGAAGGCTTCGGGGCCTTTGGCCTTTACTAGAATCTTGATTCTCGCTTTGTATTTGTTGTCGCGACGACCGTGCAAATTGTAGATACGCAGGATGGCTTCCAAATACGTCAACAAGTCTTGTTCTGGGAGAAACTCTCGAATAACACTGCCAATAATGGGGGTTCTACCCAAGCCTCCACCCACCAACACCTTAAAACCAATACTGCCGCCTTCCTGTTGGATCAATTGCAGGCCAATATCGTGGAAATGGATGGCAGCACGATCATCTTTACTACCGGAAACGGCGATTTTAAATTTGCGCGGCAGAAAGGCGAATTCTGGGTGGAAAGTAGACCACTGGCGGATGATTTCGCAGTAGGCGCGCGGATCGACAATTTCATCCGGTGCGACACCGGCGAACTGATCGGATGTCACGTTGCGGATACAGTTACCGCTGGTTTGTACCGCGTGCATTTCAACTTCAGCGAGTTCCGCGAGAATGTCGGGCACTTGCTCTAGTTGCGGCCAGTTCAATTGAATGTTTTGGCGAGTCGTTACGTGGCAATAGCCCTTGTCGTAGTATCGACAGATATGAGCGAGCTTTCGTAACTGCCTTGAGTTCATCATGCCGTATGGAACGGCAATGCGCATCATTGGTGCCAGGCGCTGAATGTAGAGACCATTTTGGAGGCGAAGGGGTAAAAACTCGTCTTCCTTTAGCTTGCCTGCAAGGTAGCGTTCGGTTTGACCTTTAAACTGAGCGGCGCGCTCTCGGATAATCTGGTGGTCATGTTCGTCGTAAACGTACATTGATTAGATATACCTAATTTACAGTTGTGTGACATGTAGCATCCAGCGATAAACTGTTGCCACAAGTAGGCGTTATGACGAAAGCGTTACGACTGAATGCTGCCAAAAAGGAGCGCAAGGATACAGTAATTCTTTTAAAGCTGCGAGTATAAGAGGCTCTCTGGCTGTCGTTGGTTTGGTATAAAAAACTGTGGGAGTGTAGGGTTATTCGCACCTTGACACCAATTTACCCATGCGGTGGGTTAATTGGTGTCAAGGTTCACATTATTCACTGTCGTTAGAGTTAATTAATGTTAAGGCACTTGCAGATTATAATGAGTTGAGATTGAATGTAGTCGGTGGAGCATATTTCGCACAGCGAAAATTGCTTGTTAATCGTACTCTAGATATAAAAAGAAAGGGGGAGACGATGGAAGATGATATTCAAATGATGGAAACAGGTGACAGTATTGCGGACGCCGTTGCGGCGGTGGCACTTATACTTATTTTTGTAACAACCTGCGTATTTTGGATTAGTGGCCAATAACTCTTTTTGTAGGGCTATAAAATTCGTACGTGATTAATAGCGCAAAAAAACCCACTGTTTAAAGTGGGTTTTTTTATATAATCATACTAACAACCGCAATCAATATCCCTATAAGAGCAAAGGTAAAGACGATGCCCGCAACAATATACGGCAGTGCTGACTTCTGAGAAAAATCCGACTGCCTGTTTTTCTCACTTTGAACACCTATTGCGGCAGCTAGTACGCTTCTGAGCAAACGAATAAACCCAGGCTTGTTCGTTTGCTCAGAAGCGGTGGTCTTGGTAGTAAAAAGAATAGCTGTTCGAAGGCTCATTGAGATTCAAAGTCCGGCTTGGTTTGTCTGATTGTGCCAGAAAGCCGGATAAAACCCCAGAGGCCATATTATCTATTGAGTAAAGCTAACGTAGTGTATGGAGTCTCGTGTATTTGTCTGCGCCGCAGGTAACAGCTTCTTAGCAACACTGTATTGGTCTCCAGCAGCTTTTAATTCGCTAAAGCACTGTTTACGGGCAAGACCTTCGGAGGCAGCGCATTGTTGACGCAAATTTTTGTAGTTTTCTACAATCACCTTTGCTGAAGATGCAGACATAAAGGGCTTGGTTTCGGCGCCTATGCTTTCCGAAAAAGCGTAAGCGCTGTGTAAACAAAAAACACCTATAGCAACGGATAAAAACAGCTTCTGATTCACATCTAAACTCCTATCTCAAACGTTCAAATAAACTGACTTATTTTTCCAGTGTAGTGTTGAACATTAAAACTGCTACGAAAGGATGATTAAAATGTGATCAAGTGCGCATACTAAAGAGCTGTTTGTAGGTGTGGCGGCACCAGTGTTTTGTATCTGGCGCCTTACGCATCGGCTAGCGATCGTAGTTAAGTATGGTGGCTAGCCAGGTTTCGATTTCAGCGACCTTTTTTCCTTTTCTCTTCGCCAAGGACTCGACCTGATCCTTGGTGATCTTGCCTGTGCTGAAATACTTGGCTTTAGGGTGAGCGAAGTACCAGCCGGAAACAGAAGCTGCTGGCAGCATAGCGAAATGCTCTGTAAGTGATATGTCAGCTTGTTCTTCAGCATCCAGTAACGCGAATAGGCTTTGTTTTTCGGTGTGGTCTGGGCAGGCCGGGTAGCCGGGAGCTGGACGAATGCCGACATATCGCTCTTTTACGCGTTCCTCGTTTGTTAGTGTTTCATCTTTTATATAGCCCCAGTAACGCGTTCTCACCTCTTCGTGTAGTTTTTCGGCGAAGGCCTCCGCGAGCCGATCTGCCAGGGCTTTAATCATTATGGCGTTGTAATCATCTCCTTTGCGTTCATATTCTTTTGCATGCGCCTCTGCGCCTATACCGGTTGTAACGGCAAATCCGCCAATAAAATCCTGCTTACCACTTTCTTCGGGAGCAATAAAATCGGCCAGGGAGTGCATCGGTCCTGACCCGTTTGTTTTATCGATTTGCTGACGAATGTGATGAAGGGTGGACAAGCTTTTGCCGTCGCTATTCTTCACCAAAATGTCATCATGATTGACAGTATTTGCTGGCCAAAAACCAAATACTGCTTTTGCCGATAGCATCTTTTCGGAAATAATTTTTTCAAGCATTTCCTGTGCGTCGGCATAGAGTTGTGTGGCAGCTTCACCAACGATCTTGTCGGAAAGTATCGCTGGAAATTTTCCGACTAAATCCCATGTGATAAAAAAGGGCGTCCAGTCGATATAGTCTACGAGTTTTTCAATTGGGTAATTGTCTAATGTCTTTGTTCCGATAAACGAGGGTTCAACTGGGGTGTAGCTGGCCCAGTCTAATGCAAATTTTTTATTGGTAGCTTCCTTATAGCTTAATGCCTGTCTTTTCGACTGCTGTTTGCTTCTTCGCTCGCGAACTTTTTCATACTCAGCTTTTGTTTCAGCAATAAGAATCGGGCGTGCTTCGTCAGAGAGAAGGCGGGCTGATATGCCGACAGCGCGGGAAGCATCGGCAACATACACGGCCTGGTTTAAAGAAAATTGCGGATCGATTTTTACTGCCGTGTGAGCTTTGGAGGTGGTAGCGCCACCAATGAGTAAAGGAAGGTTTATATTTTGATCCTGCATTTCTTTTGCAACCGTAACCATTTCGTCGAGTGATGGCGTAATCAAACCGGAAAGGCCAATAATGTCACACTTTTCCCGTTGAGCGACTTCAAGAATTTTTTCACACGGCACCATTACGCCGAGATCAATAACTTCAAAATTGTTACATTGCAGAACGACACCGACAATATTTTTACCAATATCGTGCACATCACCCTTGACTGTCGCCATCAATATTTTACCGTTTGATTTTGTTTTTTCGTCTTTTTCTTCTTCGATATAGGGTTGCAATAACGCTACTGATTGTTTCATTACGCGGGCTGATTTGACTACCTGGGGTAAAAACATTTTGCCTGAACCAAATAGATCGCCAACAACGTTCATTCCGTCCATTAACGGCCCTTCGATGACATCTAATGGGCGCTTAGAGCCCTGGCGCGCCTCTTCTGTATCTTCATCTATGTAGGTGGTAATGCCTTTCACCAGTGCGTGCCCCAAGCGCTCAGCGACCGGAAGCTTCCTCCATTCTAAATTTTCCTTTTTATCCTGGGTTTGACCGTCACCACGATAGCTGTTTGCCACAGTAAGTAAGGCTTCGGTAGCATCCGCAGAGTGATTTAGAACAACGTCCTCGACTAACGTACGTAATTCGTCGGGCAGGTCGTCATAAATTGCGAGCTGTCCGGCATTCACTATGCCCATATTCATTCCCGCCTGAATCGCGTGGTAAAGAAATACTGAATGAATGGCTTCGCGCACCGGGTTGTTGCCGCGGAACGAAAAAGATACGTTACTGACGCCGCCTGAAATACCCGCGCCCGGCAGGTTCTCGCGTATCCAGCGTGTAGCCGTAATAAAATCAACGGCATAGTTGTTGTGCTCATCAATACCGGTCGCAACGGCAAAGATGTTGGGGTCGAAAATTATGTCTTCTGGGGGAATGCCTGCAGTTTGGGTGAGAAGATCATAGCTGCGCTTACAGATTTCTATCTTTCTGTCAGACGTATCGGCTTGCCCTTTTTCGTCGAAGGCCATAACAATCATGGCGGCGCCGTAACGCCGACAGAGTTTTGCTCGCTCCAGAAACTCAGCTTCGCCTTCTTTAAGACTAATGGAGTTAACAATGGGCTTGCCTTGAATGCATTTCAATCCAGCCTCAATCACATCCCATTTAGATGAGTCCACCATAATGGGGACTCTTGAAATATCCGGTTCGCTCGCAATCAGGTTTAAAAATTTCACGATCGCCGTCTTGCTATCGAGCATCCCTTCATCCATATTGATATCGATAATTTGGGCGCCATCAGTGACCTGCTGAAGGGCGACATCCAGTGCAGTTGTATAGTCCCCCTCTATAACGAGACGTTTAAATCGTGCGGAACCCGTAACGTTGCAGCGCTCTCCAATGTTGACGAAGAGGGAACTATTTGTAATGTTGAAAGGCTCCAAACCTGAAAGGCGGCATGTCCCAGGGTTTTCGGGTTTTATGCGAGGTGTTTCTTCCGATAGAGCGTTAGCGATAGCCTCAATATGTGCAGGTGAGGTGCCACAGCAACCGCCGACAATATTCATATAACCCTTTTTCGCGAACGAGCGAACGATCGCGGCCATTTCTTCAGGGGATTGATCGTATTCGCCGAATTCGTTGGGTAGACCGGCATTGGGGTGTGCGGACACGTAGCAGTCGGCAACACGCGAAAGCTCTTTCACGTAGGGTTCGAGTTCTTTTGCACCTAGTGCGCAATTGAGGCCGATGGATACGGGATTTGCGTGTGCCAGGGAGTTGTAAAAGGCTTCAGTCGTTTGGCCTGAAAGTGTTCTCCCTGAGGCATCTGTGATGGTGCCCGAGATCATTATGGGTAGTTCATAACCTATTTCGTCATAGACAGACTGGACCGCAAATATGGCTGCTTTGGCGTTGAGTGTATCGAATACGGTTTCAATCAATAGGATGTCAGCGCCACCTTTTATTAGGCCACGCGCGGCTTCGGTATAATTCTCCACCAGCAGATCAAAGGTTACATTGCGGGCGGCGGGATCGTTAACGTCTGGCGACATCGATGCGGTTCGGCTGGTAGGCCCAATCACACCCGCTACCCATCGAGGTTTGTTCGGGGTGGCGGCGGTGTACTGGTCTGCGATAGTCCGTGCTAGGGCCGCAGAGGCTTCGTTCAATTCGTAAGCAATAGATTCTGTGTTGTAGTCGGATTGCGAAAGCTGGGTCGCATTAAAGGTATTGGTTTCAAGAATATCCGCCCCGGCGTCCAAGTAGGCCTTATGTATGTCGCGAATAATATCTGGGCGCGTAAGCGTTAGCAGATCATTGTTGCCGATCAGATCTTGGTTGTGCTTGGCAAATCGTTCACCACGATAGTCCTTTTCCTGCAGTTTATATTGCTGGATCATTGTTCCCATGGCGCCATCTAATATCAAAATGCGTTGGCCTAGGGCCTGGGAAAATAGAGGGTTTCGCGTTTGTTGATCGGAGGACATGAACTTACCTTTAAAAATCGAAAGAAATACAATCTTAGCCTTTGCGGCAACCCTATATCGAAATATATTGATATAGGTGGCGGCAGATGCTAACAGATTCTTAAAAGATACGCACCCGAAAATAAGGGAGCCAAAGAAAGCTGCCGTATACGGCTCGCAGTTTGGCGGTATTGCTGCGTTTTATGACTATAGACTTTGTTGGTATTCTTGCATGGAAATCTGTCGTTAATAGGGATTTCCATGGGGCCTGAATTCAGATAATATAACCAAGTATTTCACTCAAGTATTTCCCGTGTAAAACGTAGACAGGATATAGATGCTCAACGTAACCATTACTCCTAGCGCACAAAGTTACCTTAAAGAATTGCTCGACAAACAGGCGTGCGAAGGCATTGCTATACGTATGTTTGTTTCCAATCCGGGGACTCCTCAAGCGGAAACCTGTATTGCCTACTGTAAGCCTGGAGAGGAAAAAGAAAACGACCATCAGTTGCCGCTCGACGGGTTTAAGGCGTTTTTTGAAGATCGCAGCATTCCATTTTTGGACGAAGCGAAGGTTGATTACGCGGCGGACAAAATGGGTGGACAGTTAACTATTCGGGCGCCTAATTCAAAGATGCCGAAAATTAGTGACGATAGCCCTATAGAGGACAAGATCAATTATTTGCTCTATAACGAGGTTAACCCGGGCCTGGCTTCACATGGCGGTAATGTTAGCTTGGTAGAGATGACAAATGATGGTTATGCGGTGCTGAAATTTGGCGGAGGGTGCCAGGGCTGCAGCGCCGTAGATATGACGCTAAAAGAAGGCGTTGAAAAATCACTTATGGAAAAAATACCCGAACTGAAAGGTCTGCGTGACATTACCGATCACTCGGATAAATCGCACGCTTACTACTGAGCTGCCTTCTGTAAAGGTTAAGAGAGCACTCTGCGGGTACTCTCTTAATTTCCGCTACTCTACATCGTCAATTAAGTTGACGCTGTGCTCAAGTAGCATTTCAACAAATTCAAACTGTGCCGTTCCGTTTAGCTTTGAGCGGCTGCAATCGATGATGAGCGATTCGCTCCAGTCGATATCATAACGATCCATCTCGAGATCGCCCGATTCATTCTTTTCAAAACCAATTAAAACGGTTCTTTCGGGATCGGAGCGAAGTAGTGCTTGAATGTTGCCAAGGAAGTTTTGAAGTGTAACGAAATCTGTAATTTCATCGCAAATTTCCATGGGAGCAAAGATATAGTCGAAACCAGACATCTCTGCAACACGGATATCAAACCAGTCGGAAAGGGTTTCATAGACCTCTCCAAAGGAGGGCTGTAAAGGAGTGGCCGTATCTGTGTGGTTTGCTTTTACATGAGCGTTCATGAGTTGTGTGACCCCACTAAGTTAAGTTCTGGACATCTCCTTGTCGCTTCGTTTTTATTTGTAGTTTACGTTTGCAAGCTTAGGTCTGTATTGCGAAGAGCTGCCGACCGGATGCGCCTTAGCTAGATTCGCAATGTATTTATTAATCCATACGGATATATGAAAGACCATCATCTATACACTCAAGAAATTACCAGCTAACCAAATCAAATTCCACTACTTTCGATTGATGTATGTTAAATTTTTGGGGGATATCTGCGTATTTTCGCTGAGATGAGATTCAATAATGGCACTTTATACCTCAGTAAAAAGTGAAGTATTGCTTGGTGGATCTATTTTTGTTAATTTTATCAATGGGTTATGATGGTTTTGTTATCTGATTTCGAAGCTGGCTTTAAGTTTTGCGTATGGCGCAGCAGGCAAATAAAACCTGTCTATAAGCTAAATAAAGGTTGATCAGAGTGGTGAATGGGAAGCGACAACACAGCATGTACGTTGCCGCTCGGGGTCTTAGCTGTTTCGAGTGGGCAAGGTTTTACGAAGCTTTTCAGCAGCACTTAAAATCATGGTTTCGGTGGTTTCCCAGTCAACACAGGCGTCCGTTACAGAAACACCGTATTCGAGCTGTGATAGATCGGCGGGGATATTTTGGTTACCGGCACCAATATTGCTCTCTACCATCACGCCAATAATGGATTTGTTACCTTCCAGGATCTGGTTGGCGACATTGTCGAGCACGAGCGGTTGCAGCTCATGGTTTTTATTGGAGTTGGCATGGCTGCAGTCAACCATAACATTCGCCGCTACCTTAGCGTCAGCCAGCTCCTTTTCACACATCGCAACGCTGACGGAATCGTAATTAGGTTTGCCATTACCACCACGAAGAACAACATGCCCGTAAGGGTTTCCGCGCGTGGTAATTACAGATACGCTACCGTGCTTGTTAATACCCAGGAAACGATGGGGGCTGGAAACTGATTGCAGTGCGTTGATGGCAACGGTAAGGCTACCGTCTGTGCCGTTTTTGAAACCTACGGCCGAAGACAAGCCGCTAGCCATTTCTCGGTGAGTCTGGGATTCAGTCGTCCTGGCGCCAATAGCCGACCAGGAGATCAGATCTTGCAGGTACTGCGGTGAGATTGGATCTAATGCTTCGGTTGCGGTGGGTAGGCCTAGCTCAGCCACATCCAGCAGGAGCTTACGGCCCACATGTAGGCCTTCCTGGATTTTGAATGAGTCATTCATATAGGGATCGTTAACCAAGCCTTTCCAGCCTGTTGTTGTACGTGGCTTTTCAAAGTACACACGCATAATTACATAGAGCGTATCGCCCACCTTGTCAGATAATGCTTTCAAACGATTGGCATAATCCATGGCGGCTTCGGTATCGTGAATTGAGCATGGGCCAATAACAACGATCAAACGGTGGTCTTTGCGGTCCAAAATATTGCGGACGGTTTCTCTACCGACATTGACCGTTTCTGAAGCCTTGGGCGAAGGAGGTAACGCCTCTTGTAGTTGCGCAGGCGTTATCAATACTTCTTGCGATACTACGTTTAAATCTTGAATGCTGGACATAGGTTAACCGGGTATTTACTTTTAATTATGAATAACATTTACCACGAAAAGGGATAGCCCTTTCGCGCTCGAGTAAGGGAAGTAAAGTATTGTACTGGAATCAGCCACTGAAATGGATGAATACAACGATAAATAATGCCCATTTTAGGTATATTCCGCAAGTTCGCCGATTCTTGGGAAGTACAGTGCCGTTCTATATCCGTGGACAGTCAATGCCGGGGTCGTTTGGTCGAGTCCCTGCATCAGTTTTTGATAGTGGGTTAACTGCGGCTGATAGCTGGCCTTTTCTCGCAGAATAAACGTTTCAATGTTTTCGCCCTCTGCCGGTATCGAACTTTTATAGTCGACAATCCAGCGTATGCCTTTGGCATCAACAAAGGTGCGATCCAGTATCGCGTAGCGGGCTGGCTTGCCATAGCACAACCGGTATTCGCATTGGCTGTCGGTGTGTCTGTTGTCCAGCAACCAAGCAGCTTTTGAATCGCTTAAAAGTAACGGCAAGGTGGACGATAATATCGCGACGCCTTGCTGTGCTGCTGATTGACCCAAGCCGTTTTGTTCAAGCTGTGCCTGCCAGAATGGGGATAGGGTATCCGGTGAGCGCGACTGCCACTGTGCGTAGCCCTCGCGGTGAATATTTTGAAGAATTCTATGTAATACGATTCCTACCGCAATGGCCAGGGGAGCATTGGACGCTCCTTTGAAATCTTCAATTACCTGTATTTCTGTATTGTCGAATATTGCGGGTTTCCACTTGTCGATATCCGTTGACTGCGGCTTGTCACCACTGTAATTGAGGGGCAGCCGCCGAATATAAGTGCGTTCAACTTGTTGGACATCCAGCTCTGTCGATTCATTCTCTACAGTGGATTCAAATAATTGAATCTGACGTTGAATAACAGGCCAGAGCTTCGATACCATCGACGAGCTGGAAGGGGGTTTTAGTGCATCATCCTTAGCAGGTTTTACATTGCAACTTAGGTAAAGGCGCTTTTTGGCTCGCGTGCAGGCAACGTAGAGCAGTCTTGTTTCTTCCAGTTCTTTACGTCTTTTGGCTTCTCTGCTAATCAACAGTGTTAAAGGATCTCTGTCTGCAGCATCAGAAGCGGATATGGGACTGATCAATAAATCCAGTTCACCCTTTGTATTTAATCTTTCATGCCAGTTTAAGAGGTCTGCGGTATCTGCCTTGCCCTGCTTATCTAGCGAAGGGAGGAATACGCTATCGAACTCAAGCCCTTTGGATTTATGCATGGTCAATATTTGAACCGCTCCCGCTGAACTTTCGGGCTGTGCAAATAATTTTTCGAGCGCGTTCATAAATGACTGCTTTTCTGTCATTCGGCCGAGGGGAGCGTATTTACTTAATAATCGAAGAAAGGTGCCAATATCTTTGATTTCGCTCTTATTCTTGAGTGTTTCTGGCCCGCCGAGCTCTATCCATGCACTCTCCACCAGCTCTGCCATTGGCCGCCGTTCACGCAGTGTCAGAGCACTGTTTATCGATGTTTGCAATCGTCTAAATACGGCTTTTCCCTCGGCTTTGAGTTGTCCCGACGAATCCGCAAGTTTCATTTTGTTTAGTAAGCTGTACTCGATCGTTGACTCCAACGGATTAAAGAGAGAGTACAAATCTACATTGTCTACGCCACACCACGGGCTGCGCAGCAAGGTCAGCCAGCTTGCATTGTCAGCGGGGTTTTCCAGTACTAGCGTTAATGCCAATATATTCTGAATACAGGGGCGCGACAGTAGCGGGTCGATATCGACGGCGCTGTAGGCAATGTCCCGGTCATGTAGCGCGGGGAGGATTTCACTGAGGTGACCGCGGCCGCGAACGAGGATTGCAATACTGTCTTCGGGGTAGGACGACTTTAAGTCGACAATTTCTTCGGCGATAGCTATCGCTTCTTGTTCGCGGTTGGGCTGATCAATAAAACCCCTGCATTGCACGTAGCTGCTGGAATCCGTTTCGGGTATCTGCGTAAAGGCATGCGAAGGGGTATATCGTACTGCACCCAGAGATATATTATCTTTTTTCGGGAATGCGCTATCGAAACTGTGATTGACCCAATCGATAATCGTCGATGTGGAGCGAAAATTCACGCTCAAGTCTACGGCGTTTAGCTCTTTCCCCTCAAGACCATGCTTGCGTACATCGAGAAATATCCCGACGTTAGCATTTCGAAATCCGTAGCACGACTGCATTCCGTCACCGACAATAAACAACGTTTTCCCTGCGGTGCTGTCCCATTCTCGTGTTAGCAGCTGCAATAATTGCAGTTGGCTGTGTGAGGTATCCTGAAATTCATCAATAAGAATATGGTTGAGTTGGTAGTCCAGTTTTAAGGCGAGTTCTGTAATATCGTTAAAACCACCAAGTGCTTCTCTTGCACATTCGGCAATTTCGACAAAATCGGCATTGCCATTTTTTTGGAAAACCAACTTTAAGTGGGCGGTTAAAAGGGGTAATAATTCAATTAGCGCAGACAGTACACGCCATTGTTGCGGAGAATACGTAAGCGAAACAAACTGCTGTATAGATGCAAGATTTTCTCGAACAGTGGGTTTTTCTGCGAATAGTTTCAAAAGCGCCAAATAGCGAGTTTTTTTGTCTGAATATTCTGCTTTGGTTTCTTTGTCGCCCGTGGGGAATCCGTGACGCTTGTCCACCCGTTTTATAAATTGCTCAGTTGCTGTAAGTGCAATATTGGCGAAGGGTTGCCAAAACTCCTTTATCGCTATTTGTGGTGTTGTATCAACGGGAAAGCCATGTACTCCGGAAAGTGCTGTAGAAATCGAATCGGGTTTGTCATTCTGTAAATGGGTGCCGGCAAAATCCAGGAGTTCGCACAGTTCCCCCTCATACAGCTGAAGATCGTCCGCCAGTTCATGTAAGAGCTCTTCAGCCCACAAAGATAAATTGCTTTCCAGCCACTCTTGAACAACTTCGAGTTTAGAGTCGTCGACGCTTTTAATGCTGTAAATTAACGGTAGCCATTGGTCGCGCGTTTGAAGCATGGCCATCAACAGGCGCGCCAGCCTGTCCAAATCGCCCCCTAAATGCTGGAACAGCACTTTCAATGAGTTGGGCCAGCCATTTGAATTACAGCTATCTAGGAGAGAAATAACGGCCTCTTCAAAAACAGTATTGGTATCTTCAACCATTGCAGGGGCAGTTCCAGCGCGGCTCATTAGCGGCATTTGCTGGGTTAAACTGCGACAAAATCCATCAATCGTCAGGATTTTTAGACGGAAGGGCATTTCCTCAAGATGCCAATTCAAACGGTCATTATTGTCCGCAGCTGCTTTGGCATAACGCATTAAGTTTGCGTGATGAGGATCCTCGATTAAACCAATATCGTTTTGGCTTAGTATTTGTGCTTCTTTTAAAGCGCCAAGAATGCGCTCACTCATCTCTTCAGCGGCTTTACGGGTAAAGGTAATGCATAAAATTTCTTCTGGCTGTTTGCAGGTGGCGAGCAGGCTTAAAACTCTCAGGCTTAACAATCCCGTTTTCCCGGACCCTGCAGGAGCTGAAACGGCAAAGGATTGCTGGGTATCCAGTACGGCTTCGCGCACGGCTTTATCGATTGGCGAAGTCATTTAGAATCCTTTTGTTTGCTAGGCTCATCGTGCGCTGCGGGCAAAATGTGTTCGTAGTGACGCAATAATGAAGGGTTGTGGTTGATACAGGCGGTATAACCGCTGGCGAGCTGTTGGGTATAAAACTCCAGTTGTTCTTTCCACCAGGCCAGAGCGTCGTCCCACTGTGCTGGCAATTGATAGCGATTGAGCTGTGCTGCAGTGGAGATACCCGGAATGGATAATTCGGTATCGCTAATTCCACTGTAGGAACACCGGCGAGCGTTGAGTTCAAAGTAACTGATACCCGCCATATTTACTGGATCGCCTGCGAACAAATAAAGGGGTAATTGAGGATCTAAAATAGGCTTCTTCTGTAAATGTGACACGGAGGGCTTGCCTGTTTTGTAATCAATCACCAATTGCTTGTCGTTAATGATATCGATTCTGTCGACGCGTAATGAATAACGATACTGTGCAATGTTTACGCTAATGGGAGCTTCAACTGCGGCAACCTTAAACGGAGGGCGTTCGCAATCGGCCACGACCGCATTTAACGCGATATTGCAGAGCTGTTCTTTTGTTAGCGCTATAAGGTCTGCGTTAAGGTTAAGATTGTGGCGTTTTACTTGTGCTGAAACCGCACGATCAAATTCTTTTTCAAAGGTACATAATCTTTCTTGTGCAGATACGTTTTCAGCAGATGCTTTTGAAGGGTATAGCCCCCAGAATGCCGCCAGTATTTGATGCAGGATAGAGCCGCGTACAAATGCTGGAATACCGTAACAGGGCTGTTGTTCAGCCTGAATACCCAGGCGGTAGTTGGCGAACGCATAAAATGGATTGGCGATAAAAAGCTGTAAATGATATGCACCGCCAGCGATAGTATCACCGGGTGTTAATGGTGGGCCGTAGCTGGTATCCACCACGTCAGCATTTATATCTTTTTCCACCATTTGAAGGATATGGGTATCGACCACGTTACGCTCGGGCAATTCGCTAAGTTGATCTGATATAGCCATAGAGAGCAGTGGGCTGGGGGAGCAGGCTTCGTCGTTATCATTTTTCTGGTGGTAACTAAAGATTAGGTTTTCACTGGCATTTTCGTAGCTGTGCAATAATTTCCGCGCGTATTCAAGCTCTCTCTCCGATGTTGAGCGAGGTGTTTTGACCTGTTTTTGGAGGCCGTAGGGCAGAAGGCTGTTAGGTTGTGGTGCCGAAGGAAAATTGCTTTCCGTTAACGATATAACGCGACAATGTTTAAATTGAATCCCGGCACCTTCCATCAAACCCAATATCTGAATTGGGCAATCGAGCTTTTGCATATGGAATGATGTTTTTTCACAGAGCCATTGTAGAAGAGACATAAATTGCGTGAGGTTGATCGGCTTTTTGTGCTCTAAAAGTACTGCGTAGCGATCTGATGTAGATAGCACCTCAAGAAATGTCTGGGTAGCTTGGTATTCGCGGCTGTTTAGCGTTCTGTTACCCGGCCAACCCGCAGCCTCCAATAGTTTCGGTAATAGTGCTTTCCATTCGACAAAGGTTTGAGACTTAGTCTTTTGTTTTAGCGTGCTTATGAACCGAATAAGATATTCGCTATCTGCTGTATTTGTCGCGGTTACGCTGGCTTCGGTATCGGCTGCTCGTGTATCGGCTTTCTGTAGTGTATCGATGTAAAGACTCAGCGTAACTTTGTGAGTCAACAGTTGTGTTAACGCACTTTGCGCGAGGAGTCGCGTTTCACTTAAGCCGTTACCCCAGAAGCTGGATAAATTCAGTTTCTGCAACCGGCTCGCCTCCAATTGAAATTCGGAGAATGAGAAGAGTTCGAACAGTGAGCCGATAATAGGTTCTTCGATAAGGCTTGAACTGACGGAAATATCAAAGGGAACAGCGGCGGCATCGCGCTCATTGCCACAGACATACGCCGGATCGAACACGCGATTGAACAGCGATGAAACCCGTTGGTGAACGTCCGATAGGTTGGTTACGACAACGGCTATTTGTTCATTTTCCTTAAGCTCGGGCAAAAGCGCTTTGCACCACTGGGCTGCGGCTTCAACTTCTTCAGAAAAAGAAGAAAAAGCCTGCACGGGTATACCCGTATGCAAATCAGGCTTGTTCGAGACGTCTTTTATCCCTTGTGTTGAGACCAAAGACAGCGTGTCTCGCCAAAGGGGGCTTAGCTCTGCGAAGCCATGAAGACGAATCTCACCCTCAATTCTTATGGCCGACTGATCGGCCGCGGCTTTAAGTAATTGGATGGCGTCGTCTTTTACTAGCCAGCGATTACTCTGCAGTTTGGCATTTAGTCTTTCAATACAGGCCAATAGAAATTGTGTTTCCTGGTCATTGGCTAGCGAAAGCTGGTTTGTGGGAATACCCCAGTGGACTATCAAACTCCGTGCTTGCTTGAGTTGTTCGACCAGAGGCCTTGAATGAATGAGTGACTCAATTGAAATGCCAAGCTCTAAGAGTTGTTGCCGGAAAGTGGGATCATTTAATAACTCATCCCAAAGGAATAGCTCTTCCTGATCAGACATTAAACGCTTATCGGTATTGGGGAAGCAGGAATCCTGAAGTTCAAGCCATATTTCCTGAAACCAGCGCTCCAAACTTGCTATGGAGGGGGCAACAGACACCGGTAGGCGGGTATGCGTTATGTATTGTTGGAGTAGATACCGTTGTTGTCGCTCATTTGCTGTAAGAATGAGTGATTCCTCTATTGCGCTGCTCATATTGCCTTTTTTCGACCTAAGTGAATGCTTTCGCGGTTTATACCTAAAGGGTATTAAATAAAGTTGTTTATTTCTAAGTTGTATGGCCCGTCAAATCGTGACGATAAGCGCCAATAAAAAGTTTGATTTATGTCAGTTGTGTTACTACAGGGCTTTCAGCGTAAGTAGCGACTAACGTTTTATGCACACGGGGCTTACTCTCTGTAGAAATCTACGTCAGATTGTCGAAATTACGTTCTTTTCTGCCGGGGAATACTACAAAAACTCTCTAACATATTGAAAAATAAAGGAATTAATTTAGTGGTTATATTTTGATCGATCTGTGTTCTTCTGAGTATTTATGGGCGTCATGGCGTTTTGCACAAAGACTGTCCACTAAGTTATCCACAGGAAATGTGGACAACATAGGTTGGTGAAATGACACCCAGGGAAACATCTTTGTCATATTTAGGTTTTCGCCGCTTAGAATATTTTCTTTTAACGTTAGGGACAATTATTATCGTCCTTTTCAAGCCTTTCTGACGTTAGCAGGATGGGCTTTGGATCGAGCGCGCTTTCATAGACAAATCGATGATGCTGTGAGGTCTTTAGCCTGATGAGGTGGCACGTCATGGTTGGTTGAGGTGCTCAGTATAGCTTTAGTAAAAGTCACTAAGCGCTGTTTGGCTGCTTTCTAGTCAGGCAGAAACATCCCCGATAAGCCTCTAAAGGGTAATATCAAACGGATCCTGAGCGGCTTAGGGAATACGGCTAGCTTCATGCGCTGGGCACAGGCTAGCAGAGTTGGGCAGCTGCGTCAGTAAGTCTATAACAGTGATTGAATATCGCCATTATTATGCGTTTACTCGTTTAATACTCGTGCCTCTTTGTAAGGGCTCTCGATTATCTGTCGTCCACTTTAGTACTGATACGGCCAATTTCCATGACACTTATTGTCCGAATACTTTCGGACCTTCAATAAACACTATTCGGTTCTACTGTATTACGCGGTTCGCTCAGTCAATAAAATATTCTGCGATGAATAAAATTGGATTTATTCGGTAGCGCAGGTGAGGGGATAGCAATGGAGATGAATAAGCTTGGCAATAGGTTGACCCACGACCAGATAGTAACAAAATAAGTAGGGGGGCATAAAAAAAGCCCGGCGTTTCTGGGGGAGAGCGCCGGGCCAGGACCATTAGGAGTGAAACATTAAGGGCTATGCCCTCAACAAGCTACAAGTAGCTCTACCAGCAGCGCAGACACTTGGGGGGGATGTGTGCCACCGGTATTAATAAGTATCGGTTATTTTTCATTTTATTCCACTTTCCCGGCTTTGTATTTTTAAAACATTTCTTAATAGAAAGTGGGTCAAATTAATCTCAATGCTATATATTTTTACTTGCCTAATTTAAAAAACGCTATTTTACTCACTTAAATGCTTAGTGATCGTAAAGGTTCTATTGTTTATAAGCGCTCAATGCGTTACCCGCTCGCATGCGGGTGCTGACGGTATAAACGATAAATTTGTTGACCGCCCCTAATAGTCAAATACTTTAGTCAACCTCAAATAAGTTTGCTACTGGAGGTATCGCTTGCTGCAATTGTTTTGCCGTTGAGGTTCTTGGAAACCATATTTCAATATTATTTTGTATATGACGGAGGTTCAATTTGCTCGATTGAAAGGCGATAGTGACGGGTTCATAGGTCATGGTGTGATCGGAAACGCTCAGTTTCGCCAGTTCATTTAATTCACCAAAAATTGTGGTGATTAAATCGAATATACAATCTTTTCTGTGAATCTTACTGGTTTCCCAGTATGCAGTCGTAAGTGCACTTGAAAGCTCTTCCAAATTATGTACTGCGTCAGCTACGGATGTTCTGTTCATGTTGTTAATACCTGCAGTTATCGATCTCTTTAGTATAGACACATGATAATTTTTTATTCTAAGGTCGATCTATTCATTCTGTCTAATCAGGCCTTCCTGTGCGGCCGAGAGAATAAGTTTACCGCCTTTGGTGTATACGTGGCTGTAGGCGAATCCGCGCGCACTCCCGGCCCACGGGCTGGTGCTGTGGCAGAGTAGCCAGTCATCTGCTCGAAAATCATCTGAATGAAACCACATGGCGTGGTCGATGCTGGCGGGAAAAATCTTGCCCGAATAAATGGATATACCGTGGGGGAGAAGCGTTGTTGCCAACAATCCCAAGTCGGAGGCAAAGGCGAGCGTACATAAATGTTGGATCTTGTTGTCACCGAGGGGTTTGCGCGTTTTTATCCAAAAATAGGCATCGGCAGGACGTGAATCGCAGGATTGAAACAACTCCTCATCGATGGGAAGCAAATCAAAGGGGTTGTGCGTTTCGTGCCCCAAGTCCGGCGCTGGTAGTGGGCTTTTTCCCGAAGGTGGTGTTCGACGCTCTAGAATTTCTTCGGGCATAGGAATATTGGCAGGAAAAGGCGTTTGATGATGAAAGCCTTCTTCTGGGTGGTGGAAAGAGGCTGACATATTAAAGATGGGCCGACCAAACTGACGCGCGACGACGCGACGACTGATGATGGACCTCCCATCTCTTACCTTTTCAACATCGTAAATCACCGGCACATCACTTTTGCCCGCACGTAGAAAATAGGCATGTAAAGAATGGGGAAGGGCGATGCTGCGGGCCTTGTCCTGCGTGAGATGGCAGGCGAGGAGAGCCTGGCCCAAGACCTGCCCACCAAACAGTGTTCCTTTGAAGTTTTCCCTGTGGTGGCGGCTACGGAAAAGGTTGGTGTCGAGCGTTTCTAGATCTAGGATGTCGTCTAAGGCTGAGTGCATGAGGGGGCCTTTAATAATTCTGTATTCTGCCGATACTCTAAGATGAATGATCATACACCTCTATCACGAGACGTTGAGATGCTTTTTGCCCGCTTACTTTGCTTAACTCTGGTTGTGTTGATTTCAGCCTGCTCAACCAGCTATACCGCCAATAACTTCAGCCATGCGAAGCAATGGGTTCGCCTCGATAACAAGCATCAGCTTACCCGTAGTAACCAGTGGCGTTTGGCTCGGGACACCTCTTTGTACTTAGCCAAACCGGTACTGCCAATGCAGGTCACCAGTGGAGTGCTGGCCTATAACCGGGCGCGATACTCCCTTCTGCAGTCGATGGAAAGCGCGTTATCGATTTATTACCCTTCACTGCAAGCATCTAGCGTTGATATGTCTATGGAAGAGGCGCTGATTGCTTCGCGGCTCAGTGGCAGCCGTATTCTTGTCTTCCCCAGGCTCCTGGAGTACCCGGATAGTGGGCCCAGCCACCAGTCCCGCGAGAAAATTATCGATGTATCACATGCCCATTTTCAGGTGCTGTTAGTTGATGTGTATACTGGCGAAATATTAGACACGGGCACCATCAGCAGTCGCAGTAGTATCCACAGTGCCAATAGCACAGCGGCCAATGAATTAATGGCGTCCGCGTCTAAACACTATGCCGCACAGTTGGCAGGGCTTAATCCGCAATAATCTACATATTGGGGTAATTAGGGCCGCCGCCACCCTCCGGTGGTTGCCACTGAATATTTTGTTCCGGGTCTTTAATGTCGCAGGTTTTACAGTGAACGCAGTTCTGTGCATTTATTTGAAACTGTGGCTCTCCCGAATCATTTTCAATTACTTCGTAAACGCCTGCAGGACAGTAACGCTGAGCGGGCTCGTCAAACTCCGGTAGATTATAGCTTAACGGCAGCTTGGCATTTAACAGCTGTAAATGGCAAGGCTGATCTTCTTCGTGATTTGTGTTTGACAAATAGACAGAAGATAAACGATCGAAACTTAAAATATTGTCGTGTTTTGGGTATTCAATTTTTTTCGATTGTGCCGCCTTAATAAGCTGTTGGTGGTCGGGCGTTTTATCTTTTAATGTCCAAGGCAGACAGCCATTGAAAATATTGATATCCAAAAAGGCGTATGCAGAGCCCCAAAAATTTCCCCACCGGTGTTGTGCCGGTCCAAAGTTACGTTGTGCATAGAGTTCTTTGTAGGCCCATGATTGCGTAAAGGCTTTAGGGTATGCCGCAAGGCTCTCATTCTGCTGACCGTTAGCAATTGCAGTGGCAACCGTTTCTGCGGCGACCATGGCGGATTTCATCGCCGTATGCGTACCTTTAATTTTAGCGAAATTAAGGGTGCCGGCATCATCGCCGATCATAATTCCACCCGGAAACACCATCTCGGGTAAGGATTGAATGCCACCCTTAGTAATGGCGCGCGCGCCATAAGCGATACGTTCGCCGCCAGTTAAATGTCGTGCTATTACTGGGTGATGTTTGTACCGTTGAAACTCTTCGAAGGGGTCCACATAAGGGTTGCTGTATGACAAGTCTGTGATAAAACCGACGGCTACTTGCTGATCCTCCAGGTGATATAAAAAGCCACCGCCAGAGGAATCACTTTCGCTCAGCGGCCAACCTGCGGTATGTATAACCCGTCCTGCTTGGTGTTGGCTCTGTGGTACTTTCCATAGTTCCTTAACACCTAAGCCGTAATGCTGCGGGCATTTTCCGCTGTCTAAGGAATAGTGTGCAATAAGCTTCTGACCTAGGTGTCCTCGAGAGCCTTCAGCAAACAGGGTGTATTTCCCTCTTAACTCCATTCCCTGCAGAAAACTGTCCTTTTGAGCTCCATCGGCGGTAACACCCATGTCTCCCGTGATAATGCCAAGAACCGTATTATTGTTACCAAAAAGAATGTCGGCTGCGCTAAATCCAGGGAAAACTTCTACACCCAAGGCCTCTGCCTGCTCGCATAACCAGCGGCATAAATTTCCCAGGCTGACAATATAATTGCCTTCGTTGTGCATGGTTTTCGGGGTCAGTATCGAGGGGATTCTTTTGCTTCCAGTAGCGCTGCTGAGCAAAAAAATTTCGTCGCCAGATACCTTTGTGAATATTGGCGCCCCAAGCTCTTTCCAACTAGGGAACAGTTCGTTCAGGGCGCGAGGCTCTATTACGGCACCCGACAAAATGTGGCCACCCACTTCTGCACTTTTTTCAACAACGCACACACTAAGTTCAGAGTTGAGTTGCTTTAGTTTGCACGCGGCACTTAACCCGGCGGGTCCGGCGCCAATGATGACAGCATCGTATTCCATGGACTCTCGTTCCACTTCGCACCCCTTATGTAGTTGATTTGTTCACTATAGCTATACAAATAATAGCTATATCGGCAGGTATTTCCGTTCGCTGCGTGTAACTTGCGCGCTCAATGTCTCGAAATAGTCGTGGTTTATAGTTGTTTGGCCCGTGAGAATAGCATAGCCTTTAATGACCTTATCTAGTTTCAAAGAAAGATCCTTACGTGGAATAGCAGGAGCGTGAAAGAGTATGAAGATTCTGGTGCCAATCAAGCGCGTTGTCGATTACAACGTAAAAGTCAGGCCAAAATCCGATGGCAGCGACGTTGATCTTGCCAACGTAAAAATGTCGATTAACCCCTTCTGTGAGATTGCGGTAGAAGAGGCGATACGTATTAAAGAAGCCGGGAATGCAGAAGAGGTTGTTGTTGTAACTGTTGGATCGAGCAAGTCACAGGAACAGCTGCGCGCAGCGATGGCGCTTGGTGCCGACAGAAGTATCTTGGTGGAAACAGACGAAAATCTGGAGCCATTGGCGATCGCAAAAGTCTTGAAAGCTATTATCGAAAAAGAACAGCCAGGGTTGACCCTAATGGGCAAGCAATCGATTGATGCGGATAACAATCAGACCGGACAAATGCTCGCCGCCCTGTGCCAGCAGCCCCAAGGCACGTTTGCTTCGCAAGTAGAATTGGATGGCAGCAAAGTGGCTGTAACGAGGGAGGTCGATGGTGGATTGGAAACGTTGTGTTTAAGCCTACCAGCGATAATTACAACCGATTTGCGCCTAAACGAGCCTCGGTTTGCAGCACTGCCAAATATTATGAAAGCCAAAAGAAAGCCGCTTGAGATTATTCCCTTAAATGACCTTGGGCTCGATACGGGTGCTCGCACGCAAATACTGTCTGTAGAGCTTCCTAAAGTACGCGAGGCTGGCGTCAAAGTCGCTGATGTGAACGAGCTGTTAGATAAACTGAAAAATGAAGCAAAGGTGATCTCATGAGCGTACTCGTCTTGGTAGAACACGATAATCACAATCTAAAGGCCGTAACACTGAATACTGTTACAGCAGCTTTGGCGCTAGAGGCTGATGTCCACCTGCTGGTGGCCGGCTACAACTGTTCAGAGGTTGTCGAAAGCGCCAAAACAATACAGGGCGTAACGACTGTGCTTCAGGCAGACTCGGTGATACTTGAACACCAGATGGCGGAGAGTGTTGCACCCTTAATCGCCAGCCTCGCGAGCGAGTACAGCCATATTTTGGCTGCCGCAACAACCTATGGCAAAAACAGCTTACCCCGCGCTTCTGCACTGGTTGATAGCCAGTTGATTTCGGACATCCTGTCTGTTGAGAGTGCGGATACCTTTAAGCGTCCTATCTATGCAGGGAATGTTATCGCAACCGTCAAAAGCAATGATGTAATCAAGTTTTTGACGGTTCGCACTACCGCCTTTGATGCCGCTAACGCTGAAACAGGTACCGCTATTGTTAAATCCGTTACTCCCGGTGAAAATCAAATCCTGTCCTCCTTTGTTGATCGGCAATTAGCAAAATCAGACCGTCCAGAGCTGACCTCAGCGAGTATTGTTGTGTCTGGTGGACGAGGGTTGCAAAATGGCGAAAATTTTGAATTGCTATTCAAGTTGGCTGATGAACTTAATGCCGCTGTCGGTGCCTCGCGCGCGGCGGTTGATGCTGGGTTTGTTCCAAACGATATGCAAGTCGGGCAAACGGGTAAGATCGTTGCTCCAGATTTGTATATTGCCATCGGTATTTCTGGGGCAATCCAGCATTTGGCTGGAATGAAAGAGTCAAAAGTGATCGTCGCAATTAATAAAGATGAGGGTGCCCCCATATTTCAGATAGCTGATTATGGCCTGGTGGCCGATTTGTTTGATGTGTTACCAGAGCTAACCGATAAACTGACTGCATAAAAACACACTATGGTGGCGAGTTCTTGGATTGCTCGCGACCATCGTTTCTATTCAACACGGACACCTCCGCTTGTTACGGCTGCTGCTGCAGGAGTAGAATGCCGACCAGCAAATAACTTGTTGCTGTGTTTAATAATCAATCAAGCCAGGCCCGGCATTTATGTTCAGTTTCTTCCTTCCCTCGAGTAAAGTTCAGAAAGATCGCAGCATCATGCGTGAAACAGACGCAAGGATGGCGAAATATAGCCGTAGAGGCCTTATTTTCAATTTTTTGGCCTACTTAATTTGCTTGGTGGGTGGACGATTTATCGATGAAAATCGTGATCTAACCATAACGCTGACGATTGGTCTTTTATTTATTACCATCGTTAGAGGCTTTTTTCTTTTCCGCTTTGACCAACTTTACCCAAGAGCGCCGCAGCGCTGGCGAACGAACTATTTTATTGCGACTTTATTCGGTGCATTCTGGTGGGCTGTTATTCTTGTTAGCATCACCCTTAAATTGGATATGCGCAACGAAGCTCCGTTGCTTTGGTTGTACACCGTCGTCTTTTTTTCGACCACTGCACATGCTTTTGCTCCCTACCAGAAATTTCTGTCTTACTATCAATTTATTGGCTTAGTCCCTGCTGCGTTAGCGGCTATGTTTGTAGGTGAATCAACGGCCTACCTTTATGGCATTCTTATGCTGATGTTTTTCTTTGTTTTATCGCATCAATGTCGATTGATTTCGGAAAACTACTGGGAGAGATTGGAAGCTGCGTACGCACTTGCGAGAAAAACTCAATCAATAGAAGAGGAAAAACGTGATACGAGGGCGAGCGTCCAGTTAAATAAAGAGTTTCTCGCATATCTCAGGAATGATTTAAAATCGATTTTTATTCAGGCTAGCGATGCGTTGAATGAGCTGGATCAAGGACATGTCAATCGACCATCTCTACGCCAATGTGAAAAAGCGTATCAGGATGTCTTTCGCAGCGTAAGTGATTTTAATAATGTGCTCAATAAAAAGCTGGTGCTCGAAAACAAAATATTCAATATACGCCACGAGCTTCAACACCTTGTGGCGGAATATATCGATGAGTCTGAAACTGAAGGTATTCGTATAGAGACTGCCTTATCGCCAACACTGCCCATGCGCCTAAAAGGCGATGCATCCCGTCTCGCACAAATTATTCGCACCCTAATTTCGCTGAGCATTCAGTCGTTGGATAGGGGTGTTGTGTTAATTGAAGTTGAGTTCCTGCGGGAGTATGAAACTGCAGGTGAGCTTTATATTAATATTTCCAGTTTTAACCAAAGCCAAAAGAAACATTTCTTTAGTGAGGAAAATGGTCAGGCACCCAAAACCAGTATGTCCTACGCCGTTGCCAAAGGTATTGCCGAGCTTATGAACGGCAGTATCGAAGTAAGTGAAATATCCCAGGAGGGAATTCTGTACCGGCTTGATGCAAAATTTGATATCGCAGAGCAAGCCGGTCACTTGGACTTCCACCGAAATTCTTTTCTTGGTCGCAGTGTAATGCTGATACATAACAATCGTCGGATTGTTGACATAAAGCGCCGGGAACTCGCTGCACTTGGATTTGAGGTCTTTACAGAATCTCAATATAGGAAAGCGCAACAGCAATTGGCTAACAGCTATAAAGACAGTAAGCCAATTGAGTGTGTCCTTTACTATTATGAAGAAGGTGAAAGCGAAGCCGTCGAATTTAATAATGCCTTGGCCGAGCACCCAGAGCTTCGTTATACGCACCAATTAATTGTTGCTACTGAGCGGCAGCAACGCCTGCTCGGGAAGCTTGGTTTTAGTGATACCGAATATTTACATGTTGTCAATAAGCCTGCAGGGCTATACGAGCTGGAAACGTCCTTTAAAGAAGTTTATAGCATGATGGAGGATGAAGAGATTTCTATTGAAGATGTGATTGTAAAGGTATCGTCTGCAGATGAAACCGTTTTGGAAATGCTGCTAATTAGCAGGCAAGAGAATGCAGAGTCTCGCGTGAAAGACATGCTACAGGGGCTTCGGTTGGAGTTGACGTTAGTTTCTGAGGCCGGAAAAGTTCAAGCTGTTTTTAATAAAAAGCAGCCAGTTGTCGCTATTATCGATTGTGATGAAGAGCCTGAGTTTATAAATATTGTTGATAGTATTCGTAGCTTGGAGCAAAAAACTAATACCGATTTTTATATGCCTATTATTGGGATAAGTTCTTCTTCTACAGTGGCGGAATCTACAGCCTATGAACTTGGTGTGGACGACTTTGTTGACCTGTCTAACCCAAAGAAAACATTGCGAAGAATTGTAGAAAACTGGTTGTCGTTAACAGCGAATGCAAAGGAAGGCTAACGGTTTTATTTAAAGCGTAAAAGTATTGAGCTTTGTTGCTAGTAGCTTTAATGCAGAGCGTGGACGTTGCCGCGGTTGGGCCGAAAGGGAATTCTTTGCAAGCCCGAAATAAAATACAAATCACTCAAGTAGCTATTAGGGTTTGTGGGGTGGTACTGTACATTGCCCACTTTTTTAGGAAAATTCTGCCCAAATAGGGCAGTGGTCGGAAGGCTTTTCCATCGCTCTTATCTCTGTATCAATACCGGAGCCAATACACTTGTCAGCAAGTGACTTGCTCGCCAAAATAAGGTCTATACGCAGGCCGCGTTTAGGTTCACGTTCAAAGCCTTTGCTTCTGTAATCGAACCAGCTGTAGTGGCTTTCCTGTTCGCCGTGAATACCCCTAAAGGTATCAGTAAGCCCCCAGCTCATTAGCTTATCCAGCCACTCTCGTTCTTCGGGTAGGAAGCTGCACTTGCCGGATCGCAGCCAGCGTTTGCGATTGTCTTCACCAATACCGATATCAATATCCTGTGGCGAGATGTTCATATCGCCAATAACCAACAAGGTATCATCTGGGCTGTAATTGTTTTCAATATAGGCCTGTAGATCACGATAAAAATTGCGTTTGTTTGGGTATTTTACGGGGTGTTCATTGCTTTCGCCCTGAGGGAAATATCCGTTCATTACGGTGATGGTATTTCCTTCAATATCAAATGTTCCTGCAATAAAGCGCTTTTGTGAAGAGCTATCATCGGTTGGGAAGCCTTTTTGCACGGTTTTAAAGTCGTACTTGGATAGCAGCGCAACCCCGTAATGGGTTTTTTGCCCTAAGTATTGCACTCGGTACCCCATAGCTTCAATAGTTGCTACAGGGAAGTCTACATCGGTAACTTTAGTTTCCTGAAGGCCAATAAAATCCGGGTCGTATTTATCGATAAGACGTTGCAGCTGGTGCAAGCGTATACGCACACTGTTTACGTTAAAGGATATGCACTTCATAGAGCTTATATGTGTTCTCTGGCCTTAATATGGCTAATTTTTAGCTTTAAATGGCGAGCGCTGTCCCCAAGTGGACAGCGCAGGTTCCTTTTGCTCAAAACTTGCGGCTTGCTGCGTGTTGCTGGTGCTTGAAATGCGAATCATATCCACCAGAATATTGCCAGTTTCAATCAGTAATGTGTCGCCATCGACGTCAATTCGATTTTGCTGATTTGAGGCGGCTTGCTCCTGTTGCTTTTCTTCGGATTCTTCTTCCGATTTCCTAAATTCTTCAAGTGTTTTATAAGGTTTAAGTTGTTTGCCTAGACGTCGTTTATTATCTATAGCCATAGCTTGTTTTTCTAGGCGTTCTTTTTCCTGAATGCGTTCTTGCTCATTTAGAGACACGATTTTTTTGCGCTTGTTTTCTTCCATAATATGGATTTGATCAAGAATAAAAGTGAAGTCGGGGTCGTTGGCCACCCGTTTATTGTGAGAGTCCATCAACTGTGGGATTAACGGTTCATAATTGAAGTACGTGGCATGTGGTACCGCGTGAATTTGATCCCAGGGCAGGGCGTTGTCGTACGCGGCTTCACCCACTTCTTCCGTATCGATTAATAGAGGCAGTGCAATATCGGGTACAACACCTCGGTGCTGAGTGCTTTCGCCGGATACTCGGTAGAATTTGGATTCGGTGATTTTTAGCTTGCCTTCGAGCAGGGGGGTAACAGACTGGACGGTACCTTTACCAAACGACTCCGAACCAACAATTAGCCCACGATGATAATCCTGAATTGCGCCAGCAAAAATTTCAGAAGCTGATGCGCTTAAGCGGTTTACCAGAACTACAAGAGGGCCTCGGTAGCGCGCTTTAGAGTGGGATCGATGGTGGCGATTGATTCGGCCATCTGGCGAGCGTATTTGTACCACAGGCCCTTGATCAATAAACACATCGGTTAAGCGCGTAGCTTCGTGTAGCGAACCACCTCCGTTATTGCGAAGGTCGAGAATTACGCCATCTACATTTTCTGCTCGCAGTTCATCCAGTAAGTTTAGGATGTCTTGCGTACTGCTTTTGAAGTTTAAGTCACGGTTGTTGTAGGCTTCAAAATCGATATAAAAGGCGGGCAGGTGGATCACCCCAATCTTGTACAGGTCCACGCCATCAGTAAGTTCAAGTACGGCTTTTTGCGCCGCCTGATCTTCAAGTTTTACCTTGCCTCGATTGATTCGAACGGTTTTTGATTCTGCATTTGCTGGACTGTCTGTCGACATTACCTCCAGTTTAACAACAGTATTTTTGGGTCCGCGTATTAAATTGACGACTTCATCCAGTCGCCAACCGACAACATCCACTAGTTCGCCATCGGAACCCTGGCCAACAGAGATAATTTTATCGGCGGCTTTTAGTTGCCCTTGCTTGTCTGCTGGCCCACCGGCAACTAAGCGTACAACTTTGGTGAATTCGTCTTCTGATTGTAATACTGCGCCAATCCCCTCGAGCGATAAGGACATATTGATGTCGAAGTTTTCAGACGTTCGTTGACTCCAGTAATTCGTATGTGGGTCATAAAGCGTGGCCAGTGCATTAACCATTGTTTCAAAGACATCAACACTGTCTTGCTGCATTACGCGGTTCAATTGATTTTTATAGCGGCGACGCAGGGTATCCCGGGCCTCGTCTAGCGTTTTACCTGCAAGCTTTAAGTTCAATAAGCTGAGTTTAAGGCGTTTGTACCAGAGCACATCGGCTTCGTCACGTGTAACGGGCCATGCGCTATCTTCTCGATCCAGCGCGAGGGAATCTTTTTCGGTAAAGTTGAATTTAATGTCGTCGTCGTCGAGCATATCCAATACGGATTCAAGGCGAGAGACCAGTCGCTGACGGAAGGTGTGGTAAATATCAAAGCCTGGCTCTAAATTTCCGCGCTTAAAAAAATCGTCAAAGTTATCTTTGTTTTTTTCAAAGCCTTCAACGTCTTTAGAGTAAAAAAAGAGCTTGGCAGGATCCAGTGTTGTAAGGTATTGCTCCAGGAATTTTTTCGACAGCTCGTCGTCGACAGTTTGCTCTCGATAGTGTCGAGACTGCAACTTGGCGATAACGTCTTTAATCGTCTCCGACTGCGCTTTGGTGTGTTGGAGTGGCGCAACAATGGAGGCCTCTGCGTAAATGCTGGCCAGTACAATGAGCAGTAGGGCGATGCTGTAACGAGGAAATACTTTGGTTAAAATCATACTTTTAGATAACCGGGATCTGAATGGCTGTACGTTTTTTGCGTTAAACGCCTGAAATATCTGGCAAATATAGCACAGAGTCGAAGTATTAAAGAGTGAGTCAGGTGCATTTAGTTCCTCTTTGCGTAGCAGTTACGCCATAGCCTATGTCGAACCACAAGGCATTCAGTTCAATAATGAATCATTACCGCCGTGATACAGACTCTAAGCCCCCTAGAAAAGTAGGGTATTATTGTTCTACATAGCTTCTTTTTAGCTTTCGGAGGCTTTTATGCTCATTTTTTAGAGCTAAACGGTAACGGGCTTGCTTGAGGTTTTCGGCTGAGGGCTCGTCCATGCGCCCGCGCGTTCTTGGCGTCTGTGAGATGGGGCCGTTGCGAGGCGCTTATGCGCCCAATATTGGTGCTTTCATTGTTTCCTCTCTGTATAGGTATTGTTGAGAGCCTCTGCGCCAGCGCTGTAATGCTTCTGGCGCCACTGAGCTATTTTCTAGATAAACTTGTGACTTCCGGGGCAGGAAAAGAGGCCGGTAACAGCTATAGCGCTTCAATTAGACTGCATACGGGAGGGCGGTGCCGATACCATCCGTTTCACGCTCTTTGTTATATAGACATCGTTTTGCTGGGGCTCGGGGATGGTTACTTTGGGTTAGCGATCACACAGGAAGATAGCTTAAATATAAATACTATGGTTGTAATCAATGAGTGAGATAAAGGTAATTTTGTTTGATTTAGGTGGTGTACTGCTGGAGCTTGATGGTCCACCCATTAAAAATCACTGGATAGAAGAAGAGTTGACCCACGAGCAAAGTTGGCAGCGTTGGATGTCATCACGTTATGTTAAGCGGTTTGAAACGGGGAGTATCTCGGCTGATGAGTTTGTGTCTGGCGTGGTTCAAGAATTGGGTATAAATCTATCTGAAGGAGAGTTTCGAAAGGCCTTTATCGATTGGCCTAAAGAGCTTTTTGATGGTGCTGCGGAAATGCTTACGGCGTTAAAAAAGCGATATCATATCGCTTTTTTTTCCAATACTAGTGAGCTGCATTTGCCCCGGTTGTTGGATAAATTAAAGTTGGCTGACTATTTTCACAATACCTATGCATCCTACGAAATCGGTTTTTTTAAGCCTGATATTGCCGGTTTTCACTATGTCGCTGATGATCTGGATATATCCGTCGAAAATATTTTATTTATCGATGACAATCAGGTGAATGTGGATGGAGCAGTCCGGGCCGGGATGAGAGCAAAAAAAGCTGTTGGCTTAAACCAGGTTGAGCAGGTTCTACGCGAATTTGGCTGTTTGGTATAGGGTTTAATTAAATGCCAAAGCACACTGTGGAGCGGTAAAAAGGCTCACTCCATTTACAGTTTTGGTCGAATCTACTGAAGAGCATTCCTTATTGCTCTAGTGTCGGCTCACGAATCTTTATACTTGAAACCTTGACATGCAAGCCTTTTCACTTAGAATGAATGAACGTTCATTCACTGGTAGTGTACTTTATGTCAGACGCTATTTGTCAAGATGCCCGTTTACCCGCTCAGGAAGCTAAGCGGCAACAGATCTTGCGGGCAACTCTCAAGTTATTGGCTAAGCAGGGCTTTCACGGGTTTTCCATTAAGCAGGTGGCGAAGGCAGCAAATGTGGCCGCCGGAACGGTGTATCTCTACTTCCGTGATAAGCAGGATATGATCGAGCAGCTTCATATGGAGATTATTCAGAGTGTGGCCAGTGCGACCTTTGATGGCTGGGATGAGAGCGCTCCACCATTCAATCGCTATCAACGCCTGTGTCGCAATCTTTGGTACTTCAATATAGAGCATCCAGATGCTTTGCTGTGCAAGGGACAGTTCGATCAACTGCCGCCGGATGTGCTGCGCAATCAGTACACAGAGGCGCAAAACCTTTTTGCACCGTTGAATGCCCTATTCTGCGAGGGTAGGGAGAGTGGAGAGCTGGAGGCTCTGCCCAATGAAGCAATGTTCTGTATTTCGGTCGATACCTTCTGGCAGATGGCGCGCAAGCAGCACCTGGGGATGGTGGAGGTGAATGAGGCGTTATTAGAACAGATGATCGATAGTACTTGGCGAGGGATATCGCGAAACCAAAACACCTGAAGTGGCCCGTAACAAACCCCTCATGCTGCCGTAACGCGGCAGTTGAATTTGAAGGAATATATGATGTACCTACCCCGAATGCCTTTAATGATTACCAGCGGACTTTTGATCTTGGCAGTATTGGCTTTGTCCGCCTGCCAGCAAGATGAACAGAAGAGTACAGCGAACCGGCAGCGACCACCCGCCGAAGTCGGCGTGGTTACCCTGCAAGCCAAAAATGTACCTCTTACCTCGGAATTACCGGGCCGCGTTGTTGCTACACGCATGGCGGAAGTACGACCACAGGTTAGCGGTATCGTCCAGCAGCGATTGTTTGATGAAGGCTCGCAGGTGGAGGCTGGTCAGCAGTTATACCAGATTGACGCCGCTCGATATCAGGCGGCACTGACGACGGCGAAAGCCAGTTTGACCCGAGCGCAAGCGTCTTTTGATACGGCAAATACCCAATACCAGCGTTATCAGGCGTTAATTAAAGACAATGCCGTCAGTCAGTTGGATTTTGACAACGCCAAGTCTGCTTACTTGCAGTCCAAGGCCGAAGTGGCGGTGGCCGAGGCGGCGGTGCAGACAGCGGAGATCGACCTAGCCTACACCCATGTTCTGGCTCCCATAAGCGGACGCATTGGTAAGTCGAACGTAACCGAAGGTGCATTGGTGACTGCGGGACAGCAGTCTGCCTTGGCGACGATTCACCAACTCGACCCTATCTACGTCGACCTTGCCCAGCCCGCGCGGGAGCTTCTTAATCTACGTCGCCAGATCGCGGCAGGGACCCTAAAGCGTGACACGCTTGGCCAAGTACGGCTTTTAATGGAGGATGGCAGTCGCTACAAGCATGCCGGTAGCTTGCAGTTTTCCGAAATGAGTGTGAACGCGAGTACGGGTAGTGTGACTGTGCGTGCACTGGTGCCCAACCCAGAGAGCCTTCTAATGCCCGGTTTATTTGTGCGGGCGGTACTCGAAGAAGGCTTTCGGGAAAATGCCGTATTGGTGCCTCAACGCGGTGTAACCCGTAACCGTCAGGGGGAGGCGACAGCCCTAGTGGTTAATCAAGACAACGTGGTAGAAGCGCGCGCACTAACTACTGGTCGCAGTGTCGGCAATCAGTGGTTAGTGGAAGGCGGGCTGCAAACTGGCGACAGGGTTATTATTGAAGGCCTGCAGAAAACCGCGCCGGGAGCTACGGTGATACCGGTAGAGTTGCCTGATGATTCTGCGAAAAACTCATCCATCGAAAAAACCGTAGTAGTGGAGGGGTAAAGTTATGGCTCGTTTCTTTATAGACCGGCCTGTGTTCGCATGGGTTATTGCGATCGTTATTATGCTCGCGGGAGCCCTCGCTATTACTCAGTTGCCAGTGGCTCAATACCCCGAAGTCGCACCGCCTTCAGTGTCCATTCGTGCCGCCTACCCGGGTGCCTCAGCCAAAGTGGTTGAAGACTCGGTCGTGCAGGTTATCGAGCAGAACCTTACCGGTGTGGATAATCTGCAATATATGTCGTCAGTCAGCGACTCAACAGGTGCGGCGGAAATCACGCTTACTTTCGAGGCCGGTACTGACCCAGATATCGCCCAGGTGCAGGTGCAAAACAAACTGCAAACGGCTATGCCATTGCTTCCGACTCAGGTTCAACAACAAGGGGTGCAAGTCAGTAAGTCCACTGCTGGGTTTCTAATGGTGCTGGGCTTTGTGTCCAGCGATAACAGTTTGGACAAACATGATATCTCCGATTTTATTGCCGCCAAAGTACGCGAGCCCCTGAGCCGCGTAAACGGCGTTGGTCAGGTGAGACTGTTCGGCTCTCAGTATGCGATGCGTGTATGGCTGGATGCCGCCAAAATGGCGGCCTTTGAATTAACAACCGTTGATGTGGTGAGTGCCATTCGCGCTCAAAATGCACAAATCGCCGCCGGTGAGTTGGGTGGCTCACCCGCTCAGACGGGGCAGGATATTAACGCCAGTATTGTGGTTCAAACGCAACTTTCGTCCCCAGATGAGTTCCGTAGCATATTGATGAGAGTGAATACTGATGGTTCCTATCTCACTCTGGGCGATGTTGCCCGCGTGGAGCTGGGCGCGGAGAGCTACCAGTTTGAGACCGAGTATAACGGTCAGCCGGCGTCGGGGCTGGCTATTACCTTAGCCTCCGGTGCGAACGCTCTGGATACGGCCGCGCTGGTGAATGAGCGCCTTGAAGAGCTGAAACCCTTTTTTCCTCATGGGTTGGAAGTGGTACGAGCCTATGACACAACGCCCTTTGTGAGAATATCCATTGAAAGTGTGGTGCACACATTGGTGGAAGCCATTGTGCTGGTCTTTTGTGTGATGTATTTATTCCTGCAGAATTTTCGCGCAACGCTTATACCTACCATAGCTGTACCGGTGGTACTACTCGGCACCTTCGCGATTTTATTAGCTTTTGGATACTCAATTAATACGTTGACGATGTTTGCCATGGTGTTGGCGATTGGCCTGTTAGTGGATGATGCCATTGTGGTCGTGGAGAATGTTGAGCGCGTTATGCATGAGGAGCAGCTTTCCCCCCGTGAAGCTACGCGCAAATCCATGGACCAAATTACCGGTGCTCTTATCGGTATCGCGCTGGTGCTTTCTGCGGTGTTTGTGCCTATGGCGTTTTTCGGTGGTTCCACCGGGGTCATCTACCGTCAGTTTTCTATCACGATTGTTTCCTCGATGCTCTTGTCTGTGGTTGTGGCCCTAACGCTCAACCCAGCCTTGTGCGCCATTATGCTAAAAACCACGGACGCCGATCACTACAATCGCGGCGGGTTTTTTGGTTGGTTTAATCGCAACTTCGATCGTGGTAGTCGGGGCTATCAGAAGGGCGTTCGCTCGATGCTCGCACGTAAGGGTCGTTTCTTACTGGTGTATCTCCTGATTGTAGGTGGCCTAGTTTTATTGTTCGGCCGGTTGCCCGGCTCATTCCTCCCAGACGAAGACCAGGGCATTATGTTCACCCAGATGACCCTGCCTGCGGGCGCGACTACGGAGCGATCAAAAGATGTTATGGATAAGGTGGAAACCTATTTTCTGGAACAGGAAAAAGAAAATGTAGAGTCGGTGTTCTCCGTCATCGGGTTTAGTTTTAGCGGACGTGGGCAGAACAGCGGTATAGCTTTTGTTAAAATGCGTGATTGGAGTGAACGCAAACGCCCTGACCAGCATATCCAGGCAGTAGCTGGTCGTGCGATGGGCTACTTTATGCAACTGCGTGAGGCCCTTGTGTTTCCCTTTGTGCCACCAGCAATCACACAGCTTGGAACCTCCTCCGGATTCAATTTGCAGCTGCAGGATCTCGGTGGTCAGGGCCATGATGCGTTAATGGCTGCACGCAATCAATTGATAGGAATGGCAAGTCAGGACCCGCGCCTTGCGCGCGTGCGCCCCAATGGCCAAGAGGATACGCCACAGTTTAAGCTGGATATCGACCAGACCCAAGCTGCAGCCCTTGGCATCTCTCTGGAGCAAATTAATTCAGTGTTTTCTACAGCATGGGCTGCAACTTACGTTAACGACTTTATCGATCAAGGCCGTATAAAACGCGTTTATGTGCAGGGAGATACACCTTACCGTATGACACCTGACGATATTGGTGATTGGTATGTACGTAACAACCAGAATGAAATGGTTTCGTTCTCCGCCTTCGCGAATGCCCATTGGTTTTACGGATCGCCGCGCCTTGAACGTTATAATGGCGTGTCTAGTGTAAATATTCAGGGACAGGGTGCGCCGGAAGTGAGTTCAGGAGACGCGATGATAGTAATGGAAGAGCTGGCGGCAAAACTTCCGCCCGGTTTTGGTTATGAGTGGACCGGTATGTCATTGCAGGAGCGACAATCTGGTGCTCAGGCTCCCGCTTTATATGCGCTTTCAATTTTGGTGGTGTTCCTTTGTCTCGCAGCGCTATACGAAAGTTGGTCTGTACCTATTGCCGTCATGATGGTGGTACCTCTCGGAGTGATTGGTGCTGTGTTACTTGCGATGGCTCGTGGACTGTCTAACGATGTGTATTTTCAGGTGGGGCTGTTGACGACTATCGGGCTATCGGCAAAGAACGCAATACTGATTGTTGAATTCGCTCGAGCCCTTTACGAACAGGAAGGCAAACCATTGATTGAAGCGACCATGACAGCAGTGCGCATGCGCTTACGGCCCATCCTTATGACCTCGTTAGCTTTTGGTCTTGGTGTGCTGCCTCTGGTTCTGGCTGATGGAGCTGGTTCCGGCAGTCAGAATGCCATTGGTACGGGTGTGTTTGGTGGAGTGATCAGTGCTACGGTATTGGCAATCTTCTTCGTTCCAGTGTTTTTTGTGGTGGTGTTTAAATTGAGCCACAAATTGCAAGGCATTGCTCCAGAGAGCAAGCCATTAGAGTCAGAAAAAAACTAAAATAGAACGTTCGGTTGGGCTTTCTGGCCCAGCCGAATCCATATTAAGGTAAGCCGTTTTTGTTCTCCTAAAAAGTTCTTTAAGATGCTCTATAGGGTGTCCATTGTGTTAGCTTGCAAAGTGTCGTCGCGAAAAACCTAATTCCTTTCTCTTGTCTGCCACTATCATTTCTTGCTCCAAATCAACCCTATGTTTTCCGCTATGGCTGTTTTAGGGATAACTGATTCACAATGGGTTAGTTTTGATACAAGGCTCGCTCCTGTGGGGAAAATCCCCGAATCAACGGTTTTCTCCCTCTATTGGTCGAGCCTTAAATGAAGGTTTTATCTACCCTGTCGGGCCTTATTCTGCTGGAGGTTTATTAGTTGTCGAGCGTTCCTTCTGTGTTTCCCATGGATTTTACAGTGGGTGTGTGCATATATACAGTTAAAGTGGGTTGCCGTCTAAGCGCAACTTGTGTGCAAAAGCTCGAAAACTACTTATAACTTTTTATTATTAGCCTTGAGGTTAGGGTTTGGAGTGCTTTTGGAGGTATGCTTTAACAACGTACGCGCTGAAAGGCGGCATTTCGCCGTGTTTAATACGGCGTTTTACATTCTAATAATATTGTTAAACATAGGCCAACCATGAACGACGAAGAATTTATAACAGAACGAGTAGAGGCAATGGAAGAATCCG
Source organism: Teredinibacter haidensis (assembly GCF_014211975.1). Taxonomy (NCBI): domain Bacteria; kingdom Pseudomonadati; phylum Pseudomonadota; class Gammaproteobacteria; order Cellvibrionales; family Cellvibrionaceae; genus Teredinibacter; species Teredinibacter haidensis. The sequence continues at coordinate 1,292,548 of NZ_CP060084.1, forward strand.
TCCGTTATTATTCTGCGGATAAGAAAGCTGAGCGGGAGCGTTGGGTTGCCTCTACTTTTCTTGAAAATTTGAATATCTCTCACTCTGTTGAAGATATCATTAATCCAGATATTGATCCCCCTGATGCAGTGATTTTTGGAAGTGATTTTGAAATAAAAGAGATCCTTGATTTCGGTCGGAAACGTCATAAAGAATATAAAAAGGAGCTAGAAAGAATTAAATCAATTACTGACCCAAAGGATCTTTTTACAATGCATTCACCTAAGGATATGAGCATTGAAGATATCTTCCAAAAATGTGTGGTTGAGTTAGAAAAGTTGGATAAAAAATACCCAAAAGAAGTTAAGGAATCCCTTAATTTATTGTTCTACGTCAACCTACAGCATATATGTCATATTTTTGAAGAGCCTTTCCCTAATGCATCATCTCTAAAAGATTTTGGCTGGAAATCAGTTTCCTTCATTAAAGGTAAAATAGCTTGCTCCTTTTACGCTAACGAGCACGCGCCGAAGTGGATAAAAGACAATGTCGGCAGAATAGTTCATGCTCAATGCTAAAATGTTTAACAAAAAGCTGCACCTGACATTTTTTGCTACGCTCAATTGTGTATGTCGCGTAGCTCCATTTTACACAATTGCTCTCCGCAAAAACTGCAGGTGAGCTTGGCGTTACTTGTCTATTCAAAAAAGTTTGGTGTGTATTTAAGTTTCAGTAGGGTGTTCCTAAATTCGTCACCCTCCATCAAGTTTAGGTAACCAACCTTTGGTCGCTTACAACGTGCTTCGTAAAAGGCAGATTTGGTAATCCGGTAAAGCTTCGTTGCAAAAAAGCGCAACCAAGCTTTACCTAGCAAAGGGAAATTGCGGCTTATTCCTCCCGTTCGTTCCTTGCTGTTGGTTGCCATAATCACTTGTTGTTTTGGGTCAATTTTATGCCTTCTGTTTTGGCTATCCCACGGTTATAGTTGGGTCCAACCAAAGCTTCAGGCTTTTTAAACAAATACAGCAATTGGCGTAGCAGCGTAGTTCAAAGCGAGTAGGTGTTTGGTACAAGTAACAAACCAAGCCAGAAGGACTTACTTTGCTGTCGCTTCGCTCCAAAACGCAAAGTAAGCCTCTGCTTGGGGCGTTACTTGTCTATTCAAAAAAGTTTGGTGTGTATTTAAGTTTCAGTAGGGTGTTCCTAAATTCGTCACCCTCCATCAAGTTTAGGTAACCAACCTTTGGTCGCTTACAACGTGCTTCGTAAAAGGCAGATTTGGTAATCCGGTAAAGCTACGTTGCAGAAAGCGCAACCAAGCTTTACCTAGCAAAGGGAGTTTGCGGCTTATTCCTCGCGTTCGTTCCTTTCTGTTGGTTGCCATAATCACTTGTTGTTTTGGGTCAATTTTATGCCTTCTGTTTTGGCTATCCCACGGTTATAGTTGGGTCTAACCAAAGCTTCAGGCTTTTTAAACAAATAGAGCAATTGGCGTAACAGCGTAGTTCAAAGCGAGTAGGTGTTTGGTACAAGTAACAAACCAAGTCAGTAGGACTTACTTTGCCGTCGCTTCGCTCCAAAACGCAAAGTAAGCCTCTGCTTGGGGCGTTATAGCGGTCTTTAGCATTTTACATTTTTAGGTGAGTCTCAAGTATCCCTTACCTTACTTCGTAGGGGCCTTGGTCAAGCAGTTGGATCGTAAATCGCGAGATTCGGCATCGCTAACGTAGTTTCTTTTTCGTTGGTGGTATTTAACTACGAGCCTTTACCAGTTTGGATGTTGTGCTGTTGCTCAGCTTTTGTCAGTGGTGGTAGTGTTTAAAGGAAAGTAGGGGCGGGCGGTCTGGTCGTTATTGTCGGCAATGGCTTTGTTAGAGAAATGGGGAAGGTTTGTAGGCATGAACGCTGCCTTGCTATAACAAAGTCATCAAACCTGACACTTTTTACTGCATTCCATGTTGTGCATGCCTACGGCATAATCGCACAACATTACATTACATAAAAAGTGCAGTTTATAACAACGTTATAGCGGTCTTTAGCATTTTATATTTTTAGATGAGCCTCAAGTATCCCTTACCTTACTTCGTAGGGTGCTTGGTTAAGCAGTTGGATCGTAACTCGCGAGATTCGGCATCGCTAACGTAGTTTCTTTATCGTTGGTGGTATTTAACTACGAGTCTTTTCCAGTTTGGATGTTGTTCTGTTGCTCAGCCTTTTTTAGTGGTTGTAGTGTTTAGACGGGCAGTAGCTTGGTATGGCTTGGTCGTTATTGTCGGCGATGGCTTTGTTAGATATATGGGGAAAGTTTGTAGGTATGAACGCTGCCTTGCTATAACAAAGTCATCAAACCTGACACTTTTTACTGCATTCCATGTTGTGCATGCCTGCGGCATAATTGCACAACATTCCATTACATAAAAAGTGCAGTTTATAACAACGTTATAAGCGCTCGTAGTTGGTTGTAAGGTTTTTACGTGTTTCAATTGAGCGCAGAGGCCCCTGAGGGTTTCGTGGAACCACTTTTAGGCTAAAAGGCCGCCTGTCGGCCGCCATAGTTTGAGGTTAAGAGTGTTCGTTCTCGGTGCGAGTTATACCAGCCAAACTAAATTGTTAAAGAGCAACAATATAGCTTGGCTTAGTCAATCAGTTTGTTGTTGGTTGTTTGACTCTGTTCCAACCATCTTTGTGTCGGCTAAGTCAAAATATTGAAGAAGGGTCTTTGAGTAAGGTATTGTGGTCCTCACTAGCAGGTTCTGTGCGGTTCCGCTTATAACAAATTACTTAAACATCGTTCCGGCCAAAAAGACGGCCTCCACTGGACGCAGCAAGCTGCGCCGTTTAGCAAAACGTTACTTGTCTATTCAAAAAAGTTTGGTGTGTATTTAAGTTTCAGTAGGGTGTTCCTAAGTTCGTCACTCTCCATCAAGTTTAGGTAACCAACCTTTGGTCGCTTACAACGTGCTTCGTAAAAGGCAGATTTGGTAATCCGGTAAAGCTTCGTTGCAAAAAAGCGCAACCAAGCTTTACCTAGCAAAGGGAGTTTGCGGCTTATTCCTCGCGTTCGTTCCTTTCTGTTGGTTGCCATAATCACTTGTTGTTTTGGGTCAATTTTATGCCTTCTGTTTTGGCTATCCCACGGTTATAGTTGGGTCTAACCAAAGCTTCAGGCTTTTTAAACAAATAGAGCAGTTGGCGTAACAGCGTAGTTCAAAGCGAGTAGGTGTTTGGTACAAGTAACAAACCAAGCCAGGAGGACTTACTTTGCTGTCGCTTCGCTCCAAAATGCAAAGTAAGCCTCTGCTTGGGGCGTTAGGCAACAAAAAAAGGAATTCACATTAGATGATTAGAATTATATTACTTCTTACAGCATTTCTATCAAATGCATCCCTTGCTGCAAGTTTTGATTGCAGTAAGGCTGACCGAGAACTAGATAAAACAATTTGCTTGAATAAAAATTTAAGTAAACTTGATGAGGATATGTCTTCCTATTATTTTAAACTTAAAGAAACCCTTAATGAGAAAAAGTCCGATAAATTCCTTAAGAATCAAAGGGTATGGCTAAAGCAGAGAGCAGTAGAGTGTGGTTTCAATGATGCTACTTGTCTAGTGGAACTTTACAAAACGAGAATTCTAGAGCTTAGAAAGGAACACGAAAACCTTATTCCATATACATATTCAAAGAAAAGTATGTTTCAAGGTGTGAAAGGTGCGTGTAGCTTTGATACTGAAGTGATTTTTGATGATACAAAGATTTATGCTGGCGGATCTTATAGCGGTAAAAAAATCAACTTTCAAATCGATCAAAGTGGGCATCAAGCAACTCAATTTGAGGTGATTGTTAACTCTCCCAATAATCCAGTAGCATTAATTTTAGGGGCTTATGAACCCTCTGTTTGGAATATAGCCTGGACACAAGGAACAAAAATATCTGCTGTTGTTGCCACTGGCTATCATAGGCAAGCCGTTGCAGGTCTACCTCAAGATACACCAATATTAATAAGTTCCTATGATAATCGTGGCCCGTGTGGTTACGTCTATGTAGCAGAAAAAAATCTAAGGAAAATTAACCCTCTGTCTAGGAAGGTTTTTAATAAAGATGTGACATTAGTGCATTATGCCAGTAAAGGTAGCTTGGTTTTTGGTGACCAGATTAATCATAATGACAAATTGTTTACATCTAAAGATACTCCACCGGAATTATTCTTTGATAAAACCGTTCCATTAGCAGGTCAGGCCGGTTTAGAAGATTTTGTCAGGAAGGGATTAATTCGAAAAGCTACTGTACAAGACTCTGAGCGGTGGGCACAAATGAAAGCTGAGATGCATAAAGATGAATTGCCGCCAGTAGCTTCAGGCTCTATCTCATCAACATTTCGACCAAGAAGTATTCATAACGGGTATGTAATACTTAAGGAAATTACTATTCCTTCAGGCCTATACGGTGGTAATTCTGCCACTTTCTTTTTAAACAAAGGTGTTCCATTTCCGAAGGGAAAACTAGGCCATTCTACGTTGTATAATTTCAATACCAAGTCTTGTTCGGGCACTGGCTGTCGTAGATAGTAAATGCCTAACAAGGGGCTGCAATCTGACTCCGCAACCTGTCACTTTTTGTGCAAAAAACCGCACAAAAAGCGCCAGTTCGCTACGCAGTTGAGCCCGGCGTTATAAGCGCTCGTATTTGGTTGAAAAATGTTTACGTGTTTCAATTGAGCTCTGAGTTTTTCTGAGAGTTTTGTGGAATCACCTTTAAGTTAAAAGGCCGCCTGTCGGCCGCTATAGCTTCAGGTTAATAGTGTTCGTTCCCTGTGCGCGTTATACCAGCCAAACCAAATTGTTGAAAAGCAACAATATGGCTTGGCTTAGTAATTCATTTGGTTGTTGGTCGCTGAACTTCGTTCTAACCATCTTTGCGTCGGTTACGTCAAAATATTGAAGAAGGGTCTTTGAGTAAGGTATTGTGGTACCCTCTAGAAAGTTCAGTGCGGTTCCGCTTATAACAAATTACTTAAACATCGTTCCGGCCGAAAAGACGGCCTCCACTGGACGCAGCAAGCTGCGCCGTTTAGCAAAACGTTATGCATAAAGGAGTATTTTGTTGTTACATATTGCAGTTATGTTTACTAATGCCGTTTTAATATTAATGGTTTCTTTCAAGATCTTCCCGTTTTCAAAATGCTATTTTAAAAGTTTTTATGTGAAAATCGAGAAATATAGGAAGTATGGAAAAATAATTGGGTATCTTGGTTTGGCTTATTGTTTTCTTTTAACGATTAAGTTGTTTGTATAAAATATATTTACATTTTGGTGAAAATACAAAATGCGTCAAAGGCATAACAAAAATAGCCACCTGACAAAAATTGTGAAGCGCCTTATTTGTGTAAACGCTTCGCTTATTTTACACAAAACAGCACTCCACAATTTGTGCAGGTGCTATAGGCGTTAGGGCTCGCTAGGAAATCAAAATGATATCGCCTTTTAAACATATTGATTCGAATATGAGCTCGAAAGAATTCGAAATTGCGGTTTGTAACTGGGTGAATTCTTGTGGAAAAGACCTCAAAAATATCGAAGTCCTGCATGATCAAAAAATTTCGGCGCACGATGGCACTTACCAAATAGATGTGCTTGCTACATTCAATGCATTTGAAGATGCGGAGTTTAAAGTTCTTGTAGAATGTAAGAAACACGGACGAAAAATTGAAAGATCATATGTACAAGAATTACATGGGAAATTACAGTCCCTAGGGGCGCAAAAGGCTATATTGTGCTCAACCACTGGGTTTCAATCCGGCGCGTTAGAGTACGCAAAAGCACACAAAATAGCTTTGGTTTTAATTTCTTCGGAAGGTGCGAGGTATGAGACCCGGATGTTAACAGTAGAAGACTTACATAACCCTATTGGAGCTAGTGATGAAACTACCGCTTGGCTGGTGGAGCAAACAGGTGAGAACAAGGCCACGGTTACTCGTCTCAATTTATTTACTGATAGCTTCAGTATGTTTATTCAAGGTCAGCCCTAACAAACAAAGTCAGCCGACGCAAAAAGCGCGCGGCTGCTTTGGGCGTTACTTGTCTAATCTAAAAAGTTTGGTGTGTAGTTAAGTTTCAGTAGGGTGTTCCTAAATTCGTCACCCTCCATCAAGTTTAGGTAAGCAACCTTTGGTCGCTTACAACGTGCTTCGTAAAATGCAGATTTGGTAATCCGGTAAAGCTTCGTTGCAAAAAAGCGCAACCAAGCTTTACCTAGCAAAGGGAAATTGCGGCTTATTCCTCCCGTTCGTTCCTTTCTGTTGGTTGCCATAATCACTTGTTGTTTTGGGTCAATTTTATGCCTTCTGTTTTGGCTATCCCACGGTTATAGTTGGGTCTAACCAAAGCTTCAGGCTTTTTAAACAAATAGAGCAATTGGCGTAACAGCGTAGTTCAAAGCGAGTAAGTGTTTGGTACAAGTAACAAACCAAGTCAGTAGGACTTACTTTGCCGTCGCTTCGCTCCAAAACGCAAAGTAAGCCTCTGCTTGGGGCGTTATAAGCGCTCGTAGGTGGTTGTAAGGTTTTTACGTGTTTCAATTGAACGCTGAGCTTTACTGAAAGTTTTGTGGAATCAGTTTTAAGCTAAAAGGCAGCCTGTCGGCCGCCATAGTTTGAGGTTAAGAGTGTTCGTTCTCGGTGCGAGTAATACCAACCAAACTAAATTGTTAAAGAACAACAATATAGTTTGGCTTAGTCAATCAGTTTGTTGTTGGCTGTTTGACTCCGTTCCAACCATCTTTGCGTCGGCCAAGTCAAAATATTGAAGTAGCGTCTTTGAGTAAGGTGTTGTGGTAATCACTAGGAAGTTCGGTGCGATTCCGCTTATAACAAATTACTTAAACATCGTTCCGGCCAAAAGACGGCCTCCACTGGACGCAGCAAGCTGCGCCGTTTAGCAAAACGTTAGGCAAAATATGAATTCAATCATCCTTAGAATCTGCGTGATATATTTTTTGACTGGTTTCCAGCTTGCCTTCGCAGGAGCAGACAAATTATGTGGTTATCTAGATGCATATCTAAAAACGATAGGTCCTGATAAGTCATCGACTATTGAGTTGCACACATCGTGGGGTTCAAATTTTATAGGGGAGTCGGAAGAGGCTTTCGCGGCTAAGAGATGCATTCGAGATGAATCTCCATTGGCAAAGAGCTTATGCAACTACTTAATGGAGAACTCATCTACCGAGTTCTCTGGAGTTAATTTCAAAAGGTTTTTGATGTGTCTATCGCCAAAAACGAAAATAGAAAGAGACGTGTCATTTGAAACGGCGTTTGTTTCGCTATCATGGGGTACGGATGAACGCGGCTCACTTATAGAGCTGTCCCTGAAAAATGATAAAAAAATTGGTGGTATGGTACTTAAATTGGAAGCGGAGGGTTATTAAGCCTATGCCTAACAATTTACTCCTGCTGACGTTTTGGTCTACGCTCCGTTTTGGGGTGGCTGCGCCACTTTACCCCAAAACTCCACTTCAACCAAAACGCAGCAGAGTAAGGCGTTATAAGCGCTCGTAGTTGGTTGTAAGGTTTTTACGTGTTTCAATTGAGCGCTGAGGCCCCTGAGGGTTTCGTGGAACCACTTTTAGGCTAAAAGGCAGCCTGTCGGCCGCCATAGTTTGATGTTAAGAGCGTTCGTTCCCGGTGCGAGTTATACCAGCCAAGCTAAATTGTTAAAGAGCAACAATATAATTTGGCTTAGTCAACCAGTTTGTTGCTGGTTGTTTGGCTTCGTTCCAACCATCTTTGCGTCGGCCAAGTCAAAATATTGAAGTAGCGTCTTTGAGTAAGGTGTTGTGGTCCTCACTAGCAGGTTCTGTGCAGTTCCGCTTATAACAAATTACTTAAACATCGTTCCGGCCAAAAGACGGCCTCCACTGGACGCAGCAAGCTGCGCCGTTTAGCAAAACGTTATAAGCGCTCGTGGTTGGTTGTAATGTTTTTACGTGTTTCAATTGAGCTCTGAGTTTTTCTGAGAGTTTTGTGGAATCACCTTTAAGTTAAAAGGCCGCCTGTCGGCCGCCATAGTTTGAGATTAAGAGTGTTCGTTCTCGGTGCGAGTAATGCCAGCCAAACTAAATTGTTAAAGAGCAACAATTTAGTTTGGCTTAGTCAATCAGTTTGTTGTTGGCTGTTTGACTTCGTTCCTACCGTCTTTGCGTGGGCTAAGTCAGAATATTGAAGAAGGGTCTTTGAGTAAGGTATTGTGGTCCTCACTAGAAAGTTCGGTACGGTTCCGCTTATAACAAATTGCTTAAACATCGTTCCGGCCAAAAGACGGCCTCCACTGGACGCAGCAAGCTGCGCCGTTTAGCAAAACGTTATAAGCGCTCGTAGTTGGTTGTAAAGTTTTTACGTTTTTCAATTGAGCTCTGAGCTTTCTGAGAGTTTTGTGGAATAACTTTTAAGCTAAAAGGCCGCCTGTCGGCCGCCATAGTTTGATGTTAAGAGCGTTCGTTCCCGGTGCGGGTAATGCCAGCCAAACTAAATTGTTAAAGAGCAACAATATAGCTTGGCTTAGTAAACAATTTGTTGGTGGTTGTTTGACTTCGTTTCGACCATCTTTGCGTCGGCTAAGTCAAAATATTGAAGAAGGCTCTTTGAGTAAGGTATTGTGGTCCTCACTAGCAGGTTCTGTGCGGTTCCGCTTATAACAAATTACTTAAACATCGTTCCGGCCAAAAGACGGCCTCCCCTGGACGCAGCAAGCTGCGCCGTTTAGCAAAACGTTATAAGCGCTCGTAGTTAGTTGTAAGGTTTTTACGTGTTTCAATTGAGCACTGAGTTTTCTGAGAGTTTTGTGGAGTCACTTTTAGGCTAAAAGGCCGCCTGTCGGCCGCCATAATTTGAGGTTAAGAGTGTTCGTTCTCGGTGCGAGTTATGCCAGCCAAGCTAAATTGTTAAAGAGCAACAATATAGCTTGGCTTAGTAAATAATTTGTTGCTGGTTGTTTGGCTTCGTTTCAACCATCTTTGCGTCGGCTAAGACAAAATATTGAAGTAGGGTCTTTGAGTAAGGTATTGTGGTACTCACTAGGGAGTTCGGTGCGGTTCCGCTTATAACAAATTGCTTAAACATCGTTCCGGCCAAAAAAACGGCCTCCACTGGACGCAGCAAGCTGCGCCGTTTAGCACAACGTTATAGCGGTCTTTAGCATTTTATATTTTTAGATGAGCCTCAAGTATCCCTTACCTTACTTCGTAGGGTGCTTGGTTAAGCAGTTGGATCGTAACTCGCGAGATTCGGCATCGCTAACGTAGTTTCTTTATCGTTGGTGGTATTTAACTACGAGTCTTTTCCAGTTTGGATGTTGTTCTGTTGCTCAGCCTTTTTTAGTGGTTGTAGTGTTTAGACGGGCAGTAGCTTGGTATGGCTTGGTCGTTATTGTCGGCGATGGCTTTGTTAGATATATGGGGAAAGTTTGTAGGTATGAACGCTGCCTTGCTATAACAAAGTCATCAAACCTGACACTTTTTACTGCATTCCATGTTGTGCATGCCTGCGGCATAATTGCACAACATTCCATTACATAAAAAGTGCAGTTTATAACAACGTTAGGGCTCAAAATACATGAAGTCAATTTTACTGTTTATAGGATTATATTTTTCCTTATGCGCTTTTGCAGAAAAGGCGCCTGTTGGACAATTTGAAGTAGAGACAGAAAGTGGTTTTTCTGTAAAGCGTACGGAACTATCTATCATTTTTGAAGAAGTAACGTCAGGGGAATTGATTACATTAAGCCCATTTAGAATGCCTGAAAATGCGACATTTGAAGAAGTGGTAAAAAAAGTGGAAAGGAGTGAGTATCTAAGTGTTGGCGAGTTTAAGCTTTCATCGGTTACTAAAAAGTTTAATCTTTACGAAGGCGTGTGGGAACGTAGTTGGTTGGCATATTCTCGTGACTTTGTGTTTCTTATAAAAAATGAGTCTAGGAAGGAGAGCTTCCCTGAGTTGGATAGTTTTGTTCAGAAGGCTCTCTCGGCTACCACATGGGCAAAGCCCTAACAAGTTGCTGCACGCTGACACATACTGCTACGCTCGTTTTTGTGTCTGTCGCTGCGCTCCATTATTCCACAAAAACGCTCTCCGCAGTATGTGCAGGTGAGCAAAACGTTACATTTAAGAGGAAGTATGGAGCAAACTTTTAGATACGAAAAAGAAGATTGGAAGAAGTTTCAGTCGTACTTGGAGAAAGACCTCTGTAAATCGAAAAAGATGTGGTATGAAACCCTTTGGTTTAATTTTGTTTCGTGGTTCGGGATAGCCATCGTGTTTTTTTCGTTTTTTCAGAGTAAAAGTGAATTCAGCTGGGCAACAGCGGGGATTGTGTCTTTTTTCTTTGTGTTCATATATGCACAGCTTATTCTAACAGGTATCAAATTTAAAAAATTGTGTGCACCTTCTGACAAGGGAAGCTTTATTGGTGAGCATCGCTTCAAATTTGACGAAAGCGCGATCCATAGCGAAGGTTCTGGATATACCGCTAAACATAATTGGAGTGTCATTAAGCGCGTGGCTAAAACAAACGATGCAATCTATCTGTTTTTAGATAACGCATATGCGTATATATTTCCGGTGTCTCAAATTGAAGATCCCGATAAATTCTATGAATATGTTAGTGCAAAAATAAATGTAACAAGTTTGTCCATTTGACGTTTTGGTCTACGCTCCGTTTTGGGGTGGCTACGCCACTTTACTCCAAAACTCCACTTCAACCAAAACGCAAATGACAAAGGCGTTATAAGCGCTCGTAGTTAGTTGTAAGGTTTTTACGTGTTTCAATTGAGCACTGAGTTTTCTGAGAGTTTTGTGGAGTCACTTTTAGGCTAAAAGGCCGCCTGTCGGCCGCCATAATTTGAGGTTAAGAGTGTTCGTTCTCGGTGCGAGTTATGCCAGCCAAGCTAAATGGTTAAAGAGCAACAATATAGCTTGGCTTAGTAAATAATTTGTTGGTGGTTGTTTGGCTTCGTTTCAACCATCTTTGCGTCGGCTAAGCCAAAATATTGAAGTAGGGTCTTTGAGTAAGGTATTGTGGTACTCACTAGGGAGTTCGGTGCGGTTCCGCTTATAACAAATTGCTTAAACATCGTTCCGGCCAAAAAGACGGCCTCCACTGGACGCAGCAAGCTGCGCCGTTTAGCAAAACGTTAACACTCATATGAAAGTACGCGTATACAACGAAGAAGATCAAGATTCCGTCATTTTACTTTGGGAAGAATGCGGCTTAGTTGTGCCACAAAATAATCCAACCAGAGATATAGAGCGAAAGCTTAAAGTTGACCCTGATCTTTTTCTGGTTGGCACCAATGAAAATGGAATAGTAGCAACTGTAATGGGTGGTTATGAAGGTCATCGAGGCTGGATTAATTATCTAGCTGTTAAGCCTTCGGAACAACGCAAAGGCTATGGACAGTCTATTATGCAGGCAGTAGAGTTGCGAATTAAAGATAAAGGGTGCCCTAAAATCAACTTGCAGGTACGCACCACGAATGAAGCAGTTATCGCATTCTATGCTGCAATTGGTTATGGCAACGATAATGTCGTTGGTCTAGGAAAGCGCCTTGAACATGTTTCATAGCCAGGTGTTAACAAACGGCTCAAGCCGACCTCCACTACGTTGCTCGTTTTGTGCTTTTCCGCTACGCTCGCACAAAACAATCAACTCCGTTCCGGCGGCTTAGCCGGGCGTTATGGCGGGTTTAAATAATTTGTATATCGTTCTAGAGTTCGTCAAAATTTGAGAGTTCGCAGTTTAGTAAGTGCCATCGTCGAGAAAGAACAAATAGTTTCACTCGGCACAAGAAAGTAGCCAAGTGGTCACAATAGAAAGCATTGGAATAAGGTGAGAGCAAAACCATTCGCTCCTTGGTTCACCGTTTAAGATTTCACTGCGAAACAAAAGTGGGTGACTCGCATCTTCAAGGCTTCATCAAGAAGGTACGAACTAAAATAATAGTAGTTTAAACTGGTTGGGTTTTTAATAGGCTAAAGTTCCGCGTTTGCTCCACAAAGAGCGCTGTAGAAAGTAAGTGCCACCCAGCTCATAACAAATCGCTGCACTCGGACGCATATTGCTACGCTCGTTTTTATGTATGTCGCGGTGCTCCATTTTACATAAAAACGCTCTCCGCAATATGCGCCGGTGAGCTCGGCGTTAGGAGTTCATCGTAATCAAGATCGCAGTTTTTCATATTTTAATTCCTGTTGCCTTTTCGGTAGTAGTGGCGATGCTTGGCGCACGGCAAGAATTCAGCGATTTTATAGTTGCGTTATCTGGTGGCGTAATTTTCTATAGCGCGCCACACTTATGTTGGTTGGCTTTTCAGCTCCTAGTCAAACCAAGCAGTATTGTTGTGCAGTCGGGTTATTCCGGTGCTTCATTTGCATTGTTTTTAATCGCTAGTCTCTGGCTTCTTCCTCCGGATCAGTCGGGGTTGCCAGT